>CAYJKA010000049.1:0-12469 GCA_964370655.1 uncultured Treponemataceae bacterium | reverse complement strand
CAACAAGCGCTTTTATACCACCTTTTCCGCCACTTAAAGCATCTTTAAATGCTTGGAAGTCTCCAAGGTCTGCCATAAAGTCTGCATCTTGAAGTTTCATATCAAAACGAAGCTCTGGCTTATCTGTTCCGTATAGTTCAATTGCATCATCATATGCTAAGCGCATAAAAGGAGTTTGTAATTCAACATTGAGGGCATCTTTAAATACTGCTTTCATCATTCCTTCTGTCATACCCAAAACGTCATCGCGAGACACAAAGCTCATTTCCATATCTATTTGAGTAAACTCTGGTTGTCTGTCTCCTCGAGCGTCTTCATCTCTGTAACAGCGTGCAATTTGGAAATACCGGTCAAACCCTGACACCATTAATATTTGTTTGTAAAGCTGTGGAGATTGAGGAAGTGCGTAAAAATGACCTGGATAAAGGCGTGAAGGCACAAGGTAGTCCCTTGCTCCTTCTGGAGTAGACTTAATAAATGTAGGTGTTTCAATTTCAAAAAAGTTATTTGAAGATAAATAATTTCGAACCGACAAAGCTACCTTGTGGCGAAGAGCCAAATGGTGTTGCATATGAGCTGTTCTAAGGTCTAAGTATCTATATTTTAAACGTAACTCTTCGTTTGGAATAACAGGAGTACCGTCTTTTTGAACTTCATCAATCATAAAAGGAAGAACATCACATTTTGAAAGAACTTCTATGTTTTTTGCAATAAGCTCAATTTCGCCTGTTTCCATGTCTTTGTTTATCATTGTGTCTGGGCGCGCATTTACAAGCCCTTCAACAGCAATACATGTTTCCATGCGCAAATCTTTTGCAAGGTCTGCAAGCTCTGGTGTTATATTTGTATCAATTACAACTTGTGTAATTCCGTAGCGGTCTCTAAGGTTAATAAAAGCTATTCCGCCATGTTCGCGTATACGGTGAATCCACCCGTTTAATGTTACTGTCTTGTCAGCATCTGCTTTACGCAAAGCACCGCAAGTATGTGTTCTTTTCATTGTTTCCATGCTTTTATCATAGCCTAAAAAGGGTTTTATTTCAAGGGTCAGCAGTAGCAGCGATGACCACATCGCCTGCATACGAACGCGTTAGCAATTGTAGTGGCCGCTGAAAGCGGTTCGAGCCGTAGGGACAGGGCTTGCCCTGTCCGCACTAGGACCAAAACGGCGCGAATGAAGCCGAAAGGCGGAACCACGAAAAGTGCGACCCGCCTTGGCGGGGA
The DNA here is from genome assembly GCA_964370655.1 of uncultured Treponemataceae bacterium. Taxonomy (GTDB): domain Bacteria; phylum Spirochaetota; class Spirochaetia; order Treponematales; family Treponemataceae; genus CAYJFX01. Next base: position 11,245 of record CAYJKA010000049.1, on the reverse strand, counting down.
ACGCCCTAAAACCAAAATCTAGGCTTTAGTAGAAAGACTTCTTATAAGTTTTTTTGCTTTTAAGATTAATATTGGGCTCATACTAAAATCCCTAAGCCCATGTTTTAAGAGTTTTTAGGTAAAATCTGTATTTCCTGCCATTTCACCGCAAAGACCCACTGGTATATTTGCCTTATTTGCACTTGCTATTATATGTTGTATAAGGTACATTACCGCAGGATGACCTTCATCATAAAGTTCTGCAATATGACCATTTCCTCTATCCACGGCCAGCGTATACTGGGTTAAATCATTTGTACCAATACTAAAAAAATCAGAAATGCTAGCCAGTTCTACTGCATTTACCGCTGCTGCAGGTGTCTCTATCATAATACCGACTGGCACATTTTTAATTGCTACACCCTCTTTTTTTAACTCTTCTGCTACTTCGTGTATGAGTTCTTTAGAGGTTTCTACTTCTTCTCTTGAAATAATCATTGGGAGCATTATTTTTGCATTGCCATAAACACTCGCACGCAAAAGAGCCCTTATTTGAGTTTTAAACACATCGGTTCTTTTTAAACAATAGCGTATTGCCCTCCATCCCAAAAATGGATTTTCTTCGGGTGGTATTCCAAGTGAAGTAATTTGCTTGTCCCCTCCGGCATCAAGTGTTCTAAAGATTACCGGCTTATCGCCCATTGCAGAAAGCACCGCCTTGTACACTTTAAATTGCTCTTCTTCTGTTGGAAGCTTTGTTCCCCCATTTTCCATATAAAAAAACTCAGTTCTAAAAAGTCCTATTCCATCGGCATTACAGTCGAGTACATCTTGCACTTCATGCAAGCTTCCAATATTTGCCATTAGTTCTATATGAACTCCGTCAATTGTAATAGATTCTTCATTTAAGAGCTTTTTATCTTCTTCATTTTGTTCTTTTTTTTCTTGTAAGTATGATTGATATTCTTCAATAATTTCATTTGTGGGAGAAACATAAAGGTGACCCTTAGTACCATCAAGGGCACAATAAACTTGTTCTGAAAGTAAATCCTCTATATTTTCTATTCCAGAAATCATTGGAATGCCCATAGCTCTAGATATAATTGCAGCATGAGAAGTTCTACTTCCATGTTCTAGGACAAAACCCTGTAAAAGAGTTCTATCAACCTTTGCCATATCGGCCGGTCCTATTTCTTTTGCTGCCAAAATAAAAGGCTCAGTGGGGCGCATCACTGAAGACTTTGTAGCTTTTAGAGATTCAAACATCATCCTAAAAATTTGTTTAAAATCATCTGCTCTAGCCCGAAAATACGGATCTTCAATTTCTAGCATTTTTGCAACATACGATTCACCAACAACGGAAAGTGCATGCTCTAAGTTTGCAAGTTCTTTTTCCATAAATTGTTCAATTTCTTGAATAAGCATAACATCGCTTAACATCATAATATATGTTTCAAATATTTCAACTTGGTCGACTTGTTCGTCGCTTTTTGCCTTTTCGACAAGTGTTTCAAGATCTTGTTTGGTTTCTTGCAGTGCTTTGTGAAGTTTTTCTTTTTCACCCTCAAGAGCTTCAAGCTCTATTGCAATTTTTTCATATTTTATATCTTCTACTGAAAGTAATACTATCTTTCCGAGCGCTCGCCCTTCAGAAACAGGAACACCTTGTATCTTTTCCATGCCTCAACCTTCCAATATATTAAGTGTATCATCTTTGTTGATGTACTATAATTATCTCATGCTTTTAAACTTTTTGCAACAAGTTTATTTTAAAGCGTTTTTAATCATAAAAAAAAGGGCAAAGCCAGCTAAAACACTGCCTCTTGCCCCAATTACTAATTATACATTATAAAATGTAAATTATTGTACATATACCAATAAACTTGCACCACTTGCGTTTCGCAAGGTAAGTGTGTTTCCACTGATATCAAAGCTGCTTACTTCTGAAAGCAATTGAACTAGAGCAGTCTCAAAATCTCTTACCTCTTGGTTTTTTGCTGCCATACGAGTTATGCCAAGCGCTGAAAGCTTTAAATCTCCTGTATCTGTATATTCGTATGTTCCCATAAGTTGATTTGCACCTGTTGTTCCAAAAACTTTCCCGTCTTCAGAAAAACCAAGAGTTACCCCTTCAACTGAAGCTGGTACCGTTGTTACGGCTGTTCCAACATTGTACATTGAAATATTCCAAGTTGTATTTTCAAGAATTGTTTGAATAAACTGTAATTCAGTTCCATTTTTTGTGTTTTTTATAGTTAACATTGTTCCTTCTGTTGTTTCTTTTACAGAAAGAGTTCCACCACCTTGAACTGTTCTTAAAAAGGAGTCTTCTACTTTTTGAGCCTCATCTGCACCCATCATCATTGTTACAGCAAAAGGAGACTCTACAGTCATTTTGTTGCCATCTATTGTTACAGACCCATTAAAATGGTTCACACCTGAAAAGCCAGAAATTCCATACATATTTTCCTCTTGCGTTTCTAAGCGCATAGAAACACTTTGCATTAAACTTCCGTTTTCTTTATTTACTTTCATTTCTCCATCATTTAATGAAACCAAAGTCCATGTTGCCTCTGGATTTACTTCTTCCACACAAGCTGAAAACAGCACTGCCATAGCTACAAAAATTGTGCCAATAAAAATTTTTTTCATCTTTTCTCCATATGTTTATAGATTTCTTCTGTTAATAATATATATAAAATTAACATCCTAAGCAAGCATCCTTGCTATAAATCCAGGGAATTCAATTTTCATCCATAAGTGTCTTTTTAATAGCCGCTGATATACAGGATTAAACAGGATAATGGTATTTTTGCCTTTACACCACAAAAAAATCCTTTACATCCTAATCATCTGTGGCTAAATTTAATTAGTTATTCAAAATTGATTTCCGTACTATAAATCGCTTACCCGTGCATAGGTGCATTGAAATTTCTTTGGTGATACGTGCACACGGCAAAAAGTTCCTTTATCTCTAAAATCTTCCATATTTTGAAAAAGAACGCCTTCTGCTACATGACTATATTGCTTATGACTATGCCCCGTAAAAACGGCATCTACCTTTCCTTTACAAATATTAACAAAATGCTGTCTTTCAGCTAAGCTTGCAAACTGCTGCAATATAGTACGCCTAGGTATAAAAAAGTTACAATGACTAAAAACAAAAACATGCTTCCTTCTTGTTTCAAGTTGTTGTTCTAACCATTCTAATTGATGTTTCCCCAAAAAACCGTTTGCAGAGTCTAGCATTATTAGTGTAGTTTCCTCTTTATCGATTCTGTACACCGTTTGCCCAATAAGTTCTTGCCATGTTGGCCAATTAAATTTATATATATCATGATTTCCAATTACAGGGTAACATGGTATAGGAAGTTTTTGAACTAAAGAAACAAATTCTTGAAGGTCCTCTCTTCCACCACTTGCAGTTAAATCGCCCGTTACAACAATAAAAGCATCTCCCTTAATAAATGCATGCTGAAGACTTTCTAGCATTCGGGTATCAGTTTTTTTAAGATGTATATCACTAATTACAATAAAGCTATACGTTGTAGGCAGGGTCCAAATCATTTCGGGATTTATAGGGAGCCTTGTGTTTTCTTTTTGTGTTCTAAGTGTAAATCGGCTATTTAAGAAAGCAAACCTGCCTATATTTACCGACTTTTTACTACTTACATCACTAAAGCCAAGCTTAAAACGAAGGCCAAAGATTTTTTTTAAGAACTTATTTTTTGAAAAATTGTACTGCATTTTGGAGTGCTTCATATATTTTTTTTTCATAAGGGCCCTCACTCATAATTATATCACAATTTATTAAAAAAATCTGTTTTTTAATAAATAAGTCCTTATAATTTCTTATGCTTTCATGTTATTCTTTGTATAAATCCACCCACGGAGCAGAAAACGATATCTTTGAAAAATCCTTTTTATCATATACTTCAACTGTCTTTTCTACTGTAAGTCGAATAAGCCTATCTGCTAAAGACAAACTATCTGCAAGGTTTACAGCCAATATTACTACCGCTATTTTATGTTGAATTAACTTTTTAATCAAATTTCTAATATGTATTCTCAAATTTACATCTGCTTTATTAAAAGGTTGAACGCAAACGACCACCTTTGGTTTTTGCAAAATAATCCTGTTATATACTAATTCATACTTTTGTTCTACTGAAATATCTTCTGGTGTTTTTTCAAAAGAAGAAAAAGAAAGAGTTGTTGCAAACTGTTGTTTTAACCCTTTTTTTAATTGATGATTTCTCCAAATTTCTGGCAGTTTATGGTCAATTGTAAAGCAAAGATTATCTATATAACTTAACTCTGGAAAAATCATAGAAACAGACGGATTTTCGTTAATTATAGCGGCTTTACGAGAATAAGAAAAATCAAAAGGTGCGCCGTTCAACAAAATTTTCCCTTCTTTTATCTGCGCTTTGCCTGTAATTATATCTAAAACATCGGTATATATTTGAGCAGAAAGAGTATGCAACACTATGCACTCTGTTTCAGAGAGAGAAAAAGATAATCCCTTAATAGACTCTGTATGTAAATCCTCTACCTGAAACACGGGTTTATTTTGTATAATTTCTTTTCGCTGTATATCGTTTCTAACATCATCTATGTAGTCGTTTGTATAATTTGATACATCAGAAGGTTGTACCGCTTTTAGTATAGCTCCATTATGCATTAATACTGTTCGACTACTAATTAACCTCGCTTCTTCATAATGATATGCAATATATAAAAAAGAAACTCCTTTTTTTGCATAATAGCGAATAATATTATGAAAGCGAAGCAAGTCGGTTTCACTTAAAAAACTCCCTACTTCACTTAAAACAACAAATTTCCCACCATTTACAATAGCTTTTATTAGTTCAACTACCAACCGTTCAAAAATTGAAAGCTCATCTACATAAGAAGAAGGCGATATATCTAAATTCAACTCTTTAAAAAATGGTTTAAGTTGCTCTTTTAATAATTTTGGTCTAATAAAAAAAGATTGAAAACTAGGCCTTAGTACAAATATATTATCAAACACACTTAAGCCCTCAACAAGAGAACTTTGATTTTGAATTACTGAAATTTTTGAAAAGTTTTGCGCCTCCCCCTTCCAACTATTTATAAGGTTTTCTTTATAATAAATAAAGCCCGCTTTTAAAGGAAGGTTTTGCCTAAGCAAACGCAAAAAAGATTCTAACCCTTGATTGTTTATTGGAATGAGAGAAACTATCTCTCCTGAAAAAATATGCAAGTTAAAATCTTTAAGCTCTAAGTTATTTTTTTCAAAAAAACTTACATGATGCATACGAAATATTTCTTGTTTCATAACAAAGCTTCTTTATTATTTATTTCTGTATCATCATTCACTATTGGCAAGGAGATTTCTACATCTGTTCCACTTCCTTCTAAAGAGAACACATGAATTCCATATTCATCTCCAAAAAGTAGACGTATCCTATTATTAACATTAGGAAGGGCTAGCCCTCCTTTCTTTTCTCCTTGCGGGGAGCAAGTTTCTAAACTACTCTCTATTTTGCTATTTAATTGTGCTAGTTGTTTTTCATTCATTCCTATTCCATTATCTGAAATTTGAATAAGCAATCTTTTTTCTGTGACCTCAAGAGTAATTGAAATTTTACCTTTTTTTAATAGCAATTCTGTTCCGTGAATAATACTGTTTTCTAAAATTGGCTGTAATGTCAGCTTTGGTATTTTTAATTTCAGTATCCTATTGTAATCTTCTGGATTACAATTTACTTCCAAAGACAATCGTTCTTCAAATCTATATTGTTGAATTCTAAAATAAGTTTCGCAATTTTCTATTTCGTCTTCAATTGAAACAAGATTTTCAACATTACTTATAGTGTACCTGAAAAAAGAAGAAAGCGCTTCTGTCATATCGGCAACAATATGAAGTCCTTCCATAAGAGCTTCACTTCTAATACTTTCTAGTGTGTTATATAAAAAATGAGGATTTATTTGATTTTGCAATGCCATGTATTGTGCTTGTCGTTTATTCAATTCAAACAGTTTTGATGGGTGTAAAAGTTCACAAAGCTTTTTATACATCAAATCTTCTGTTGTGCTTGAAAAAGAGAGTTCTTCTTCACCATACACTTCTTTTAATTGACCTCTTATAAAAGGCGTAGTATATATAATTGTTTTTTTTAAGGGTTTCCACACAAAGAAATATAGCGAAAAAAAAGCTACTACAATTAAAAGAAGGCACACACAAATAAAAATATTAGACATACCTTTGCTTTGAGGACCCAATACTATTAGAGTTAGAAATATAAAAATCGTACCTAAAAAAATACAACTAATAAGCATTGCTCGATTTATAAGGTAAAGCTTTTTCATAAAAATCCTTTTTTTATCCTACCCATATATTTTTCTATACTGTGAAGGATTTAATCCTGTTAGTTTTTTAAAATTTTGAGTAAAATGTGTTAAATTTGTATATCCTACCTTAAAGCAAACTTCACTTACTGAACAATTTGTGTCTTGCAACAATTCTTTAGCTTTTTCAATTCTAATTCGAATTATATACTTTGCAAAACCTTCTCCCGTTTCTTTCTTAAATAATGCGCTAAAATAATTTAAACTGAACCCTATTTTAGCACTTACTTCTTCTAGTGTTATTTGTTCTGCATAATGATTTTGAATATACTGTTTTGCAAGTCTAATAGGTCTAATAGAGTCATCTTGTGTTTTTGTTATAATTACAGTTAGCTGGTCTTGCTGGAAAACCTCTAAACACTTAAAAAGTTCACTTTTTGAATTGCACGCATCGCTTTCCATTTCAAAAGATCGATATACTTCTTCCGAATTCTCACAACCAATCCTTAGAACAAATAAATTTGCTGCATTTAGTACTGTTTCCCTTAAAAACAATCCCGTAACATTAGGTGTTTCTTCTATTGATTTTTCCAATACTGCCACTGTTGTGTTCAAAGAATCAAAGCTATGGTTTTCCATAACAGTTTCAAGGGCTTTACTATATTTTTCTAAAATATTTACATTCGCTTGAGGCATAGAAACAGGAGACCAAAAAAGCAGCTTTTCATGCCCATTAAGAAGTCTTTGTTGAATCATTAATATACTTGTGCTAAACGCGTGTGCTATATCAGCACAAGAAGAGACCGTTTGTCCAAGGGCCAAAGACAGGGTTATATTGCCATACAAAGTTTGCTTTGCACTTAACAAGGCATACGCTTCTTTAAAAGCTTTACGTATTTTTTCTTCACCTGTTTTATAAGTAATAATACCATAAGAATAGCTATTTACTGATACAAAAATAAAATCCTTTGCAAATCTACCAAGCACTGTTTTAAAAACGGTTTCCGCATTTTTTTGAACAGCTCCTATTGTAGTTTGGGCACACTTTTGACTGTCATAATCAATTTTCGTAATAAAAACTTGTATGGCATCGTTTTCTGAATAATTAAACTTATAATTCTTTTCTAAGCAAAGTTCTTGTTCATTAACGTTTTTTTGTATCAAATCTAATACTAGTTTTTCGCGTAAATGCTCTGTATTTTCTGCAGTAGATTTTAGAAGTTCTTTTTCGACATTATCCGAATGTATTCTCTCAAGGCAACATTTCCGCAGTTTTTTTAGAGTAGACATAAGTTCTTCTTGTTTTATTGGTTTAAGAAGATAGTCTACAACACCATATTTAATTGCAGGTTGTGCATATTCAAATTGAGCATGCCCACTAATTACCGCTATCTCAAGGTCGGGACTCATGTCTTTTGCCTTTTTTATAAGTTCTAATCCATCCATTCCTGGCATTCGTATATCAGTAATTAAGATATCTGGGTTATGAAATTGAATTAATTCTAGTGCTTGGAATCCATTTGATGCAGTTGCCACTACAATCATATCTAGAGACTCCCAATCGGCTAACATTAATATAAGGTTACAAAATCTTGCCTCATCATCGGCAATAATAACTTTTAGCACTAAGGCTCCTTATGAGTTTATATATTTTACTATAACAGACGCGCTTAAAAAAAACAAGAAAGAATAACTGAGTCTTTCGTTTTTTTCTATAATAATATAATTTGATTTTTTTACTTTTCTCATATATACTGATAAAAACTTTCACAAAAAGAGGAAATATGAAAAAAGAACTCATGAAATATGTTGGAAACATAAGCCAAGTAGCCTATGCAAGAAATATTGAATATAAAGATGGAAGAGCAAATGGCCTTTCTGCAATTCTTGTAAACAATGGCAAACTTTCATTTACAGTAACTAAAGATAATTGTTTGGACATTGTTGAACTATCTTATAAAGGTTCTAATATTCATTATTTAAGCAAGCCAGGTATAGGCGTATACAATAAGTTTTCAGATCCCGCACGCGCAATGATGGGAGGCCTCTTTTTTACTTGCGGCCTACAGAATGTTGGACCGGCCGAAGAAAACAAAGCAATGCATGGCCATATTCGCAATATCCCAGCAGAAAATGTATCAGTTCAAAGCTTTTTTAGAGAAGACGACTATGTTATTCAAATAAAAGGTGAAATGAGAGAAACACAAATTTTTGGAGAAAATCTTGTCCTCTACAGAACTATTGAAACAACATACAATAGCGAAACAATTACCATCCACGATGAAATTGTAAACGAAGCATATAGAGACGAGCCTTGCATGGTTTTATATCATTTTAATATGGGCTATCCTCTTTTAAAAGAAGGAAGCACTCTTTCAATTACGAGCAAAAAAGCAATAGCTCGCGATTCAACGGCAGAAAAAGGGCTTACTTCTTGGAATGAAATTATTGCCCCTGTAGATAATAAAACTGAAGAAGTCTTTTACCATGAATTAGAAGAAGGTATAAATCATGCTTCCCTTTCAAATGGAAAAATGAAATTTTGTCTAGAGTTTAACAAAAAGGAACTTCCCTTTTTTACACAATGGAAGTCAATGGCAAGTGGCGATTATGCACTTGGATTAGAACCAGGTAACTGTCATGTAGAAGGGCAACTAAAAGAAAAAGAAAGAGGAACACTTGAATACATTAAACCGTTTCAAAAAAAAGAAGTTCATCTTTCAATAACAATGAGCGAAATAGAACCTTAAATATTTTGTTTAAAAAATTCATTTAAAACTACGGTAACACTTGCGCTTTTTTGATCATTAAGATCAAGGTGCGAGGTACTAATAGTTATTGGATGCGTTTTTGCAAGAATACAATTGTTTGAAATATATGATTGTATTAACGAAATAAGGAGTGTTGGCTTATAATTAAATTCTCCATGTAAAAGTATTTCATTGAGATCTAAAACATTAATAACATTAATAAGCGAAAAAGAAAGTATCCGTGCTAAGTATTCAAGAATCTCTAGCGCTTTTTCGTCTTTTGCATATGCCCTATCAACAACTTCTTCATACGTTTCAAATCCAAATTTTTCTTTTAGCGCAGAAAGAGTAATATACAATTCCAAACAACCTGTATTTCCACAGGTACAAGGCATTCCAAAAGGGTCAATACTTGTGTGACCTATTTCCCCTGCAAACCCTGCAAATCCTCTATAAATTGCCCCATTTTTTATTATACAAGAACCAATACCGTCAGAAAAGGTAATTAACATTGAATTAATATCTGTCGGCTTTTTGCTTTTAAAATAATCTGTAATTGCAAGAGATACTGCATTGTTTTCTATAAAAATAGGTAATTTATAATGCCTTTGTATATCTGTCGTAATAGCTTTATTATGAAACAAAGAAAAATTCGGTGGTGTTAAAATAGAGCCAGTTTTATAATCAACTGGACCTGGGCAACTAATGCCAATACCTATAAGCTTTGTAAAACAAATTTTAGACTGATCGAGCAAGTTTCCTATAGTTGTAATAATCCAAGAGAGAACTTGCTCATAAGATGAAAATGATTGTATTTTTTCTTCTTCGCAGAACAAAATTGTATTTGCTAAATCGCTTAAAACAATGCTAACTTTTTTTCGCTCTAGATTAATACCAATGGCATACTTAAAATCTTTTACAATGCTTAATAAAACAGGCCTTCGTCCTTTTTTGCTGTCAACAGTACCAATTTCTTTTAATATTCCCTTTTCTATTAGCTGATTTGTAATCATAGTTACAGCAGAACGAGTTAAACCGCTTTCTTTTGATATTTCAATTCTAGATTTATTTTCTTTTCTCAAAACAGTAAAAATAAGATTTAAGTTGCTGTTTTTTAAGGTTTGTATATTCGAATGTTTGGTAGCCATTTTTTTTCCATTGTAAAATAAATTTATAAAATTATATCACAAAAGGGAAAAAAGATGTTGCATTTATAAGAAAAAGAAAGTATAATAGCATTTAATTCAAAGCTTGAACAAAAGGAGCGCTTTTTGGAAATTTTTGAAAAAGGCTTTAATTTTTCCCAAGATGGACCTGGAAACAGACTTGTGTATCATTTGCAAGGATGCAATATGCGATGTAAATGGTGCTCAAATCCAGAAGGAATGAAAGCTAAGGCCCCAATAATAACCTCAAAAGATCCAATTCCCGAATCATATTGCAAAAAGGGTGCAATAACAAACGGTATTCTTAACCGAGAGATATGCACTTCATGCTTAGACACGGAATGTATAAAAGAAAAAAATTCAAAAATATATAAAAAATCTTTTATCATGTCAGTGGAAGAGGTTTTTACCGAAATTATGCAGTCAAAAATGATGTTTTTTAATGGTGGTGGCGTTACTTTTACAGGAGGGGAGGTTCTCTTGCAATACGTAGAAGTTTTAGAGTTGCTAAAAAAATTAAAAACAGAAGGTATTCATACTGCAATAGAAACAAATGCGTCTTTGCCAGTATTGCAAGAAATACTACCCTTTGTAGATTTTTTTATTATGGACATTAAACATTATAATGAAGATAAACATTTAGAGCATACAGGCGTTTCTTTAAACAATGTAATTCAAAACTTAACCCTCTCTGTTCTTTCAGGAAGGCAAGTTTTACTACGAATACCTTTAATTGAAGGTGTAAATACAGAAGATGCTTTAGGCTTTGTGAATATCTTAAAAGACATTTGCAAACCAAATTTACAAGTAGAACTTTTACGGTACCACGAATATGGAAAAGATAAGTGGGCAATGTGTGGATACGAATACAGAATGAAAGATGGCCATGTTTCAGAAAAAACATATACAGAGTTTCGAAATCATTTTATAGAAAATGGTTTTAATATAATAAAAACATAAAAAAAGGATAATATTATGAAAGACATTTTTTTACATGAACAAGTTTCAACAATG
>CAYJKA010000048.1:0-12701 GCA_964370655.1 uncultured Treponemataceae bacterium | reverse complement strand
GTGTCCACCTAAAAGAGCTGTGATAGCATCTGATGTTGAATCGTATGTGATGTAAGGCATTTGGTTTTCAGTTAATCCAACTTCAGCTAACATCATTTCGTATGTTTTAATGTCGTCACCACGTGATCCACCAATAACAACTGGTGTTCCTGATTTTGCAGTTGCAATAGCGTCAGCAAAGTCAGCATATTTTGTGTGGTTTCCTTTTAATAGGATTTGGCGATCAACTGCTAAAAGAACAACTGGTTTGAAACCTGAAAGTCTGTTAGGTGTGTTTCTTACCATAGGAATTAAGTCTCCTGAGTTGAAAGTAAGAAGCATGTGTCCATCTGAGCGAGCTGTACTTACTCTTAAGCGTCCAACTTCTCCACCACCGTCTGTTTGGTTGTTTACTAGAATAGTTTCTGTAACTAGACCACTTTCATTTAGAATGCTAGAAAGCATACGAGTGTAGATATCACTTCCGCCACCTGGGCTAGAAGTTACTACCCATTCAATGTCTTTTGATGGTGTGAATGTTCCATCAGCGTTCCCTTCTTGTCCTCCGCTAGCAAATAGCATGCCAGAAACAAGAGCCATAATCATTAATGCAATTAGTGATTTTTTCATATAAATCCTCCAATTAATATTTAACATAGTCTATGACTATATTTTTTTTGCTTTAACTTTTCTTATTATCATTTTAACAATAGGAGTTATTAAAAGAGTAAAGAAAAGAATCATTATTACCAATGAAATTGGTTTTTGGAAGAAGATTAAAGGGCTTCCTCCTGAAATAATAAATGAACGTCGTAGGTTTACTTCGAACAATTTTGCTAGAACAACTGCAAGTACTAATGGACCTGTAGGGTAGTCTGCTTTTTTCATGATGTAACCAAGTAGACCACAGACAAACATAACAATTACACCGTACATTGAGTTTGTTGCACTGTATGAACCAACTAAACATACTGTTGTGATTGCAGGAATCATGTATGAAACAGGAACTGATAAAATCTTTACCAAGAACGGAATAATACAGAATGCAATACCTAGTGTAATAAAGTTTGCAAGGAATAAAGATGCGATTGTTCCCCATGCAAACTCTGGTTGTTGTGTAAATAGGAGCGGGCCAGGATTTAATCCCCACATCATAAGTCCACCAAGAAGAACAGCACCTGTTCCAGAACCTGGAATACCAAGGGCTAGTAGTGGCGCAAATGCACCAGCTGCAGCAGCATTATTTGCAGCTTCACACGCAGCGATACCCTCTACAGCACCTGTTCCAAGAGGTTCTTTGTTTTTCATACCTTTTTGAACAGCATAGCCTAAAAAAGCTCCAGTTGTAGCCCCTGCTCCTGGGAGGATACCAACAAAGGTTCCCATAATCCCAGATCGAATTGCTGGTGGAAGCATTCTGAAAAATTCTTCTTTGGTAAGAAGACTGTCTTTAATGCTTAGTTTTGTGTTAACTTTAATTTGTTTTTCTCGTTCTTCCATCATGCTTAATACGTTAGAAAAACCAACAACACCAATTACTAATGGAGTAAAAGGAATTCCTCCCATGAGATAAATACTACCCCAATAGAAACGTGGATTACCTGTAACAGCATCCATACCAACACATGCTATAAGAATACCTATAAGAGTAGATACAACACCCTTTAATGGTTTTTCACCCATAAGCCAACCAATAGAAGTCATGGCTAAAATCATAAGGGCCGCCATTTCAACTGGGCCAAAATGAAGTCCTAGGCGAGCAAGGGCTGGGGCTGTAAATGTTAGGATAATCATCCCAATCAACCCACCTGTAAATGATGAAAGGTTTGCTGTTAGTAATGCTTGTCCAGGTCGCCCTTTTTTTGTCATTGGGTACCCATCAAGGGTTGTCATAACTGCAGGTCCATCACCTGGTATATTGATTAGTATCGCACTGTATGCACCACCAAACATATTACTGTAGTACAAAGATGCAAGCATGATAATTGCAGTTGATGGGTCAAATTTATAAGTTAGAGGGAGCAATAATGCAACACCTGCTAAACTACCAATCCCTGGCATAGCACCTACGAGGATACCAAGCACAGCACCAAGGGCTGCAACAGAAAAGTTTTGTAATGTGAAAACTACATCAAAACCTGATAATAAAAGTTGTAATGATTCCATATTAACTGTCCCCTTAGAATAATAATTCAAACAATCCCATAGGGAAGTTTACTTTTAGCCATACGCTAAACACGAGATATGCTACAACACCAATTCCTAGAGATGTTTTTATAGCACTTATTGTTTTTGCTTTTTCAACTATTTTCATCCAAACAAATAAATAGATAAAAATACTTGGGAAAAATCCAATAATAAATGTTGAAATAATTACACAAAGCGGAGCTAGCATAGTTAAAAGGTCCTCTTTTGGGAACTCTGGCTTAGCTTCTTTGAATGATGTAATTATTGCTACTACGCTTACACAAGCTAGTACAATTCCAATTATTGCTGGAAAAAATCCTCCTAATGGTCCTTTTGCGTCATCCCAAAAGCCGAATTCATTAAATCCACTGTAAATAAACAGTATTGACACCGCGAGCGTTGCTAGGGGGAATATTGTTTTTACGTTTATACTCTTCATACTGACCTCCTTCAAAGTATGATTTTTTTAATTAGCAGGCTTGTAGCTCTGCTTTTTTGCTACAATTTGTAGCGAGTGAAGACTTCTTCTGGTGTATCATTTTCTTTCATAATTTCCCGAATGTGGTCTTTCATTTGTTCTTCTATTTTTTCATCTTTTATAGTTTCATTCATGCTAGGATCTTTTTTTAAATCAAACAAAAAGTTACCGAGGTTTAATTGGCCCGATTGTGTTTTTGGTTTGATTTTTTTTATCTTTAGCACAGGGTAGCCATTTGTAAACTCTCTTGGTTGTATTAGTTCTGCATTTTCCATTTCTTCGCGTGTGAAAAATTGCATCATGTGTACACACATGAGTGTGTAGTTGTATGCTTCATCGTTATCTGGGTCTGGAGCGTGCATGTACACATGTTTTCCATCCGTACAGTTTATTGTGCCACCGTGACTTCCATAAAGAGCTGCTTCACGTATCTTTTTATCAGATTTTAGCGTTTCATACAAGTCATGTCCTAGTACAGATTTTGGAATCGGTACATTAAAGAATCCGTATAGGGTTGGGGCTAAGTCGATTGTTTGTACAAGTGCGTTACGTTTTTCATTTTTTATTCCGAGACGTGGATCCCAAATAAAAAGTGGTGTGTTTGCAATTTCATTGTAACAAGGACCGACATTTTTCCCCCACCAATTGTGTTCACCGAGCATAAATCCATGGTCGGTATTTACAATTAACATGGTATCTTTCCAAAGGTCTTTTTCATCCATAAAATCTAAAATTCTGCCAAGATTAGCATCGCACATACTTAATAGCGCACCATATTCGCATCGGATATGTTCGTAGCCACCTTCAGGATCATCTTCTTTTATTTCTCGATATGGAGGCCAGTCAAAGAATGGGCCTTTGTAATCATGTGGATACATTTGTTTGTATTTTTCTTGGCTGTAGAATGGCTCATGTGGATCGAAGCATTCTACTTGTAGCATCCATTGATCTTGGTCATAATTTTCATTTAAGAACTCCATAGCACAATCGACGGTTACTGTTTGAGGCATTTTTTCTTCTGTGTCTAAAATTCCTCTGTTTACCCAGTCTTGTCTCCAGCGGTGAGTTGGGCGTGCAAGAACATTTTCAGGAATTTTTGGTTCTTTTAATTGAACCTTCCATTTGTCACCTTCTTGTCCTCGTACAATTTCCCATGAGCTAAAGCGTGTGTGATATGTTGCTCCTCCGTCTTCCCAATAGTGGTAGTGATCACTGATAAGATGTGTGTGAATACCATTGTTTTTTAGAATCTCTGGCATTGAGTCGTCGTATGGTTCCATTGGTCCCCAACTTCTTGTTAAGAAATTGTATCGACCCGTGTGCATTTCCCGTCGAGCAGGCATACATGGAAGGCTTCCTACGTAACAGTTTTCAAAAGCAACAGTTCTTTCTGCAAGACGTTTGAAATTAGGAGTATGAGTCCAATCGCATCCGTATGAGGAAAGAGCATTTTTTACTAATGAATCATACATTACTATAATTGCTTTCATGTTTATTTATTATCCTTGGCTTCTTTTGTGGTTAGCCATTTTTGCAGTCATTTTAATTGCATTTTCATATGCGCCAGTATTTACAACGCCAGTTCCAGTAATATCGTATGCAGTACCGTGTGCAGCTGTTGCGATAGGATAAGGTTGTCCGCCTGCTACAGTAATACCTTGGTCAAAACCTTTTAATTTAAGTGCAATTTGACCTTGGTCGTGGTACATAGTTACGGCGCCATCAAATTCACCCCTAAAAGCTTTTATAAAAAGAATGTCTGCAGGGTATGGGCCTGTAGCTTCAATGCCTTTTTCTTGAGCCATTTTTACAGCTGGTTCAATGATATCAATTTCTTCACGTCCGCATTTTCCTTCTTCGCCGTTATGAGGGTTTAATCCGCATACAGCGATTCTTGGTTTTGCAACACCTGAATTAGCAATTGTTGTTTGTAGTAGTTCAATAACACCCAAAATTTTATTTGAGTTTAAGTTTTGACTAACTGCACTAATTGGAATATGACTTGTTGTTCTACTTGTCATTAAATCGCCTAGCATGTTTATTTCTCCGAAAGGAGTTGTTACACCAAAAATGTTTGCAATTAAGTGGTGTTCGCTTTCAAATTTACATCCACCTTCAATCATTGCAGATTTGTTAAATGGTGCGAAAGTAAATCCTTCAATTTTTCCATCTAAACAGAATTGGCATGCCATTTTAAGTTGAGCATTTACAGACTTTCCTGCAAGAGCACTTACTTTTTTTATAGGTAGTTCATCTGGGTTTTGGTCTTTTAAGTCGAGAAATGGAATTTCATTTTTGTTCCAATCGATTTGATCGATGTCTGTTACTACTTGGCAATTGTATGTTTCATTTATAAATGAAAGACCTCGATTAAAAATACGAATGTCGCCTATTAATATTGGGCGGCAATGCTCAGTTAAAAAACCTGATACTACAAGTTTTGCAGTAAGTTCAGGTCCAACGCCAGTGGCGTCTCCGATTAAAATTCCTAAAATTGGTTTGTTGTTCATAATGTTCCTTTCCTGAGTTTTATATAGCAATAAGCGTGCCAACTTTTTTACTCTGTTTATAAATAAAAACAAATGAAAATGTATCTAAAAATATACAAATATAATTATTTTGTATATTTTTAATGTGGTCTTTATATTTTGAAACATTATAATGAAACATTTTGTTAATGTGATTGAAACAAGATGTTTCATTGTGAAATAAGTTTTGAATTTATAAGTTTGTATTTTTGATTTGTGTTTTGTAGGAATAATATAAAAAGGTTAACCAGCCACACTTTTTTCTTGTGGGCTGGTTTTTTTTTGTTACATATTTTTATAGATTTTGCCTTGTTTCATTACGAAATGTACGTCTCGTAAGACTGAGACATTGCTTAGGGGATTTTGGCGAACTCCAATGATGTTGGCAGTGTAGTGTTCTTTTATTTGTCCGAGAGAATCTTTTTTTCCGAGAAGATCTGCTGCGTATGTTGTTACAGCTTTAAGGGCATTTTCAGTACTTGCACCAAGAGACACTGCGTATTCAAGTTCTTTGTACAAAAGCCCGTGGTTTGCATCGGTCCCAATGGTGTATGGTATGTTGCTTTTGTATATTTTTTCTAAACATCGCGTGATTCGTTCTCTGAATTTATGTGCTTTTTCTACAAAGGGTGCAGGGCAGAATTGTTCTCTTGTTTCATCAAGGAAAATACCAGATGTAAGGTTAATTTTCATATTGTACTTTTGAATGATATCTAAGTCCCCTTCTGTTGCGCAGTATAGGTGCTCGATTATGTCCACACCTCCTTTTGCGCATTCTAGTACAGATGGCCCGCCTATACAATGTGCAGCAGTTTTTAATCCTGCTTCTTTGCCTATTTCGGTTATTGCACTGATGGTTGTAGCGTCTAAAAAGCTGGGGATGCTGAAATCATCTGCGGGAGCACCTGTTGTTGTAAAGATCTTAAAATGATCTACATTCATTTTAATGTTTTCTTTTGCAGATCGTCTAAAATCCTCTGTTGTTTTGTGAGGAATGCCCACATAGCCATGCCCGCTTGCACTCCTCATTCCTATGCCGCAGGCAAATATATCTGGGCCAATTGTTTCTTCTCGTTCAATTGCTTTTTTGAGTTTTACATCCATAAAAAACTTATCACCAAGGCAGCGAGAGCTTGTTACTCCACTTAATAAATCGTCAACAAGGGCTGGTAGTGCAATATCGGTTAGAACATCTTCATTGCTGCTCATAAGCTCTAGATGTTCTGCCATTCTTGCGTCAAGGCCAAGGTGATTGTGCCCTTCGATTAAACCTGGAAGTAAAACTGTGTCTCCAAGGTTAATAACATCGTAAATAGACGTGTAATTGCTTGGGAGCTGTGTTTTTGGCAATATGGAGTCAATTGTATTGTTGTTTATTAGTATGCAACCATCCATTAAAGGAGAAAAAGATTCTCCTATGAGGATGGTTTTTGCAATTAAGCACGTTTTCATTTATGCCTCAGTTCTTTTTGAGGTTTTCTTTCGATGCATTAATTCTTTTATTAGAGGAAATACAAATGAAATGACTGTGAAAATGAAAAATACAACAGTAAGAGGCCTGGTAAAGATGAGTAAAAAGTTCTCGCTGTACATAGTGTTTGTAAGTGAAATTGCTTGTTCTAGCATTGGTCCAAGAAGGAGTGCTAGTGCAACAGGTGATACAGGGAAATCATTTTTAGTCATTATGTAGCCTACTACTCCTGCTGCAAACATTACAAAAACATCGAAGATATTTTTATTGATAGAAAATGACCCTACAACAGCAAGTACAACTATAGTGATTGCAAGAATTTTTTTTGGAATTACCAGTACTTTGCCTGCGAACTTGCAAAATAGCCATGCAACAGCAAAAAGAAGTACATTGATAATAGCAAATCCAACAAGAAGAGTGTAAACGGTTTCCGCATTTTGAGTGAATAGGAGTGGCCCTGGTCGTAATCCGTGAATAATCATTGCACCAAGGAAGATAGCTGCAGGAGCGCTACCAGGTATGCTGAGTGTTAAAAGAGGGATTAATGAGCCACCTGTTACAGCGTTGTTTGCAGCTTCGGATGCTATAATTCCTTCTATAGACCCTTTTCCAAATTCTTCTGGTTTTTTAGATGCTTTTTTTGCTTCGTTGTATGATAAGAATGATGCTATATCTGGACCTGCAGCTGGTATTATTCCGATAACAATTCCGATTAAGCTTGATCTAATGTAGTTGACTATGTTTGAAGTGATATCTCGCAAAGAGAGTCCCATTTTGCTTACTTTTGATGCAACAGATTTGTCGTCTTCGCCTTTTTCTAGCATATTAAATACTTCAGGTAGTGAAAAAATACCAATTAGTAAAGGTACTACTGATATTCCACTTATGAGCCAGTATTGACCACCTGTAAAACGAGGGAACCCTAGTATTGGGTCTTGTCCTATTGTTGCAATTAGCAGTGAAACTATACCAACTAGAAGCCCTTTTAGCATGTTTCCATAAGAAAGCATGCATACAACGCTAAGTCCAAAGATAGCTATCATCATCTGTTCTGGTGCACCAACTTTCATTGTAATAATTGCTAGGGCT
Organism: uncultured Treponemataceae bacterium; assembly: GCA_964370655.1. GTDB lineage: Bacteria > Spirochaetota > Spirochaetia > Treponematales > Treponemataceae > CAYJFX01. Next base: position 4,969 of record CAYJKA010000048.1, on the reverse strand, counting down.
GGAGCGAAAAATAAAAGAGCTATTGCGCTTAAAAATCCACCCATGCAAGATGCAAATATTGAAATGGAAAGAGCTTTTCCAGATTTACCTTGGTTTGTTAGTGCTCTTCCGTCAAAAGCTGTGGGTGCGGATGCTGGGGTTCCAGGTATTCCGAGTAGAACGGCAGGGATGGATCCTCCGTAAACACCGCCGCAATAAATTGCGCTAAGAAGAAGTAATGCTTGTTCTGCGTTCATTATGTATGAAAAGGGTACAAAAACGGCTACGCCCATAGTTGCGGAAAAACCTGGAAGAGCTCCGAATAATACCCCAATAAATAAGCCGCCAATACATACAAGAATATTGGATAGTTCAAAAACATTTCCAAGACCCATTAAAATATAATCAAACATATTAGAATCCTCCAAAAAGCGTGCCAGTAGGAAGTGACACCATTAAAAAATAAGTAAAAATTACGTATACTGCTGCTGTAAAAACTAAAGGGTATATTATTAAAAGGCGCTTCGAGTGGGCTTTGAGAAATAAGAGGGAAAGAAAGATGAAAAGCCATGTTGATGCAATATATCCAATTATATTTATTCCTAAGATATACAATAAAATAAGTGCAGCATACAGTGCAACTGTTTTAATGTAATGCAACGGATTTTTTTCTGTATTTGGTTCTTTATCTTTTTTTACTTTAATAACTGTTGATATTAGCAAAATACCATTAAGAATATAACTTGCTATAAGCATGACAAGAGGGTATGATTTGCCTTCTTCTGGAATATTGTTTATTTGAACTGAAAAATAGGTTAAAATTGCAAAAAGACCTAAGCAAATATAGATTGTAGAATTTTTTTTCATATTATGTACCTTAAAAAAGAGCTGTCAGAGTATGTCTAAATAACTGAAAAAGTCTGTTACTTTTTCAGTTACCTGTCGAATTTGCAGAAAGTATCGATATGCTTTATGATTTTCTTGCAAGTATCGCATCAAGTCTACAGTTGCTACTGAAAAACTGAAGTTTTTCAGTAGCTTTGAGTATGACAGCTCATAATAAATAGAAGTGAATTAATTATTTATTGTTATTAATCATTGTTTTGTAGTCTTCATGGCTTTCTGCATAGAAAGGTGCGAATTCTACAGCATTTCTGAATTCAACGTTAATACCAGCTTGTAGTGCGGCTGCTTGGTATTCTGGATCTGCGTTTGCTTTTTCAAATGCTTCTGAAAGTTTAGCTACTGCATCCGCAGGAGTTCCTGCAGGAGCAACAATTGCACGCCACATTGAATGTGTGAAGTCCATTCCTTCTTCTTTTACTGTAGGAATGCTTTCGTTTACTGTTAGTCTTTCTGGGCTAGTAATTGCAATTGGGATTACGTAACCTGCATCAATTTGTGCAAGTGCTTCAGCAACAAACGGTACAGCTACGTCGCAATCTCCAGCTGCTACTGCGTTGATTGCTGCAGCTCCACCTTGGAATACCATTCTTTTGAATTGCACACCAGCTTTTTCTTCGAGAGATATACGTAAGAAGTCATGGCTAGTCCATGCTCCTCCAAGTCCGAATGTTATAGATCCTGGATTTGCTTTTGCTTTTGCAATTAGTTCATCCATACTTGTAATTCCACTTTTTTTGCTAACTACAATAATGTGTGGATCAGCAGCGTATTCTACAACTGGTACGAATGATGCTTCATCGTAGCTAACACCTTCGAAAAGTAGTTTATCATTTGTGTTTGTTGAACCAATGTAGCCTAATTTGTAACCATCAGGTTTAGCATGAGCAAGTTGTGTTACACCAACAACACCTGAGCCGCCTGTAACATTGTTTACAACAATTTTTTGTCCAAGGTGTTCTTCTGCATATTTTGCTAAGAGGCGAACTGAAATATCAGCTCCTCCGCCTGCACCAAATGGAACAATAATTTCTACAGGTTTTTGAGGAAATTCAGCTCCATCACTACTTCCTGTGGCAAATACCATGCTTGCCAAACATACAGCGAAAACAATTGTTAAGATTTTTTTCATTTTTTTCTCCTTTATTTTTTATACTTTATAATACGTTAAGTTTATTGCAAGAAACGTGCCAATATTTAATTGGTGGCAAGATTGTGAGAAAAAACGCTTCATATGTTAAGTTTTGTTGATAATTTAAGAGTAATAAGAAGTATTGTAATATCAATAAAAGAATCTTTGTGTGTGATGAAGTTCTGTGAAACGTTTTATGAAACATTTTGTTATATACATTGCAACAAAATGTTTCATTCTGCTCTTATTGAGAAGATTCCTTTAGTTTTCTCCACAAAGTTGTTCTACTTACACCTAGCATTCGCGCAATTTCTGTTTTAGATACTCTAGGTTGAACTAATTGGTCAAAAATATCAAAATCTTGTGTCGCTTTTACTTCGGATATTGCAGGAAAGTTTATTTGTGCCAGTTCATTTTCTCCAATGATGTTAGTTTCATTTAGAATGATAAGTCTTTCGCAAATATTTCGCAATTCCCGTGTGTTTCCAATCCACTGATATTCAGTGAAAATAATTTCAGCTTCTGGAGTGAGAATAGGAGTTGGACGACTGTTTTCGTATGCGAACATACTAATATAGTGTGTTACAAGTTCTATAATATCTTCAGTACGGCCTCTAAGTGGTGGAAGTGTTAAGCTTAGTAAGTTTAAACGATAAAAAAGGTCGGCTCTAAAAAGATTGGACTTAATTTTTTCTCGTACATCAATATTCGTAGCTGAAATAACTCTAACATCTACTGGGATATTCTTTGTGTCCCCTAAGCGTCTTATTTCTTTTTCTTGAAGAACACGCAGTAATTTTGCTTGAAGGTTTAACGGCAGTTCTCCTATTTCATCTAAGAAAATAGTTCCCTTATGAGCTAGTTCAAAAAGGCCAGCCTTTCCACCTTTTGTGCCTCCTGAAAATGTTCCATCTGCATAACCGAATAACTCTGATTCGAGTAAGCTTTCAGGAAGAGCTGCGCAGTTAATTGCAACAAAAGGTCCTGTTTTTCTGGGGCTCGCTGTATGAATGCTTTGCGCAAAAATTTCTTTTCCTGTTCCAGTTTCCCCTGTTAATAATACATTGGAATTTACTCGGCTGTATTTTTTTGCTGTTTCAACACAATTTTGTATAGTGCTGCTTTTGCCAAGAATATTTTCGAAAGTATATTTTGAAAATAACCCTTTTGAACTTATTTCTTTTCGTATTTTTGTTTCATACTCTGCAATTTTTTCAGGTGTTTGCAATGTCATTACTACGGCTACACATTGGCCTTCTGAAATGATGGGCTTATAATTTACCAGAAATGATTTATCACCAACTGTCCTTAATGCTTCAAACTCTGTAAGGTCAAATGCTGCATTTTCAATTTCATCATTGTACCCATAGTACATTTTTATTGGCGAGCCTATAGGATCTTGTGAAAGTGGTATTTTTAAGTCATGGTGCGCTTTATTGTTTATTGCGGTAATATTTCCATATATATCCACGGCTACAATAGCGCCTTGTGTATTATTTAGTATTGATTGGTATGTTTCAATTTTTGCTCTTTCTTGTTTTAGCGATCGAGCCATATTGATTGCGCCCAAAAGTGCGGTTTCAATTGCAGCACCACCTGATTTTATGTGTATTGAATGAAGCCCAAGTTTTTTACATTGAAGGTGAACTGTTAGTCCTCCAATGAAAATATTTGCTCCTTTCGTATTTGCATCACTAATTGCGGTTGCAATTTCATTTTCATCTAATACATTATAGGTTAAAATAGATAGGTTTGATAGTTTTTCCATCTCTTGCATATTGAGAAGGGATGATTTATGTGCAATTATTGCGACTTTCTGTATTGCCTCTCCATGAATACTTTTGGCTTTAGATAGGGCGTCTACAATATCAAAACCCGTAATTCCAACTTCAATATGATGTACCGTGGGGAGTATTTTTATTAGTGCTTGATGGGTAATTCCACGAGAAACAATGATATCATAAGTACTTTGCTTTATAAGTTGCTCTGTTGGAGTTCCATAAAGATGAATGGTGTCAATTTGTATATTTGGAGTTGGTGTTTTTTCTATGTAATTTCTAAATTCTTCAAGAGCATCTGCATATGGAATGATTACTAATACTTTTATCAATTATTTTCTCCTAATTGATTGTTTATAAGACCTCCACTATACCCTGTATTGCAAAAAAAAGCAACCGAGAAAAATCTCGATTGCTTTTTTTATTAGGTTTAAACCTTACATTGCTTTTTTTGAACTTACAAAAGTTGTAATCAATTCAAGTACAGCTAAAACAATAAGTACAATAGCGATTACGCCAAGAACGTATCCGTCTACAGTAGCTTTTGCAAAGTTTGAAACTACCAACAATACTAACGCTGATAGTGTTACAGCAAACATAAAGATTAGAGGGATAACAGTTTCCCATGAAGTTCTGTTCATTGTTTTCTTTATCCATGAAGCAATTGCTAAAAGAGCAAGACCTGCAAGAAGTTGGTTTGCACTACCGAAGATAGGCCAAATTCTTGCATAACCGTATGCTGTAAAGATGTAAGCAAATCCAACAGTTAATAGAGTTGCAACGTATGGGTTACAAAGAATAGTTTTCTTTGTTGTACCGTCTTTTTGTGGAATTTCTCCAAGTTCTTCAAGAAGGTATCGACCAATACGAGTTGCACTATCAAGTGATGTTAATGCAAATGAAGCATATGTTAATGTTACGAAAATTTTACCAGCTGCAACAGGGATACCAAATGAGCTCATAAATGTTGCAACACCGTTTGCAAAACGAACAGCAGGGCTTCCTGTGTCATTTCCAGCAAGAGCTGCTACAGAGATAAGAGCAATAATAGCTACAATACCTTCAATAAGCATACCACCGTAACCAACTAATTTTGCATCTTTTTCGTTACTGATTTGTTTTGAACTTGTTCCAGAACTAATCAATGAGTGGAAACCTGAAATAGCACCACAAGCAA
>CAYJKA010000047.1:0-12705 GCA_964370655.1 uncultured Treponemataceae bacterium | reverse complement strand
CTTCTGGTAAAACTTTTACAATTGGTCCTTTTTCACAAAAACCAAAACAACCTGTTTTAACAATTTGTACTTTATCTTCTACACCAAAGTTTTTTGCCTCTGCGTGAAGGTTATTATAAATTGCATCTGCACTGGTGGACTCACATGCTGTTCCACCGCAAACTAAAATATAGTGTGTATAAGCCATGCGATTCTCCTAGTTTTTTACAATATCGATTGATGGTCTATCAATAATGTGTTTATCTAACATACTTTTATTCATGATATGTTGCTCAACAATTCGTTCTACAACATCTGCTGTTACATCGCCATAAATTACAGCAGGCATATCAGGAACAATAACTTCTACAGTTGGTTCTTTTGCACAAGAACCCATACATCCTGTTTGTCGAATGTTAGCATTGTCACTAATACCCTTTTTGTGTAATTCGCTAATAAAAGCTTCTAAAGTTTCTTTTGCACCGGCAGCAATACCACATGTTCCCATCCCAACAATAATTTGGACTGTTTTTCCATCTGTATCTCGGCGGTTAATTTCAACTTGTTTTTCTCCACGAAGTTTTCTCAACTCTTCAAGAGACATCTTTGCCATAATATTCTCCTTATTTTTTAGTCTTCACATTCTTCTTGACTTTGAATGAAATCACCCAACAAAGCCAAATCACTTACCGACTCTAGACCTCCAAGAGCATCTAGTAACTCGGTTTTTATCAAGCAATAATCAAGATTAAAAGAAGATGTTTGTTTTTTTCTGGTAATAATAAGTTCGTAATTACCTGGAAGTGTCAAAATCTGCCTAAATAATCCTGTCACATCGCCTATTGGAGGGGTATCAATGTTTGTTAAATCAAACGTCATTGATACGGTTGTTCCAATTCCTTCTTCAGAAGAAATGTCCCAATCTCCGTCTGTACTCATTGCTGTTTGCATTAAAAAAGGAATTCCCAGCCCAACTTTTCTATTAGGATGTTTAATTCCATCAGTATAAAAAGGATCTTTTACACGTTTTAATGTTTCAGAATTCATACCCTTCCCATTATCTTTTATAACAATGGATAGGCTCTTCTCTGTTTCAATAAAATTGACGTCTATATTTGAAGAATTTGCCTCAGTAGCGTTTTGTGTTAAGTCGGCAATTAGATCACAGAGCGTATAATGCATATTAAGCAGTTTTATATTTGTCTAAAACTTCTGTCATTTGACCTTTTACAAGCTTACCATAAACATCACCGTTTACAGTAAGAACTGGAGCAAGACCACAACAACCAATACAACGAACTGGTTCAACTGAAAACATTCCATCCGCAGTTGCAGCATCTTCTGGATCTAATCCCAAAAGTTCCCTTGCTTCGTCAATAAGGTCTTGTCCCCCTTTTAGGTAGCAAGCAGTTCCTAAACAAACACTGATTCTATTTTTTCCAGGTTTTTTTGTTTTAAAGAAATGATAGAAAGACATAACACCATATACTCTAGCTAGATGGCTCCCTGTTCTTTCTGCTACAGCTTGAGCTGCCTCTTTTGAAATATACCCTTGTTCTTCTTGTACTTTGTGAAGAACCATAATTAGATTCCCAGGCTTTGTATTCCATTCCTCTATAAATGCCTCAAGTTCTTTTGAGAACCCTGCATCTGTCTTTTGTGCCATGCACACCTCCATTTAGTATTTGCTCTTTTATCTTTTATTAAATAGTATACTTTATAGTTCACCGATTAGTCAAGATTTATATTATGAGATTGTTGAAATTAATTATCCCAAGAAGCAATCAACTCCACTTGAGAGCTGTTTGATAAAAACTCAGGGAGCGAAACTTTAACAAGAATGGCTTCTCCATCCAAAATTACTTCGCCAATATTTTGTGGCTCTAAAGAAGCAGACCTTACTGTGTTTGGAACATTCAAAACAAAAGACAAAGAACTATTTCTTAAATCGTCTTTCATTTCTGGCCCGTACAAAGCACCTATAAAATCTAGATATTCATCTGAAGTCATTTGTTCGCCGGTAAAAAGTGGTGCTTGAAGTAATTCTATATATAACAAGGCTTCTTCTCCCATAAGAGAAAATAAGGAGGCCATTGTTCGTTCATTAAGTATTACAGTAAGTTCCTTCCCTTTTTCTGTGCTTCGCAAAACAAGAGGTTGATCCCCAAAGGGAACAAGGGTATTTATATCCTCAGTAAAACCTGACAAGGAAATACTAGCAGTCCCTGAAGTATCAATGAAATCAAGTTGTATTTTTGCAGCCGAAAAACTTTCTTCAATAATATTCTTGTCAAAAACATTTACAGTAGATCCTACCCCAGAGAAAGACCTAATAATGCTGCCAACACCATCACTCGCAGAGGTTTCAAAAACAAAAGAGCTTTGACCATTATCTTCTATATTCATAACAGCATTTGTAGTGCACGAAAAGAAAAGAAAGCTAAAGCATAACACATATAATAATGATTTTTTCATATACAATAAGTTTACCGTGAAAAATGCGAACCGTCAATACTTACGCGAAAGCCGGTAGAAAAGACAAGGCCTGCAACAAAGGAATCCCCAATGCTCAAGGCAGAATTATCAAGATTATTAAATACAGTCCAAGAAATGTCTTGAACAAAAGAAACAGAGGTTTTGCCAATTGAAAACCCAGGACTTTGCCATGAAAGACCTAAAATGCCTGGAAAAATTGAAGATGCAATTTTTTGCTCACTTCCAACTAACACTGGATTCCCAAATGTAAAAACAGGACCTGCATAAACACGAAAGCCATAAGGAACAGTAACAGAAAAATGCAAAGGAATTTGAAAAACACCCATCTTCGGGTCAAAACGAAACTCTACTCCAAAACCTGGCTGTGTGTCCCAAGCTGAATATCGAGCATGAGCCTGGATTGTCCCTCCTCTAATATTAAAAAGAAAGCTGTCTGCTGTGTAAAAATTCCAAAGCATGGTTCCTGTAAAATCTATAATAGTATCATCTATAAAAGAACTACCACCTAAAGGGTCTTCAGGATTAAAAGAAGATCCAGACTGAGAACTGCTAGAAGGCTCATACGTTATACTCGCTGGCAAAAATTGACCAACACCAGCATAGGTATTTTTCCATGTGGTTTGATTCAAAGAAGAAACAATAACTCCTGTGTTTGGACCATCACTAACAGAATGTATAAACTGATTATTTCCAATATAAATGCCTGCATGTGAAATAGTGTTCCCCACGGTCTTAAAAAAAAGAATGTCTCCCTTTTCCTTTCGTGCATCAGGAACAATCCTCATAAAACCATACATAGCCTCTGTTGTGCGAGGAAGTTGAACCTCTACAGAATTCCTACTAGCAGTGTATATAAACCCAGAACAGTCCATTCCTTCTACAGTCGTCCCACCCCACAAATATGGAACCCCTACATACTTTTTGGCTTCAGAAACAAAACTTTCCCTAAGCTCAAGAGCCTTCTGTGCAGACGTTTGCGCAAAAACAAAAGAGGATAAAAAAAGAATAAAAACAAATAACGTTTTTTGTATAAATAATTTCATAAGACACCCTATTATCGGTTATTTTTACTAAAGTCTCAAGTACCTTTGTCACGGAGTTTTTAATTTTATTTGGCGACTCGATGTAGGCTACAGAGTGCACTTTTAGTGCCTTCAATAGCCTACATCGAACGGGCTTTTGCCTTTATCTTTTTCTTTTAATATGGAAAAGATAAAGTATATCGGCGACAATCCCTGTCGCGTGCAAAATACCACTAAAACAGTCAAAAAAAAGGTTTCTTTATTGCAAATTCTAAAAAAACAAGGTATAGTAAAAGAAATGAACATAGTCCTGTTTTCAAAAGCTGACAACCTTTTTTTCCCCTTACACGATGAAAGAGCAAAACACATACTTACTGTGTTAAAAAAGCAAAAAGGAGACACCTTTGATGCTGGAATAGAAAATGGCGATGCCGGTATTGCAACAATTACAACAATTGATAATAACGGAATATCATTTACCTTTTCAGCAACATCTAACGGAAAACCCTTGTTTCCCATTGAAATGATTGTAGGCTTTGTTCGCCCTATTCAATTAAAAAGACTATTTAGAGATGTCGCTAGCCTAGGGGTAAAAAAACTCCACCTAGTAGGAACAGAACTTGGAGAAAAATCATATATGCATTCAAAAGTTGTGGAAAGAGGCACAGCCTACAATGCATTACGAGATGGAAGCATTCAGGCAAAAAGCACCCACATAACAGAACTCGTAGTTCACAACTCTGTACAAGAGTGCTTACATTCAATAGATTTAAATTCAAATAATGTACGCATTTGCCTTGATAACATACAACCTCAAATATCATTATTTGAACACCTTCAAGAAAAAAATGCAACCGAAAAAACAATATATGCTGCAATCGGAAGTGAACGAGGATGGAGCGAAAAAGAAAGAATTCTTTTTAAAGACAGTAATTTTACACTTTGCAGCATGGGACAAAGAGTCCTAAGAACAGAAACAGCAACAACCGTGGCATTAAGCATAATGCTTCAATCAATGGGAGAAATGAAATGAATCAAGATAGAGTAAAAGAAATACTTTTAGACATAAAAAACACAGAACTAGAGTTCACGGTTACTTTTACGGGAAAAGAAAGCAAAAGAGTAAACGGCTTGTATAAACCAGAAAGCCAAGAAATATTGCTACACAACAAGAACTTTACAACTGATAACCAGCTTATTTATACAGCCATACATGAATACGTCCACCACATTATGAACGAACAAAAATTGCAAAAAAGTGCAGGTCTTGAATACTTAAAAGGCAGGGCACACACAATTGATTTTTGGGCTGTTTTTCATGAATTATTAGATATTGCAGAAGAGAAAGGGCACTACGTTATAGGCCTAGAAGAAAGCCCCGAACTTGCAGAAATTACAGAAGATATTCGCAAAAATTATCTTGAAAAAAACGGCCTTTTAATGCAAGAGTTTGGAAAACTTTTAGCAAAAGCTCATCAATTGTGTATAGAATCAAACATTCGATATGAAGACTATATAGACCGCTGCTTAAAAATCCCTCGCCAAGCTGCAAAAAACATAAGCAAAGTAGGGGCAGTTCCTGTTGATCCAAGCTTAGGTTTTGAGAACATGAAAATGATAGCTTCAATGGCCTCTGCAGACAAAAGAGCAATAGCGCAAGAGCAACTATTAGCAGGAAAAAGCCCAGATACGGTTCGCTACTCTATGAAAAAACCTGTTCCAGAATCTGACCCAAAAGAAAGCTTGGAAAAAGAAAAAAAGCGGCTTGAAAAAACAATATCACATTTAACTGGAAAACTTGAAATGGTGGAGGAAAAACTTGCAAACATGTAAGACTAGAGTTCTTTTTTTTATACTCTTCTTCGTATTAACAGTAGCACATTCTCAAAGTACGCGCCCCACAGTTCAGTCCCCTAAAGCGCCTTCAATTACAGCTCCCTCTATTACAGGACCTGTTGCACCTACAATACAAATAACTATCCCAACAGAAAATGCAACAATAGTAACAACAAAGACAGATTCTTCTCCATCAGAAACACAGGCTCCTTCCAGTTTATCAACAGACCTTACTGCGACTGCACTAGAAACATTAAACGGCCTTTTTACAGGAGAAGCAGACGAAGAAAGCTTAAATGCATTAAGTAGTATAGGAGGGGTTTCTTCCATTTCTGACCTATCAAGCTTATTAAGCAATCAAATTACGTCTACAGAAGATATTGAAACACAAGAATTATTACGTGAAATTTTACTAAAGCTTTCTGAACTTGAAGCAAAAATTGATAACCTCGAGCAAAACACAACAAAATAGGAAATATACATGGACACACTAAAACAAGGCCTTGAAGAAATTGGATTTTCACAAGAAGAAATAAACAACGGAATAGAAAAACTAATTGGATACGCAAAAGAACTTCAAATCGGCAATGATGAATATGGATTAACTGCTATTGTTGATTATGACGAAATAATAATTCGCCACATTTTAGATAGCCTTGTTGCTGTTCCTCATCTTCTCACCCTAAAATCTGAAATTTTATCAAAGCGAGAAAATGAAAGCCAAAATCCATTTATTATAGCAGATATTGGATCAGGAGGAGGAATTCCAGGCATACCACTTGCAATTATGATGCAGGATACTCAATTTGTTCTTGCTGAAAGAATGACAAAGAGATGCAGATTTTTAGAGTACTGCAAAGAAAAACTAAATCTTCAAAATATCAGTGTAGAAACAATTGAAGCTGAAAGAATAGAACAAAAACGCTTTGATCTTGTTGTTTTTAGAGCTTTTCGCCCATTAGAAAAGAAAATGACACGAGTATTACTAAGAATTACAAAAGAAGACGGCGCTCTTGCTGCCTATAAAGCAAAAAAAGAAAAAATAGACGAAGAAATGATGGCCATTCAACAGTGGGTTCCCAAATATGAAACAATTCCTCTTTCTGTACCGTTTTTAGAGAACCATGAAAGAAATCTTGTAGTTGTAAAAAGAACTATTGCGTAATAGGCCTTGACTGGGCTAACTTAATAAAAACCTTCAACAAGCCCTCTTTGTCAATTAAATCTATGGGTCTACCATCCACAAATTTTTTAGCCTCAGAAGAAAAAGCCCCCGCTGTAAAACAAATGCCACGGCCTGCTTTTACATCTCGTATCCTACCATGAAAGTCACGAATTACAAATTCCCCTGTTGCTCCTGTGCTTCGATAGAATCTAAACACTACAAAGTCTTCCCATTTTGCAGTTTCAATTTCAGTTTGTATTTCAACTACATCTGGCTTGGCATCTAGTGCTATAATTTTCACATGTGACTTTGCAAAATACGAAGAAACAATATTTCTACAAAGCGCCAAAAAATCGCTACTTCCCGCTACCAAATATGTTTGCAAGCTAGAGTTTTGGCTCATTTCATGGTAACGCGCAACAAGAGATTGTACATCTTTGTAACCTGGGTTTGTTGCTTGAATGTCTTTTAACAAACTTAATGCTTTTGGAATATTTTTTGAACCTAGATAAGCCTGAGAAAGATTATAGCGAATATTAGTAATAATATCTAAAGGGGCAGATTCATGTTTTAAACCTATTTCAAAATCTTTAATAGCTTTATCCATCTGTTTCTTTGATGCATGATACAACCCAGAATACAAACACGCCCTTGCTCCAAATTCAGGATCGGCACGCAAATGAAGAAAAACAGAAATTGCCTTATCACCTTTATTACAATAATATAAAGATTCAGCCATTGCAAAAAGAACTTTTTTATTATCGGGGTTTACATCAAAAGAAGCTTTTAGCAAAGGAAAAGCTTTTCTATAATCTTTTATTTCATAAAAACATAAACCTAAATACTCATGCAATTGGTTATTGTCTTTGTTAATTATATAGGCCTTATTAAAAAGTGGCAGAGCCTTGTCAAATTGTTTATTATTAAAAAAAGCTTGTCCTAAATAAAAGTTTGTTTCAAAGTTCTCTGGGTCTTCAGTTCGCGCCAATGAAAGAGCTTTAAAAGCATAGTCAAGGTCATTTATTTTTAAAGCGCATACTCCAGCTTTCCAAGACGCTTCTTTTACATTAATAATTTGATGAAGAGGTGCTATTTCTATAATTGTTTTATATAATCCTAGTGCTTTTTCCCATGACTGCTCTTGAAAATATATTTCTACAAGGGGAAGCAACCCTCTTGGATCTTGAGGATCTTGCTTCAAACGCTTTTCTGCGCTCTTAACAATAACAGACCGATTCTTTTTATCAGTGGAAAGAGACTTTCCTCCACCACCTTTTGATGAGGTTGCAAAAAAAATCACTACAGCGGCACAAAGGATAACGCCTGCAATTACAACAGGAATAATTAAGTTCATACTATACATATTATGACTTTATTTCTTTATTATGTCAATGCTTGTTCTCTTTAGTATCAAAGCACAACTTGACGAGAAAAAAAGGTAGTGCTATAATTTTTAAAAAGGAATACCATGTATAAAAAATATAGAAACTTCATTAAAATTCTTTTTATTATTTTAACAATTACTTTTCTATCAATACCCATAGCAAAATACTTCCTTGATGAATATTTTTTAGAAGATATGTATTTTTATATTTTAAATCATACAGAAAATGACTACACCTTTGAAATTTCCCATTTTGGAAAATCAGTACAGTACGATGTTCCAAGTTATGATATTTCGCTAAAAACATGGACAATAAGAAAAAAATCATCTATGCACGATTATACTTTTTTTGTTTCTATTTATTCTGATGATGGAACTAAAGTACACAGCCAGAAAATTAGCTGGCAAGAAGGCACCGTTCATACCGCCGGCGCAAAGGGAAATTTCATGACCACAATTGACATTTTGAAAGAGGATAATGAAATAAAAGTTTTTTATAACGATGGGGACTTTACGTATGGTGATCCTCGAAACAAAAAGGAGTAACCATTGGTTAAAAAAATAGTAGTAGCTCTAATTTTACTTATCGTAGCTTTATTAATAGTAAAAAAAATTGTAACCCAAGACCTTCCGTTAACAGGAACAGAAAAATATTTTCTTAACGCAAAGGAAATTCGCTCCTATTCAGAACAGGCAAAAAATGGAGACGGAAATGCTGCGTATACATTAGGAATGCATTACTCTTGGGCAGAAGGCGATATGCTTCCATCTTATTATTGGTTCTATAAAGGAATTGAATTAGGCCACTCAGGGTGTATATATGAGTTTTCTTCCTCTCTTTTCTACTCTAACAACGAGACAATAGAATTAGTAGCCCTAAAATACCTAAACCTTTTAATAAAAAAGGCAGAGGAAGGAAATGAAGAGGCCATACTATATAAAAATAAAATCTCTAGCGAATATTTAATAAAGGCTAAGGCCTATGATACTTTTTCAGACGAGCAAAAACAAGCATCATTAGAATACCTTGAAAAAATTCTAGAAGAAGCAAGAGAAGAAGTAGAGCGCTAGATTTAAGGTTTCATTTTTAGCATATTTTTCAACTCACAAAGACTACAGAATGCATAGACGACTAGGCTTTTTTAATGTATACTGTTTGTATGAGTACAAAAACAGCAGTAGTTGCCATTATTGGCCGCCCATCAGCAGGAAAATCCACTTTTTTAAACACGGCAAGTGGTGAAAAAATTTCTATCGTATCAGAAATACCACAAACAACGCGTAATGCAGTAAAAGGAATTGTTAACACTTCATTTGGCCAACTTGTGTTTATTGACACTCCCGGTTACCATAATTCAGAAAAAAAATTAAACTTAAAACTTAAAACTATAACACAAGACCAACTTTCAGACGCAGACCTAATTCTGTACATGCTCGATTCAACAAGACCTGCAGGCGAAGAAGAAAAACTCACAGCAGAGCTCATTATACCTTTTGCAGATAAAACGGTAATAGGTATAAACAAAATTGATGACAAGCATTCAAAGGCCTCTCTTTGTAGAACATTCATTGAAAAAACATTTGAAAACTTTCCTGAAAATCGTGCACTAGAAATTTCTGCAAAAGAAGACACAGGTATAAATGAACTTCTAAAAGCTTTGTATGAATTGGCACCCGAAGCTCCAAACCTATATCCAGAAGAATATTACACCGACCAAGAAGTTGATTTTCGTATTGCAGAAATTGTGCGCGAACAAGCAATTACACGCCTAAGAGATGAAATTCCACACTCAATTTATGTTGATATTAGTGATATGGAATGGAGAAAAAACGGAAAAGAACTTTGGGTGCGCGCCTTTTTAGTAGTAGAAAGAGAAAGCCAAAAAGGAATGGTTATTGGGAAAGGCGCAACAATGATAAAAACAATTCGCGTTGAATCCATAAAAGAACTTAGAAAACTTTTTGACTACAGAATTGACCTTGACCTGCAAGTAAAAGTAAATAAAAATTGGCGCAAAAAAGATGGCGTTTTAACAAAAATATTACGATAGGACATAAAAATGATTACAACACTTTCAAATACTTTTTTAACAATACAAATTGATTCACTTGGCGCAGAACTTGTTTCAGTTAAAACAAAAGACGGAAAAGAAAGGCTTTGGACAAGAGACAAAGCCGTGTGGGATGGCCAAGCCCCAATTCTATTCCCCTGGACAGGCAGAATAACAAACAAAGAGTTTACACATAACGGAAAAAGCTATGAAGGAACAAATCACGGTTTTGTTAGAAACATAGAGCATACGTTAGTAAACCAATCTGAAAGCAATAGTAAAGAACCTTTTGTAACTTTTTCTGCAAAAAACAACATTGAAAAATTTCCTTTTGATTTTCTTATAGAACAAACTTTCACTCTTGTAAATGAAAAAATAATCCATTCTGTAAAAGTAAAAAATACAGGGGCACATGAAATGCCGTTTGGACTTGGATACCATCCTGGATTTTTGTGCCCATTTAGTAGCAGCAAGCAAACAAGCGATTACGAACTTGTATTTGATATCCCACAATCTCCTGATTATGTTTTTGTTGACGATGGACACCCAACAGGAAAGAGGGAAAGATATATGGAAAATGAAAAATCCATAAAACTCCATGATACACTTTTTCAAACAGACTCAATAAATCTTACATCCTTAACGGCAAAAACTATGACACTACAAGAAAAGGGTAGTACGAACAGAATAGAAGTTTCAATAGGAAACTTTCCATACCTTCTTGCATGGAGCGCAAACACACCAAAACTTCAATTTGTGTGTATTGAACCTTGGCATACATTACCAGACTTTGCAAATGCCTCAAGTGAATGGACAAAAAAAGAAAATTTATTAACACTCGCAGTTGAAGAAGAGTTTAACTCTAACATAAGTATGTCTTTTTTCTTTGAATAAATAGGTACTTTTATTCACATTTTTCAATTATAGTAAAACACGATGCAAAAAAGCAAAACTAAACTTCCAATAAATATCCTCATAAAACCGGCTTCAGGTGCTTGCAATATGCGCTGTTCATATTGTTTTTACTGTGATGAAATAAAAAAAAGAGAAGTAAAAAACTATGGCATGATGAGCCTAGAAACACTTGAAAACCTTGTAAAGAAGCCTCTTTTAGAGGGCTTTTCTCCCTGCACATTTGCGTTTCAAGGGGGAGAGCCAACCCTTTGTGGCATTGATTTTTACAAAAATTTTGTTGAGCTCGTAAAAAAACACAAAAGAGAAGGCACTCAAGTTCATTTTGCCATTCAAACAAATGGACTTTCCATCAATGAAGAATGGGCACAGTTTTTTGCAGAAAACAATTTTTTAGTTGGCCTTTCAATGGATGGAAACAAAAAAGTGCATGACTCTCTTCGTTTTGATCATAGCAACAAAGGAACCTTTAATCGAGTCCTTAGGGCTTCCAAATTATTTGATAACTACAAAGTTGAATATAATATTTTAACTGTAATAAGTGCAACAGTTGCAAAAAACATAAAAGATATGTACGATTTTTATACTCGCAATAATTTCACCTTTTTGCAGTTTATTCCTTGCCTTGACCCTATTGGGGAAGAAAGAGGAAAGCACGAATGGTCGCTTACACCACAAATATATGCACTATTTTTAAAAAATCTCTTTGACCTCTGGTACAGAAGCTTTAAGAGAGACAAACCTGTGTCTATTCGCTATTTTGATAACCTTGTAATGCTTTTACTGGGAAATCCACCAGAATCTTGTGGCATGATGGGAACGTGCACCTTTCAAAATGTTATTGAAGCAGATGGTGGCATTTACCCATGCGATTTTTATGTTTTAGATGATTACAAAATTGGAAACATAAACACCGATTCTTTTGAAACAATAAACACAAATCGTGAAAACATAAAATTTATTCAAAAATCTCAACATATAGATGAAGATTGTAAAGTTTGTAAATGGTTTCCCTTATGCCGAGGTGGCTGCAGAAGAGACCGAGATACTTTTGCAGGTGCACAATTAGACAAAAACTACTTTTGTCTCGCCTTTAAACAGTTTTTTGAATATTCAATTGAGCGATTGGAAGAAGTTGCGCAAGAAATTGTGAATAGACAGAGAGGGCTTTAAACAGAAAATACTTCATACTCGCTATTTATAAGCTTTACGAATTCAGGCGAAGTTCTTTTCATGTCCACAATATCAACCTTAAATGGTAAATCTGAATCTGAGAATTCCATCTGTAGTTTTGCAAATGTAACATAATCAATTTTTTCTTTTGCCAAGATAGCTAAATCAATATCAGAAGTTTTTCGATAATCATTTCGAATACGAGACCCAAAAGCTCTCACCTCGACATTAGGTATGTTTTTTTGAAAAATATCTTGTATTATTTTTTTTTCATTATGAGTAATATTAATCATTTCTTTTTTTTAAGTTTTCCAACAGTATTTTACAATCTTGCAATATTAATGGAGCCGCATCTAAAACTTCTGCAAACAACGTAAAATTATAGGTATGAGATGTTTGATTTCTTAAGCTGTAATATAAAAACCAATTTTCAGTGTTTTCAATCAATTTATATGTATGAGCTTCTCTATATAATTCTTTGCGCGTAAAAGCTGATACATCTTCTGTGCTTGCATACGCTTGAAGCCATCTTTTCATAAATTTCCAAGACATTTCATACACAACTTCAAAGTTTTGTACAACACCTGCGTGTAAAAGTTCAATCCCTCTTTCATCTTGAATATCATTTTCATTCATATATGAAAGTGCTCGTTCGAGACTATCTACTGCCTTTGAAAAACTACTATA
>CAYJKA010000046.1:0-12796 GCA_964370655.1 uncultured Treponemataceae bacterium | reverse complement strand
GCCTTGGATAACAGGCCTTTACGCTTTGCAGAATTTGAAGAAAAGCTAAATCAAACATTATATGTTTCTGCAACGCCTAGAGATATGGAACTAGAAAAAAGTGTTCGAGTAGTAGAGCAGCTTATTCGTCCAACAGGCCTTTTAGATCCTCTGGTAGAAGTTCGTCCAAGCGAAGGGCAGATGCAAGATATTTATTTAGAGGTAAAAAAACGCATTGCCAGAAATGAGAGAAGTCTTATTCTTACACTTACTAAAAAAATGGCAGAAGACTTAACCGACTACCTTGATGAATTAAATCTAAAGGTAAAATACATTCACTCTGAAGTTGAAACAATTGAGCGTGTTGAAATCTTAAAAGGTTTGCGAGCTGGGGAGTTTGATGTGCTTGTCGGAATTAACCTCTTAAGAGAAGGAATTGACCTTCCGGAAGTATCCTTTATTGCTATATTAGATGCCGATAAAATAGGCTTTTTGCGTTCTACAACAAGCTTAGTCCAAATTATTGGACGGGCAGCCAGAAACAGTGAAGGGCGCGTTGTAATGTACGCTGATAAAATGAGCCCTGCTATGAAAGAGGCAATAGAAGAAACACAGCGCAGACGTAAAATACAAGAAGAGTACAATGAAAAGCATGGCATAACACCAGCAACGGTTGCAAAAGCCATAGAAGATATTTTAGTGCGCCAAAATGAAGAGAAAAAAGAAGCTGTTTTTACAGAGCTTTCTGTTATAAAGGATGCAACAAATATGTTTATACCGGCACAACGCAAAAAACTCTTAAAGTTTATGGAAAAACAAATGCACGAACATGCAGAAAGATTAGAGTTTGAAGAAGCAGCACTTTT
The DNA here is from genome assembly GCA_964370655.1 of uncultured Treponemataceae bacterium. GTDB lineage: Bacteria > Spirochaetota > Spirochaetia > Treponematales > Treponemataceae > CAYJFX01. The sequence continues at coordinate 11,951 of CAYJKA010000046.1, read as the reverse complement.
ACGAGATGAAATAGATCAAATTAAAAAAGCTTTTAAATAGGAGAAAAAAATGAGTGAACAAGAAAAAAGACCAACATGGGACGAATACTTTATGGAAGTTGCCCGTACTATTGCAAAAAGGGCAACCTGCGATAGAGGAAAGTCAGGCTGTGTTATTGCACGCGATAACCAAATATTGGTAACTGGTTATGTGGGCTCTCCAGTAGGGTTTCCGCACTGCGACGATGTTGGGCACCAAATGAAAAAGATGGTACATGAAGATGGTAGTGAAACAAATCATTGCGTGCGTACCGTTCACGCAGAGCAAAATGCAATTTGCCAAGCTGCACGCCATGGTATTCCCCTTGCAGGTGCAACCGTGTATTGCAAAATGACTCCTTGTAGAACCTGTGCTATGTTAATAATAAACTGTGGTATTACTCGCGTTGTGTGTGAAAAGAAATATCATGCTGGAGCAGAAAGCGAAGCTATGTTTAAAACTGCAAATATTCAGCTTGAATATGTTGAAGAAGTTGTTGAACAGTACACAAATCAATAGCGAGAAAAAATGAAAGTAATTTTAGCAGGTACGGGAACAAGTCATGGCATCCCTGTAATTGGATGTGAATGTGCTGTTTGTACATCTACCGATTCTAGGGATAATCGCAATAGAACTGGAGCCTTTGTGCATGGAGATGATGGAACAGCAATTATTATAGATGTTTCTCCTGAATTTAGGCATCAAGCTTTGCGTTTTGGACTTAACAAGGCGACAGCAGTATTGTTAACACATTCTCATGCGGATCATGTGCATGGACTTGACGACCTGCGTATTTTTTCTCATACGTGGAATCCTAAAAAAGTAAAAAAGGATACTCCTCCAAAAGAACCACTACGCATTTTTGCCAATAAAAATACATTAGAAGACATTAGAAATAGGTTTGATTATGTTTTTACCCCCACAAAAGAAGGAGGAGGTAAGCCTTATTTAGAGCTAGTTTGCGCCAATGATTATTCTGTAGAAAATGCAATAAGGATAGGTTCTTTAGAAATAATTCCTGTTCCTATAAAACATGGATGCTTGGAAGCTTGCGGTTGGAAAATAATTGATACAACTACAAGTAAATCCTTTGCTTATATTACAGATTGTAATTATATAAGCAAAGAGTCTATTGATCTAATAAAAGGTGTAAATCATTTGGTAATTGATAGTCTTAGAGAAAAAGAGCATTCTACACATTTTTGCTTTCAAGAGAGTTTTGAAATTGCACAAAAGGTTGCATCTGAAAACACATGGTTTACTCATATAAGTCATGATTTTTCGCACACTCAAATAGAAGAATGGATAAAAGAAAAGGTTCCAAGCTCATTAAAGGTTTTTCCTTCGTATGATGGTTTGGAACTGGAATGCTAGTCTAGTTCTTCTAGTTCATCCAAATCTTCTAATATTTCAATATCTTCAATCTCGTTGTTAGGAGTATATATTTCAAGTGTTTTTATTTCTTGCTCTGTAGTTTCTAGCAAAGCTTTTGTTTTTGTGTTTTCTTTGTCATAATTGGGGTCTACCTCGGTGTAAGATTCTGTATACAGCTTTGTTTCTGGGTTTATCGAGCGTTTAATAATGTGAATTTTTAACTCATTCAATAACACAACCATTTCTCTTGAGTACTCTAACAATTCTGAAAATTCAATAGTTGCTTCTTGTTCTTTTTGCGCCAGGGTAAGCATTTCAACAAGCTTCGCTTTGTCATGGATTGCCTTATCGTGTGCAATAACTTTTTCGTATGCAGGGTGGTCTGCGCAAGCTTTTCCTTGGTTACCATAAAGCCATTTTGAAAAGGGTGTTGTTTTTTCTGGTATAAAAGCACGAACTTCATCAGATCGCCCATGTAAAAAATCTAATAGATTTACGGTCCAATCAAGATGATTAAAAATTGCTTCTAAAAGAGCATGTAATTCTGTTTTATCAGCCTGCCACATATCATAAGGCGTGTCTGCTAAGTGGAAAACATCTATAAACTTTCTTATTTGTTCTAATTTTTTACCATTGTATACAGCATTTGCATATATTGGAGCTTGAACATGGCTTAAATGTAATGCTTCTTCTGTATTTCTTTTTAATATGTCACGAATTTTTTCAGTACTGTCATGTATGCCTTCTAAGTGCTCTGTGTTTGCATTTACTTTTGATTGAATTATTTTCATGCGCTCAGAAATTTCATCTTCAGTATGCTGAATTTTTATAAAGCTTTCATAGATAGAACTATTTTTTTCACCAAGTTCTCCATAGTATGCGATAACGGAATCAAAAATCTCAACAACTTCTGAAACCTCGGTGTTTATCTTTTCAAAAGCGACACCTGTTAGGTTTGTATGCTGCACAGCTTGCTCAATTAAAGTATTCATTCCAACAAGTGAACTTGTTATTGTTTGAACTTGTGTAGCTGTTTTTTCTGCAAGGCTTCTAATTTCATCTGCTACTACAGCGAATCCTCGGCCTGCATCACCAGCGTGAGCTGCTTCAATAGAGGCGTTCATAGCCAATAAGTTTGTTTGGGAAGCTACAGAGGCAACAATGGTAATGGTGTCTTTAATAATACCAATATTCTCGGATATCATTGTTACAGTTTCAATAGTTTGATTTACGGTTTTAGCAGATTCTTGAGTGACCTCGCCAAGCAGCCTTGACCTTTCTTTTTTTTCTGCAAGGCCTTCAATAAACTCATTTAGCCTATTAGTAATTTCTTCAATGAGGTCCCCTGTTTGAGCAATAGACTTAACTTGGTTGTCCATAAAAGATCCATATTCAGAGATGTTTTTTTGAACAACATTGTTTTCCTGTAAAGAAGCTTCTAATAGTTCCTCTAGATTTTCTACCCTAGAACCAATGAAGTCAGCACCAAGTGAAATACGAGAAGCATTAGTAATAGCTTTTTGAACTTCAGTTAAAAATACATTTGATGAATCTTGTGCGTTTACAACAGCAGCTTTAATGTTTTCTATAAGATCATTTAAGTTACTTAATATAGTAGTATTAAGAGATGTTTCTATTTTACTTAGTGATGCAGTTGTCACTCCTACAGCACACTTTGGGCTAAGGTCATTTTTATTTACTTCGGCTAGGTAGTTATTTAGACGGTATATTGGTTTTACAATGAATATCCAATATATAGTACTTAGAATAATACTGTCAATTATGAAAATAATAACTAATACGGGGATAGAAACATTATGCAAGATGCAAATAAGAGGCGTTACACCTGTGATAATGAAAACTAAAAAAAATGTAAGCGCCTTTTTTATGCTTGCGTGCATAAATTTATTTTTTGACTTCATATCATAAACTATATAGCTATACTCTTTTTTTGTCAAACCTCTTTCATTGGTTATTTCAAATTTGCTTATTCTAAAATAGTAATTTCCACCCGCCTGTTTTCTTCTCTGCCTTGTGTTGTTTCATTTGATGCAATTGGCCTTTCTGACCCTAATCCATTAGTAATAAATCGCTCAGAGGGAATTCCTCTCTTTCCTAATTCTTCTACAATTTTGTTTGCCCTTTCTATAGATAATTGCTTTTCGCCAATAGGATTTCCAATAGAAGCACTATGCCCCTCTACTAAAAATTTCGCATTTGGAATGGAGCTTAATGTTTCACCAATTAAGTCTAAGCGAGAAAATTCTTCCTGTGCAAATTCTGCACTATCGGGTAAAAATTGTATGTTTCTAATTGACAATCTAAGACCGGCAGGAGTTTTTTCTACAACCATATTGTTTTTAGCTGTTTCTGTTTGTGAAAGAGAGATGCTTTTATCTTCTGCAGGAGTTTTTGCATTTGGCAAGTCATTAGGCGAAAATGTTTCATTTGTGCCGCTAGGAATAATGTATCCATTTTGTATTGTATTTTGAAGCCCTTTATCTGGCATAATGGTTGCAATTCTTCCTAAAGATGGCAAGATTTCTTCTGTGTTTACTGCAGGAGGGAATTCTGTAAATAGGTTGATATTTCCTTTAAACTGTATAGACTGACCATTTGCATACACAAAGGTTTCATCAACATTATCTTGAATTAAAATAGAGGCACCTGTTTCTTTCAAAACAATAATGTTAGCTTTGTGTATGCCATTTGCTCGTATTAGATCTGGGTCTCCCTCGTTGTCATAAGAGTCATGTCCGTAACGTGTAGCCCACTGTGCTCTTATTCTGAAAACTTCTTTTCCTAGATATTCTTCTTCCCCCACAAATGTGTATTGAACATTCATTGGCATCTTTGTATAAATTCCTTTGTTTAATGGGTCCACAGAGCGAATTGCTTCGGCCGTCCATGTATCGCCAGTTTTCAACTCGTCTTGTGGAAAAGCGGGAAAACTTCTAAAGGTAGGAAATCCATTGTCTTGGATAGGGATTAGTATCCCTTCTGGTGATATAAAAAAAGTTGCAGGAATGGCCCCGCTTAAGCCAAGGGCTGTTTGTTGTTGGTTAGATAGCGTTTTTTCTGATACAAAAAAGCTTCCATCAAACCAAGATCCAATATTTGCATTTTTAGATGCAATTAAAATAATATCTCCATTTAAGTCTTTTTGCAAAGGTGCGCTTATAGGATGAACAAAGGATCTTACTTCTCGTTGCATTAATCCTGTGTATCGACCATTATCGTATCGGCGTAAGTCTGAGCGCTCAACCATCCAATAAGAGCCACTTCCTTCATACGAGATAGTTGGGGATGTTGTATTTTCTTGTTGAGAAAAAATGTGTAACATACACAGGGTGAAAAGTGTTATAACTAATTTATGATATTTTTTGTTCATATATAAAATATCGGTAAGGTAGTGTGTTTAGCTAAGAAAATATGTGCAAATAGTGGTTTTGATTTCCATTTGGAAATGACACTGTGTTACAACTACTAAATATAGGTTAAACATAAAAGTTGATTTCCATGAATAATCCTTTTATATGCTTGACAGAAATCAAATAAGGTAGCATACTGTAGGGAAGTTTTAATTAGTATATTAAAATAGGATAGTGAAATAGAATGAAAATTATTATTGTTGGCGCAGGCTTTACAGGCACGCGCCTTGCTCGTCGATTGATTAGTGAACGAAATGATGTTGTACTCATCGATAACAATGAAGAAATTGTTCGTCATGCTTCAAATAGACTTGATTGCATGGTTATGCAAGCATCAGGAAATAGTCTTGCTACTTTAGAAGCTGCGGGAATTGCGAAGGCTGATGCAATTGTTGCTATTACTGATTCTGACGAATTAAATATGATAACATGCTCTCTTGTTGAATCAGTGTATCCAGATATAATAAAAATTGCTCGGGTAAGAAATTATGATTATTATCATACTTCAGAACAATCAAATAGACGAACGTATGGAATAGACTTTATGGTTCATCCTGACTTAGAAGCAGCAAGTGAAATTGTTACTGCTGTAGAGCATGGTGCAATTACAGATGTTGTAGAGTTTGATGATTCCGATTATGAATTAACATCAATTTACATTGAGGAAGGTAGTGCGTTTGCAGGTTTAACAGTTCTTGATGTAAGAAAATCAACGACGACACCTTTCTTGTTTGCCTTTGTTGAAAAAGCAGGTAAAAGTTTTTTCCCGTCTGGGTCTACAATTCTTTATCCTGGAGACAGGATTGGCGTGTTAGTACATAAAGAAGAGCTAACAAAGATCCTTGACTTATGTGGTACTGAAATTGATGTAATTAAAAAGATTGCATTGGTTGGAGCTGGTAAGATAGGTACAATTGTTGCAGAACAGTTGTTAAAAACACGATATACAGATAAAAAAGAAAAATTTTCATTACATAAGAGGCTTAGTACAGAGTTTGTTATTGTCGATTCAGACAAGGAAAAGGCGAAAGCGGCCTCTGCAAAATTTCCTATGGCAAATGTTTTTCAAGCAGATATTACCGATGAGAGCTTTATTGAAGAAGAAAATTTAAGCTCATTTGACCTTGTTATTACAGCAACCAGAAATCATGAACTTAATATGATAGCTTCTGCGTATATGAAAACTCTTGGTGTAAGCAAAACGGTGTGCCTTGTACAAAGTGGAAATTATGCAGCAATTGCTAGAGATATTGGGGTGGATGTTGCCGTTCCTATAAAAGATGCAGTTATTGATAGTATTCTTAGTCATTTACGCGGAAAAAGCGTAACCGGTATTCACACTGTAACAGATGGTAAACTTGAAATAATTGAAATAGTATTACCGGAAGAATGTCCTATTATTGGTACAAAACTTAGTGAGTTTTCTGATTTATCTGCTTTTATTGTTTTGCTCGTAAAAGAGAGAGGGAGAGAAAAATTTTCAATACCGAGTGGAGATGCTATTTTTCACGAGGGAGATGTTTTACTATTTTTAGTGCAAACAGATAATATTTTTGATGTTCTCAGTGTGTTTGGAGTTGGAAGTTGATTGTTATATCGTTACTTCGTCTTATTTTAATGCTCTTAATGATAATTTCTTTTACCATGCTCCTTCCCATAGGAGTTGCAATTTCAGAGGGCGAACTTCATGTTGTAAATTCTTTTTTAATACCTATTGTTGTATGCTGGGTGCTAGGTATAATTGCAATGATTTTTACTAAAAAGACGCAGTTTAAGTTATCAGCTCGCAGTGGCTTTGTAACAGTAGCTCTTTCTTGGACCTTTGCAAGCTTGCTCGGTGCTATTCCTTTTATGATTTCTGGCTATATTCCTTCTTTTGCCGATGCATTTTTTGAAAGTGCTTCAGGTTATACCACAACTGGGGCCTCTATCTTAACAGAAATACAAAGCCTACCTCGTTCAATAAATTTGTGGCGTATGCAAATGCACTGGCTTGGAGGGATGGGAATTGTTGCTCTTACAGTTGCTTTATTACCACTTTTGGGAGTTGGTGGTTTCCAGCTTATAAAAGCTGAAACAACAGGTCCTGAAAAAGGAAAAATAACTCCAAAAATTACCATGACAGCAAAGATTCTATGGTTTATATACTTAGGCTTTACTGTTATACAAACAATTCTTCTTATGATTGCCGGAATGGATTTCATTGATGCAATTGGACACACATTTGCTACTCTTGGAACAGGCGGTTTTAGTTCTTTAAATGCAAGTGTAGGTGGATATAATTCAGCTTCAATAGATTGGATAATAACAATTTTCATGTTATTGGCTGGGGTAAACTTTAGTTTGTATTATCATTTAATTATTGGTAATGGTGGAGAGTTCTTAAGGAATACAGAATTAAAAGCATACCTATCAATAGTAGGAATAGCTATTATTGGTATCGCTATTTTTATATACCCAAATTACGGGAGTGTCGCCGATGCTCTTCGGTATGCATCTTTTCAAGCTGTTTCAATTACAACTACAACAGGCTTTGTTACTGCTGACTATTCTCTGTGGCATCCATTTGCTCAAATGATAATCTTTTTCTTGATGTTTGTAGGTGGATGTACAGGATCTACAGGTGGTAGCATAAAAGTATTGCGTTGGGTAATTTTATCTAAACAGCTTGGAATAGAAATAAAGAGAATGTTACACCCACATGGAATCTTTAGTATACAACTTAATAATAGGGTTGGGAGAAAAGATATTGTATACAGTGTAGCAGGTTTTATTTGCGTATATTTTTCTTTAGTTGTAATTACGGCTATGGTTGCAGCTCTTAATGGAGCGGATTTAGTTACCTCCTATACTGCGGGGCTTGCTTTGGTTGGGAACATAGGGCCTGGTTTTGGGGCAGTTGGGCCAGTTGGAAACTATGCCTTTTTTCATCCCGCAGCAAAAATGTGGTTTTCATTCGCTATGATTGCTGGGCGATTAGAACTGTACACTATGATAATATTCTTTACAAGGGCATATTGGAAAAAATAAACATAAAAAAACCTTTGCTACATTAAAGCAAAGGTTTTTTTATGCATGGTATAATTTATTGCCGCCACTGTGCGTATAGCGTTGTTTCTTTTGTTGGTGTATATTCTTCTTGGTCATTTGCAACAATTGAAGGATTATCTCTTTCGGTGCTCCATCCAGCAAAATAATATCCATCTCTTACAAACTGATTTTCTTTCAAAGGCGCTGTATATGGTGGTCCTGCAATAGTTTGCTGTTCCATTGTTCCTGTGCCACCATTAGCATCAAAAGTAATTATATATCCTGCTTCCCAAACAGCTTTTAATTCAACAGCTGTTTTTGCTCCGTTAAAAGGGTCAGAAAATTTTCCTTCATCTTCATAGTCGACTGTTCCGTCATCATCTAGATCCCAGCCAGTAAAACTGTAGCCAGTACGTGTAAATGTATTTTTGTTTAAAGTAATTTCACCATATGTATTGAAAAACTGAAATGCCATTGTACCTGATGCGTCAATTGAGGCTGAATCAAAGTGGATTTTATAGCTAGGCGTGCTGTTTTGCACGCATGATGCTAAAAAGAATACTGAAATTAAAATAAGAAAAAATGCTTTTTTCATAAAGACTCCTGTAAAATACCTATACAAAAATAGGTACTGAATAGCTTTATTATACGTAGTTTAGCATAAGAATGTCAAGGTTGTTAACAGTTAATAAATTTTTAAAAAATCTCTTAACTCTTGTGTCTGTGGAGAGGCTAAACAAGCTTTATCTCCCATTTCTACAATTTCACCATTTTTTAGGAAAATAACATAATCTGCAAATTCTTTTAAGAACTCAATTTCATGTGTTACAAATATAAACTCTCTTCCATCTTTTTTTAAATCTATTACTGCTCGCAAAACTTCATCGGATAAAAGAGGATCAAGCGCTGCAGTAGGTTCATCAAGGAAAATAAGTTCTGGATCTGTTGAAAGGGCTCTTGCGATAGAAGCTCTTTGCGCCTGTCCACCAGATACCTCTCTAGGTTTTTTGTTTGCTTCGCCTTCAATATATAACTGTTTTAATAATTCGTTAGCTTTTAATTTTGCTTTCTTTTTACTTTGTTTTTTTATAGTATGCAAAATAAAAGTTATGTTTTCTTTTATTGTAAAGTGTGGGAAAAGATTATGTGTTTGAAAAACAACCCCGATTTTTTTTTGAAATTCTTCTTTTTCTAATATTGGAGATTTTCCATTAATAATAATTTCTCCAAGCTCAGGATCTTCAATTCCTGCTAGTTGTCTAAGCAGTGTTGTTTTGCCACTTCCAGATTCTCCAATAATTCCAACTGCTGAAGCTTTAGTTATATTGAGTGTAATATCTTTTAGTATCTTGTGCTCTCCATATTTTTTGGAAAGATTTTTTACTTGTAATATCATGTGCTAACCTTTTTTCCTATATATTTTGCTAACAGTGAAAGAGGAATAGTCATAGCTAAATACATAAGCCACATAATATAATAGCCTTCTATAACTGCATAGGTTCTATTTGATACAACAGTAGTAATATATGTTATCTCGCCTACAGAAATTATATTTAATAAGGCAGAACCTTTTATAACGCTCGAAAGATTGTTTACAAGAGAAGGGATAAAAGGTTTTATCATCTGAGGAAATATTACATATAGATATTTTTGATACCACTTAAACTGATATAAATCCATTACAATGTATTGTTCGGGGGTAACAACCGCTGCTGTTGTTTCATATGCATTTGCTACATAGGGACTATTATAAAAAATCATTGCTAAGATGCCTAAAAACAATTTATTGTTTATATCAATTACTTGGCCTAAAGGATACACTACTAAAAAAATCATTACCAATAGAGGTGTTCCCATTACAATTTCGTTAAAAACCTCTGCAATGGCTCTAATAATAGTAATTTTAGAGCGAAGCATAACAAAGAGCACAAAACCTACAATGAGAGCGCCTATAAGAGTTAAAAGGCTAATCCATATTGTAGTAAAAAAACTTTTTATTAACAAATCTTTGCTAGAAAAAACAAGGTCGTAGCGCGGATCTTCTATTGTGAAGAACAACGCTATGCCTATTATAAGGGTAAAGAAGAGGATAACAGCAATATATTGTAACGAATCAAGTTTATTTTTCATGTATTCCTAAAATGTAATTATTCTGTTGGGTACACAATATAGTCTAGCCCTAACCCTGGGTTTTGTAAAAAATCTGCAATAATAGGGTCGTATTCTTCTTCAATTTGGTCATAAAAACCGCCTTCTTCATACATTGTAGCAATAAAGGCATTGGCTTTTTCAAGTAGTTCGGTGTTTCCTTTTTTTACTGCAAAGCGAGAACCAACAACTTCAGTGATTCCTCCATATACAATAGTATTTTCTGGGTCAGCAGCATGGAAACCAAATACTTCATCTGATGCAACTAGTATATGAGAAATACCCTTTGAAATTTCTAGTAAACCTGTTCCTATTTCGGTAACTTCAGTAACATTTATTCCAAACTGTTGTGGATAATAAACACCTTTTGTTCCTGAAAGGCCAATAAACTTTGCGCCTTCAATTGCAAAGAAGTCTTCTTCACTCATATCATTTGTAATATTGTTTTCAATTGCAAAATCTTTATTTACTAATGCTGGTGTGTGAGAATACCTATAAGAATTAGAAAAGTCTGCCTTCTGTGCTCTTTCTGGAGTGCTAGACATATCTGCAATAAGGATATCTACATCTCCTGTATCTAGGGCTGGAATTAGAACAGAAAAATCAGTGTTTACAATTTCTAGTTCCATTCCTAAATAATCTGCAAATGCTTTTGAAATAATTGGTTCAAAACCAGCTGCGCTACCATCATCTGCAATGTATGAAAAAGGAGGAAATTTTAAGTCCATGCCGACGCGTAAAACATTATTGCTTTCTTCTTGTTTTGCGCAAGAAAAGACACCGAGGAAAGCAATGCTAAGAATAATAGTGTTAATAAGTTTTTTCATTTTTTTCTCCATTTTATGTTTTGTATGAGTAATAATCTTGCTTTAATTATACGTTTTTCAGTATCTATTGTCAAGCAAGTACACTTTTGTTTTTTAGTTACCAAAAAACACCGTGACATTGTCACATGTTTTTTCCTTTTTCTAGGTCTCTTAATATTTGCTCATAGAACTCTTTATCAATTTTGAACTTTTTAGCATAAATAATAAAGCTAATAGCAATTATAATGAGAGGAACGAGAAGCATTACACTTTTTACTAATAAGACTCCTGATGCAGTAATGTCTGCAGCCGATGTTGCAGTATTCATCCCAGATAAAATAACAGTAATACCCAAAACACCTGATCCAACCGCTCCCCCCATTTTGTTTATAAATGGTTGTACTGCAAAGCTAATCGATTCATTTCTTTTTCCAAGTTTCCATTCTCCATATTCAATAGTGTCTGCAAGAAATACTAACATTAATAATTGAATAAAAGCTTGGGCAAAAAATATGCAAAGCCCTGCAACAATAATGTACGCAATACTTTGTGGTGAGAAAAAGAAAATTAAATATCCTGCCATTACTAAAATAGTTGAATACATATATAACTGCTTTCGAGTAAACTTTTTTGAAAATAACGGAAAAACAGAAAGGGCAGAAAGTTGTGCAACTCCTAATACAAGTGCAAAAATTGAGTACATTGATTCATCACCAAATATGTATTTGAAGTAGTGTAGTCCAAATATTGTTGTTATATTATAGCCAATCATAAAAAGTGCCATTGCAACTGCTGTTACCAGTAATTGATCATTCTTAAAAAGAGCTTTTAACATTCCTTTTAAGTCTGTTTTTTCAGGAGCCTTTTGCATTTTTTCTTCTTTTACTCCAAGAAGAGTAAATAACTGGAATCCCCATAAAAGAGCAACTATACCAAGTGCAAACACAGTATAGGCAGTTTTCATGCTACCAAATGTTTGGCCTAATGCATTAGTAATAGGCGTAATTCCAACAACAACACTAAACAAACCGATGTTTGCACAAATGCGCGCAAAAGAGCCAATTTTTTCTCGCTCTTTTTGATCCTTTGAAAGAGTAGGCATCATAGACCAGTATGAAATATCATTAATTGTAAAACTAATTC
>CAYJKA010000045.1:0-12818 GCA_964370655.1 uncultured Treponemataceae bacterium | reverse complement strand
CGCAATAGCAGGTACGTATAAGGCAAAAAAAATATAATAGATCAGTTTTTTTATTTTAAATTACATTTTTGAGGAGTAAAAATGAAAAAAACGTTGAGTGTTGTGCTTTTAAGTGCAATTATTTTGTTGTTATTGGGATGCCCTCCAACTGCTGGTGGGGGAGGTACAACTGGTGGTAACGGGGGAAATACTGGCGGTGACGGTGGAACTGAGACTCCTGGTGGGGAAAAGCTAATAAAAGAAATACGTTTTTCTAATCCGACCGGGGAAGCGTTGACTCATAATGATAATCTTACATGGGGAAATATTTGGCAAATTATTAGTCCTACAGTAACCCAAGAATTGGACTCTCTTTTTGGTGCAAACAACTGGGAGTTGTCGACTAATTTAAGTGAATCGTATTATGATGGTATTGATATTTTTGACGGTTTCGAAAGTATAACCGATGAAGAGCTAGCAGCACTGAATGCATTATTAAGTGATACCTTTGATTGTAGTGTAGCAGATTATAGCAGTTGGTCTTCTAATGAGAATTTCGGGTATGACTATGACTTTAGTGCAACGTATGATAGTGCCACCGGGTATGTTGTAGTTACGTATGATGAAACAGAAATTAGTGTTGAAAAAGAGACCGACTACTACCTTGCTGCTGATGTATGGTTTTATGACACCGATGGTCAAAGTTTCCATGAAGTAGATTGGGCTGAGATATACCTTTTGCTTAATGCGCAAGGTATTACAAACATTTTCAATAATATATATGGGACTGATAATTGGTATGAACGTGAGTTTGCTGAGGGTTGGTTTGTAGGCGAGGACTATTTTGAATTATTCTCAAAAGATGGCTATGCAGCTATGTTATCTTCTCTAGATACAGCACTTGACTGCAGCGCTTCAGGTACTATGTATGATTTTGTTGCAAGCAAAGGCGATTATGGAAAGGTGGAAGTTGCACTTACAAAAACAGCTCTTCCTGATGGTGAAGCATCAGATTATTATTACTATGGAGGATATTCTTTTAAGGATACAATAGGGGAAAAACTAGATTACTACTCATCACCATCAGCCGATACTTTTACCTATATATTAAAAGAAAAAGGGTTTAATGATGCCCTTACTAATTCCATTTCAAGTAATCTCAGCAGTAAGTTATGGACTCAAGAATCATATAATGAGTTTCTCAATTTTTTTAATGGTGAATTAACTTTTAAAGTGGCAGGACTTACATTTGGTGCATTTATACCAACGTACGATTCTAGAGCTGAACGCTTTACAATAAATTATACCTCAACAGAAATTACAGATGGAAGTGATTCTGAATACTATGAAGTTGACAAGATATCTCTTCATTATCTATCTGGTTACGAGTTTGATTATCTTGAACACAAACTTTGGACAATACTTCAATCGCGTATGCTTACCCCATTAGATACAGCCTTTGGAAGTGGTAACTGGTCTGCCAGCACTAATTCTCCTACCTTTTCTATTAATATATATGAGGGTTCAGAAGTAATAACACATGATGCTATCACTTTATTAATGGAAACTTTCAATACGGTTATGGATGCTAATATATCAAATCAAATTTTTAACTTTGAGACAAGACACAGTGTGGATTATAAAACCTTTTACATAGACTATGACTATGTACCTATCACAGACGGAAGTTCTTCAATAGCGTACATTGTTGACAGTATCTTCTTTTTGGATAAAGATGGAAATACATTTAAAGATGATGGTAATTCAATCAGGTGGGAGTCCAATCTTTGGCCTGCAATAAAACCTGATGCGAGCGCAATATTTAATACTGAACTTGGTGCAGAAGGTGATGGGTGGCATGATAAAACCAGTACTAGTTGGATAAGTGTAAATGACTCTATAATGAATCATAATACTTATACGACTTTGATGACTGAACTTGAAACACTTACATTTGAATATGGAGGAAAGCAATACTCTTTTTCGACTTCATTTGATTTTGATTCCCAAAGAATTAATGTGACGGTTGCACACCCTTAACCAAAAAAACCGACAAGAAAATTGTCGGTTTTTTTATGCTACGAAACATTCGTAATTCGTAATTATTATCCTTGCTATGCTCGAAAGGTTAGTGGTAGATAGTACCATTTTTCCATAACCCATGCCTAACCATTGTTAATTATTAATTATACATTATTAATTAAATTAAGCTGCTATACTAAACAATGCGCCTGCACTTCCTGTTGAAGCTCCAGATAAGGCATAAGGGTTTGCTTGTGCAATACTTACAGTATTTTGTATTTGGTTTTGATAGTCTTTTATTAATGCGTCAACTTGAGCATCGCTCATTTCACCTTCTGGTTTTACCATTGTAGGCTGCTGCTTCATATCAATAAGACGGTCTATAAGGGTGTTTAGGATCTTTATCTTGCTAATATTTACGCCACCGCTAGGGCTGTCGCTTGCAACACCTCTAACATGTTCAAATTGGGTGTATCCCACCATTGAAGGGCTTACTGGAATATATAGTTTTCCCCCAGCAGAAAATGATAGAGATTGAGAAGTCCCAACTCCATAATTTGCATGAGCTAATCCACTAATATTGCCTATTCCAGAAATCATGTTCTTAAATCCTTGTTTTAAATGTCTTGCATAAAAATGCTTACATTTAAAATATCGGAAAAATAGAATATTACTTAAGGGGGAAAGACAATAATTTACAAAAAACCTTATCGAGTAAATCGATACCAGTCAGATAGGCGTTCTTCTATTGTTAGCGCTGAATCTGCTTTTTCGGTGTTTGTTGCATCAAGTAGGTAGGGTAGAATAATAGATGCTTTAATTTCTTCCCAGTTTGAAGGAAGTTTATTTGGTGCAACTAGGCTGTCTGGAGAAGGAAGGTTTCCCCACATAATTGGATATAAAATAGGAAAATCTCTTTCATTTACACTTCTAATAGACGAAAATCCGCCTGCAATACCAAAGGTATTGGTTTGCAAATTCATGCTGTCATACCAATTTAATATAGTTCTTTGGTTTTCTTCATTCATAAACCAAATTATAAACTGTTCTGCATCTGCAAGTTTTGTAGTTTCTTTATATAAACCCATTGAAAGCATATCGTCATGAATGAACGTTTTTCCATCTTTTTGAACCCATCTGTAATAAAGGCTAGAAAGTTTTTCCTCTGGAGTTACAAAGAGTTCGTCACTTGGAATAAAAGCATAGAGTGAGTTGTTATCGGTTACATTTTTTAATACTGGGTTATATAAATATTTAAATTGATATTCTGTTTCTGCGGTTGTTGATGTGTTAGCGTTCTTTGTCCATTCTGTAAAGTATTCTACAGTTTGAGCAAGAGATTTTTCTTCCCATGTAAAAGAGTCAGGGTTTCGTTTTTCTTGTTCGAATTGTGCATTATTGAGTTTTGCGATTTCATATAAAAATTCAGGAGTCCAAGAGGGAGCAAATCCCATAGAAGTATAGACGTCTTCATCAAGAATATTTACGCTGGCTCCTGTATCGCGTATTTGGTCTGCGCTTACCATGTTGTTTTCTGGAATAAGTGTGCTATTCCCTTGTGAAAAAACTATTGTCGAAAGATTAAAACTTACTGGCAATAAATATTGTTGGCTTCCAAGGCTGCCATATTGTAATAATTGAGGGTAAAATTGTGTTTTATTAATGAGCTGGTCATCAAACATATATTCTAGAGGTAAAAATTTTTCTCTAATGTCATTGTTTTTTAACCATGGTCCAATAATTATGTCTGGAATTTCTTCATCGCTAGATGGAGGAAAAGATTCAGCTGGGTTTTCTTTATAGACAACCACAGCTTTGGAATCTTCGTTAGTGAGATTAAATAGTTCTACGTATGCAACAATTTCACTTCGGTTTGTCCAAATTATGATAGGCTCTTGGAAATTTTTACCGCAAGAAACTGTAAAAAATCCAAGAGTCATAATGAAAAAACACAAAATAACAAAGCGTTTAGCCACGCACCATTTCCTCTGCTGTTGCGTATACTTTTTCATATACTACAGGTATTAAGTCATCATCAATGCTTGAAAAAGCAATGCGAATGGTACATGGGTCAATAGCAATAATTCCTATCCCGTGCTCAGAAAGGAGTTTTTGTCGTAAGTTTTCTGCATCAACATTCTTGCAGTGCAAGCTCATGAAATATCCTGAATTGAAAGGTAGAGGCTCAAGTACTGCATGATTTTCCTTTGATTTTAAGAAATCGCATACAATTTTGTATCGTCCTTCAAGTATTTTGTAAAAAGCTTCTTTTTCGCTCTTTACACTTGGGCTTGAAAGAACTTTTTTCATAATTGATTGTGAAGGAGATGAAGTACAAGATACAGATGTTCTAATAACACCCATGAGTTTTTGAGTTAATGCATTGTAGTGGTCTTCTGTTAAGCCTTTTGCTGCAAATGTTAAAAAGCCAGCTCTAAATCCCCATACATAATCTTCTTTTGTTGGACCATCAACTTTTACTGCAAATACATTTTCATGTAAGTCTGCTAAGAATGTAAATAATGATTGACTCTCAATATTTTCTTCGTAGTTTAACCCAAAGTATGCATCATCGCACCAAACCATTATTTTTGTGCCATTTTCAGCAATTGTTTTTATTATGTTACAAATGGCAACTACTTCATCTTTTGTTGGAGAATAGCCAGATGGATTTTGAGGGAAGTTAAGTATAACTTTTATAATACCTTTTTTTGCTTGTTCTTCCATAGCTGATTTAAAAGAGTCTGTATCAAATCCACCGTTAATAAACATTGAAAACTGTTCAAAGTGTGCATTGTGTCTTGCTTGAACAATAAGAGGGTAGTTATCCCAAGAAGGATTTGCTGCTAATAATGTATCGTTTTCTGAAATAAACAAATCGCATAGGTATGAGAGGCCTGCAGTAAGTCCTGGTACAACAACTGGAAGAGAAAAAGATTTGTCTTTTAAGCTAGGGTTTTTTTCTTTTAGAGTGGTTTTCCAGATTTCTCTTAGTTCAGGGTCTCCCGCTGTTGGAGCATAGGCTACAGCTTCTGCCGATGTGAGATTTGGAAGCTCTTTTTGTACCGATGGTAAAATAATTGGTTTTCTATTAACACAACTCATACCAATTGTGGCATTTGCAGTGTTACCCATCTTTTTTGCTTCCGCACTTTGTGCTATAATACCTTTAGGGAAATAAATGCGTTTTCCAAAGTCAGAGAGCATTGCGTCAATAATTGTTCCGTTAAGAGTGGTGTTTAAACCTTGTGCTAATTCGTGTATCATGATATGTTATAATACAATGAAGTAGACTAATCAGTCAATGCATATTGATGAAAAATATGTTTTATAATCTATATTTGGTATAAAATACGGTTAATTTTTTTTTGTAGCATGATTGATGTGAAGAGTAAAGTTGTGTACATTATAGATGCATTGGGAAGGTTTTTTTTGATATTGTAATCATAAAAAGCCACCTAGTGGAGATAAGAATTTTAGAGAAAATAATCCACAGTGATATGCTGTGAATCATAAACTATATTTAGGAAGGAAAAGTATTGTATGGATGATTTTCAAAAAGCAAAAGAAATAATTGAATCATGTAGGAGTGAATTAGCCAAGCGAGTTGTAGGGCAAAGTCATGTTATTGATGGAATTCTTACAGCCCTAATTGCTGGAGGCCATGTTCTTTTAGAAGGTGTTCCAGGTCTTGCAAAAACTCTTACAGTAAAAACTTTTTCAGATATTTCAGGATTTGATTTTAAGCGTATTCAATTTACGCCCGACCTTTTACCTGCTGATGTTTCTGGGACAATGATTTATGAACAAGCTAGCAGTAAATTTTCTGTTAGAAAAGGGCCAGTATTTACAAACCTTTTATTGGCAGATGAAATAAACAGAGCCCCAGCTAAAGTGCAATCTGCCTTATTGGAAGCAATGGCAGAAGGTCAAGTAACTATTGGTGACAATACATATCCTTTACCCAAACCTTTTTTTGTTCTTGCTACGCAAAACCCTATTGAGCAAGAAGGAACATATAATCTTCCTGAAGCAGAATTGGACAGGTTTTTACTCAAAATTCTTTTAACCTATCCTTCTGGAGATGAAGAAGTTTCTGTTGTTAAAACAGGTGGGAAGCCAGAGAATATTCCTGTTAATAAGGTTATAAGTGAAAGTTCTTTAAGAGCCTGTAGTGAACTATTGGAAAAGGTGACTTGTAGCGACGACTTGGTTCGATACATAGTTTCAATAGTGGCAGTTACAAGGCCAGATAAGGAAAAGGCGGGCGCAAGAGGATCTTCACACACATCAGACATTTTACGTTACATTTCATTTGGGGCTTCTCCCAGAGCAAGTATAGCCTTATTTAAATGCGCAAAGGTTCAAGCCCTCTTTGCAGGAAGGTCCTTTGTGCTTCCTGAAGATGTAAAGGCTGCAGCGCCAGCTGTACTTCGCCATAGATTAGTACTTTCTTACGAAGCTGCAGCAGACGGTATTATGGTAGATGATATAATAGAAAAAATTCTTTCTTTAATGCCAATTCCATAACGAGAGTACAATGGCAAAAAAAGATGGAATAATAAAAAATACCTATTCACTTTCTCAAAGAGCTTCAAATTTAAAGCTTATGTCACGAACTCTGGCAAAAAGCTTGTATGTTGGAAATTTCCGATCAATGTATAAGGGTCGTGGGATGGATTATGCAGGGGGAAGAGAGTACTTATATGGGGATGATATTCGTTCTATTGATTGGAATGTAACTGCCCGTATGGGGAAGCCCTTTGTAAAATTATTTGAAGAAGATAAAGAGCTTATTGTTTTTTTAATTATTGATCGATCTTGTTCTATGGAAAGTGGAATGGGTAAAAGAACTCGACTTGAAACAGCAGGCGAAGCAGGCGTTCTTATGCTTTTTGCTGCGATGCAAAACGCTAGCCCTATTGGTGGCGTTCTTTTTGATGGAGAAATTGAGTTTTCTAGCGCTCCAAAAACAGGTAAAGATCATGCGATGCTTTTGTTTTCAAAAATAGATACCATGCCTAAGCGAGAGAAAACAGGTACATCTTTAAAGCAGTCTTTATTATACGCAGCTAAAATATTAAAAAATCGGTCTTTAATTCTAGTATTGTCTGATTTTCGCTGTAGTGGATATGAACAAGAGATAGCTACACTTAGCTCAAAACATGATGTAATAGCCGCTCGAATAGTTGATGATTCAGATTCACGTTTGCCAAATATGGGAACGCTTGAGTTTTTTGATAGCGAGTCGCAAACAAAAAAAGTACTTCCAACATCTAATTCAACTTTTACAAAAGAGTGGAAGGCCTATAATGATAGACATTTTGAACGGTGGGAATCAATGTGTTCAAAGCGAGGTGTTGAAACACTTTGTATTTCTACAAATGACGATCCTGCGCAAGTGCTGTCACAGTTTTTTTCTTCAAGGAGATTTTCTTGAAAACTAAGACATTATTTTTTATTAAAAAAACAGCTTTTTTTCTTTTGTTTCTTGTCGTATGTTTCAAGGTGGAGTCTCAAGAAGTTAATCTTGTTCCTAAGGAAGTATATGTTGGAGATGAAGCCGAGATTCGTTTTGCATTTGATTGGGATGGTACTCTTTTTGAGGATAATGCAAGCTCAATAGCAACAATTGTAACATCATCAACTATTGATGAAAGTCTTGATGCTGATTACACAATAAAAACAATGCAATTATTCCCTAGTCAAACAGGATATGTTCTTTCTGTGTTATTTATACCATGGAAAACAGGGAACTTAGACTTAGAGCCATTTGACCTTGCAACTGTGTTTGATATAAAGCCGCCCTCTCTTTTTATAGATATTCCAGAGGTACATATTAAATCTATGTTGTCTGAAGCAAATGAAAAGGAATTAAGACCGTCAATTGCGCCTGTTATCATCCCCGGAACAACCTATGTGCTCATTGCTCTCGTAGTAATTGTGCTTCTAGTTTGTGTAGGTATTATAATTGTAATAGTGAGAATACAAAGTATTCGCTCTTGGGTTATATCTTTTATGGGTAAGATATGGGCCAGTAGCAATTTTAAGAAAGCTTCAAGAGATATGATTATTCTTTCCAAAATGGCTTTAACAATGGAATCAAAAGAATTTGCAGCTAAGCTTTCTCTTATAATTAGAACCTACTTAGAAGGGCGCTTCTCACACCCTTTTACAGCTGAAACTACGAGCAGTTTTTTTATCATATTTAATGATTTGTTTGCAGGGACTGCCTCTACAAAGGCAAATGACTTTTTGCAAGATTTATATGAAATTTGTGTTAGATGCGACTTTTTACATTATGCTGGGTCTGAAACAGAAAAAGCCCCTTTAACCAAACCAGAAATTGACTCTTTATTAGAGCGAACAAAGAATGCTTTTATTTTCTTTGAAAAAGACGGTGATGACGAGGGGGATAATTAATGAGTGTATTTGAAAACCCTTTTGCCTTTTTACTGCTTTTTGCAATTCCTCTTTACTATATTTTAAAAAGAGGTGGTGTTTTTAAGAAGCCTACTTTTCCACTTATACTTGAAGATTGGGAAGGGCAGGGCTTTGAGTGGAAACATCAATTAAATTCAGTTTTAAGAATTTTTTCTACCGTTTGCTTTATTGGTGCATATGTTTTGCTTGTTGTTGCCCTTGCAAGCCCTGTTGTTGTACATCAAGAGAGGATATATGATTCTCGTTCTTCTGAAGTAATTTTTGTAATAGACATTAGTCCCTCTATGGCTGCATTAGATATTGCAGATGGGACTCGACTTGATGCTGCTAAAAAAGCAATAGAATTGCTTGTAAATGAGAACAGTGGCTCTGCTTACGGGCTTGTATCGTGCGCTTCTGAAGCGGCTTTGCTGGTTCCTCCTACTATGGACCATAAAACATTGTTTACTCGATTAGAAGATTTAAAGATAGGTGAGTTAGGCGACAAAACGGCGTTGGGACTCGGAATAAGTACTGCGGTGTATCATTTAACATCAACCTATGCACCACGTAAGACAATTGTGTTGCTTACTGATGGAGAAAATAATGCAGGATCAGTTCATCCAGAAATAGCTTCCTCTCTTGCAAAAGATTATGGAATTGTTTTATACATTGCTGGAATAGGTACAAGAGGGTCTGTGCCTATTGAATATGTTGACCCAGATACAGGTGAAAAATATTCTGGCTTTTTAGATTCAAGCTTTGATAATTCATCTTTACGAACACTTGCAAATAATACCGATGGGAAATATTTTACCGTTGAAACGTTATCATCTCTTTCGCAAGCATTGCAAACAGTTTCTGTTGAAAATGCTGTTGCACAAAGCTATCAGGTAAAACAAATTAAAGAAAACCGATACGCTCGCTCATTGTTATTGAGTTTGTTTTTATTTTCACTTGCTTGGCTTGTGAGACGATTATTATTGCGGGAGGTATTATGATTCCTTCTTTTTCACAACCAATTTATCTAGCACTTCTTTTTGCATTGCCGCCTGCAGTATTATTCTCTAGCATTCGGTGTAAAAAAGTTATAACGCTACTTAGTAATTACACAGGTTTGTATAAAAAAGCTGTTCAGGCCACACGGGCAAGGATAATAGTAAGGACTATTTGTTGGAGTCTAGCTTGGATTTGTATAAGTGTTGCACTTGCGGGGCCATCGTGGGGTACTCAACTTGTTCCAGCTCAAAAAGCAGGAAGGGCAGTGAGCTTTGTATTTGATATCTCATATAGTATGACCGCCAAAGATATTCAAGGGAATGCTGGCGTAACAAGATTAGAAAGCTCACAAGAGTTTTCGCGAAAATTATTATCTGTTTTTCCTGGCGTTGCGACTTCGGCTGTTTTAGCTAAAGGAGATGGAATCCTTGCCGTTCCTTTAACAGAAGATTATTATGCAATTTCAAATCTTATAAATGCTCTATCACCTACTATGCTGTCTGCACCTGGATCTAGTTTGTCAAAGGGGGTTCGAAAGGCAATAGAGTCTTTTCCACCTCAGTCAGCTCGAAGTTCGTATATAATTGTTTTAAGCGATGGGGATGATACCGATGAAAATCTTTTTGCTGCAGTTGAAGAAGCAGTAAGTTTTGGCATTCATGTGATTTTTGTTGGCTTTGGTTCGCAAAATGAAAGTACTATAATTGCAGGAGATGGAGTTACGGAAGTGAAAACTGCATTAAGGGTTGATAAACTCCAAGCGATTGTAAACGAAGACAATGTAGAATTTATTTTAGCTAGTGATTCTTCGGCTTTGGAAAAAATTGTATCCATAGTAAAACCTTCAATATTTTTTGACGAAGAAGCCACTACTACAAGTTATGAAGTATCAACAATTGAAAGACATAGTACCTTTGTTTTGTTGGCTATTATTTTCTTTTTATTGGGTGTTTTTGTATATGTTATCAATCCTCAAAAACTTATAAATATGTTTGTTAAAAGTTCAAAAATTGTAGTGTATATTGTGATGTTTCCTTTTCTATTACTTTTTACAGGTTGTAATGAATGGGTTATAGATGCAAAGGAAGTGCTAGAAGGCTCATATTATTGGAGTCAGCAAGAATACCAAGAATCGGTTGCTTCTTTTTTAGAAGTATCTTCACGTGCTCAAGAAACTCAGAATCTTGAAGTACAGCAATATGGATTGTTCGGTCTTTCTGCAAGCTATATTATGCAAGGAGAAATGACTGCAAGTTTGACTAAGTTAAATGAAATGCAACCTGTTGTGTCTCCTAGTTTAGATTTTGCACGTTGGTATAATAAAGGAGTTATTTTTCATAGGAGGGGCGAGTATAAAACAGCTGCCTTTTGCTTTAAAAAAGCTTTGCTTATTGATGGCACAAATATAAATGCAAAAATTAACTTAGAAGTTTGTTTGGATGAAGGAAGTGTACAAACTCAGCAGGGGATACAAGAAAGAATTCCTGTTTCAGAACAAACTGCCCCGAATGGCGCTGCCGACGCAGTGTTCTCTGTAATACGTGAAAGTGAGGAAAATCAATGGAAAACACAAGAGCCTTCATCAGAAGAAAGCGACATAATAGACTATTAGTATATTTTTTTCTAATACTTTTTTCTTTTGAATTTTTGAACGCACAAAGCTTTGAATATACGTTTGAACAGACAGGAGATTTTGCAGCGTCTGAAAATTGTCTTTTTACCATATCTCTTGTAGGAGTTTCTCCGTCAAATGTTGAGCTTATTGGGCGAACTTTCCCTCCTGGTATATCGTTTGTTTCATCAGAAAAAAGCGATGGCTTTGTAAGGCAGGAAAATGGTATAAATGAAAAAGCTACGATAATACGATACTCATTAAAATTTGAAAGGGAAGGCTTGTATAATTTAGGCTCTCTTCCAATAATGCTAAATGATACTTTACAAAGTATTGCATTTCCTGTTTTTACCGTGCTACCAAATCCAGATGTCTTAACACCACAATTATTTATTGAAGATATTTCACCTTTATATAATTTGCAAGAAGGTACCTTTACCGTTAGCGCTAAGCATTTTAAAAATATAACCGACTTTTCAATAGAGTTATCGGAACAAGCACTTATAGAGCAAATTGAAAGCTATAGTGATATTCCGTCGAAAGATTTTACTTTTACCAATAGTACTATTCCCATTGCAAAATTTTCATGCATACCATTTGAATCTGGAAGTTTAGTTTTGCCTACTATAAAAGCATCATTTATTGCTTATAATGGCACAAGGCATAATGTAACACTTCCTTATAGGCGCTTTGATGTTTTGGATAAGGTAGATTATATTTCTGAAGCTTATGGAGAAGAAAGGGCTTTTTTAACTGTAAATGAGGTAGAAAATCCTGTTACTGTACTGGATAAAAAAGAAACGCTTGTGCGCACATTAGTTGACTTACGGATAGAAGAAAAATATTCGCTGCTTCCGTTTAATGCACGGAGAGAGAGAACAGTAATTGAAAAAAATGAAAACATACAAAATGTAGGAGAGGTTTCTTACACGTGGACAATTATTGGTATTGTAGCTTCCTTTGCTGTATTGATTATAGGCCTTTTTGTGCATTTGATTAATCGTAAAAAAGGAAGTTCAAACTTTGCTCCCTTGTTTTTTTTCATAGGTAGTGTCCTTCTTGTATGTATCTTGTTTTATGGAAGATCTTTAAGCAAAGATTATGCTATAACCTATGCTACAAACTTATATACAATTCCAGAGTATGAATCGCAAGTAGTAACAAGCCTTTATGCAGGAATGAAAGTTGAAGTTGATAAAACAGTTGGGGACTGGTGTCTAATTACACATTCAGATGGGCGAAGCGGTTGGGTTTTAGAAGATCATTGCATTTTAATAACAAACAAGGAGTAGGGTGTGGATTTTGGAGATATATTAGATCAGTGGGAAAAAAAGTCTGGATCAAAGCCAAAGGATATACAACGTTCAAATAAAAAGGCAAATGCCCCAGAAAAAAAACCAGAAACCTCTAAAAAAAATATTGATATGAATGCATGGTTAAATAAGTATGGAGTTGTTGATAAGGATAGCCTTGTTAAAGAATATACTGTTTCAAAGGCAGTACATTCACATACAGCTGCAAAAAATATGCCTATCGATGCTACAATAGATTTACATAACTTTACTCAAGAAGATGCTTGGAGGCATTTAGACACCTTTGTGCGAAACTCAAAGCAACGTGGTTTTAAGAAAGTTTTAATTATTCATGGAAAGGGTATACATTCTGATGATGATCCAGTGCTTGGCAACATGGTTCGAATGTTTATAGAGCAAAGTTCCATGCTTGGAGCCTCTGGACACCCCAAGGCAGCCTTAGGTGGAAGTGGCGCAACGTGGGTAATGAT
>CAYJKA010000044.1:0-12877 GCA_964370655.1 uncultured Treponemataceae bacterium | reverse complement strand
CATCAAATGGAATATTCTGTGCATTGGTGATTTTGCAAATAGTAAAATCACCGTCAAGTAGTTTTATAATCATATAGAAATTATAACATAAGCTATATATCTGGTAAAGTGGAGTATAATATCAATTGGAACCTCTAAAAACTAAATTTCTTTTAAGAGGTTACCAGTCGAGTTTTGAGGTACATAATTAATAATAAGCCCTACCGCCTAGTGTAATGAAACTTCCTTGTTTAGATATTGCATTTAATGCATATTTTTCTGTAAAGAATCTATATACTGTTCCAAGCTCAATAAATACTGATATACCATCTTTTACTGGGTTTGAATGCATTAAAAACTCTATTCCACCTAAAACAGCTGGTTCAAGAAGCAAGGGCAACGTAAAAAAATCTTTACTCGCAGTGTCTGACTGTATTGTAAAAATGGAAGCACCAAACCCAATGCTACCGTAGTATTTTAAGGCCACAGTGGTCGAAGCAGGAACAATAGTGCCAATTACTATATTTTCCTGGAGACCAATTGAAGCATAATCTGTATCAGATAAGGTAAATCCTCCTGAGATGAGTCTTGTATGACTGCGAATAAAGAAAAAATCATCTCTGTATATGGGAAACCCAATATCTGGAAATCCACCACTCATCTCTTTAGTAAGTATTCCTCCACCTCCCATGGAAAAACCGCTAAACTGGTCAATATCAAACCGTTCTTGAGAGAAAATAAATGAACAAAGAAATAACAAACAAAACCGAATACTAGTTTTTTTCATAAAACCTCCGAATAATAAACAAGTGTATATTATTGTACATTATTTAAGAAAAATATTCAAGTTCAAACATATCAAAATATTTAAATGTGTTGACAAAACTTTCTATTTAAAGTATATTTTATATATTAAATATTTTTGATATGTAAAATATACTAAGGAGTTTATAAATGGGTTTATTTAATTTTGGAAAGAAAAAAGAAGTGAAGGGTAGCTGCTGTACACCCAGTGCTACACCCTGTTGTTCCGGAGATACAAAACAAGAGTCTGCTTGTTGTTCAAGTGAACCAAAACAAGAAGTTAAAGCTGCTTGTGCATGTGGAAGCGAATGCGGCATAAGCGATATAGAAAAATCTCGTTTTATTGTGCTTGGCGCTTGCTGTAAAAAAAGTTCTGAAAGCTTTGAAAATGTAAAAAAAGCTGTAGCAGAACTTGGGCTTAGCGATGAAGTTAAAAACATTGGAGATATGGCAGAAATAGCAAAATACGGTGTAATGCAAACTCCAGCATTTGTAATAGATAGTAAAGTTGTATCAGTTGGAAAACTTATCACCGTTGAAGAAGCAAAAAAGTTAATTAATAATTAAAAATGAATAATTAAGGTTTTGCTTTGAGCAGAGACTATAATATCTGTTAATGAGGATATTAATTATTACCTATTAATTATTAATTATATACGTTGGAGAAAAAAATGGAAAAAGTAGATAAAACTGGTATTGGTTTTTTCGAAAGATATTTAACCGTATGGGTGTTACTCTGTATGGTAGTTGGCGTTTTAATTGGTAATTTTTTGCCAGTTATTCCTGAAACTTTAGCAAAATTTGAATATGCAAAGGTGTCAATTCCAATTGCAATTCTTATTTGGTTAATGATTTACCCAATGATGTTAAAGGTTGATTTTCAGTCTATTAAAAATGTTGGAAACAATCCCAAAGGTCTTTTTGTAACATGGATTACAAACTGGCTTATTAAGCCCTTTACAATGTTTGGTATCGCATGGCTATTTTTCTATGTAATTTTTAAGAATCTTATTCCGTCCCACCTAGCGCAGGATTATCTTTCAGGTGCAGTGCTTTTAGGTGCAGCTCCTTGTACGGCAATGGTATTTGTATGGTCACATTTAACAAAGGGAAACCCTGCATACACTGTTGTTCAAGTTGCAACAAATGATCTTATTATTTTAGTAGCTTTTACCCCTATAGTTGCACTCCTTTTGGGTGTAGTTGGAGTTACAATTCCTTGGGCTACACTTATATTGTCTGTTGTTCTTTTTGTTGTGGTACCATTAAGTTTAGGGATTTTAACCAGAACCTATGTTATTAAAAAGTATGGCCTTGATTACTTAAACAATACCTTTATTCCTAAGTTTGGAAACATTACTATAATTGGTCTTTTATTAACACTTGTAATAATCTTTTCTCAACAAGGGGACGTTATCTTAAATAATCCCTTGCACATAGTTCTCATAGCAATTCCACTAACAATTCAAACAGTATTGATTTTTGCAATTGCGTATTTCTCAAGTAAGGCATTAAAATTGCCACATGATATTGCAGCACCTGCAGGTATGATTGGAGCTTCAAACTTTTTTGAACTTTCTGTAGCAGTTGCAATTTCACTTTTTGGAACAGATAGCCCTGTAGCACTTGCAACTATTGTTGGGGTATTGGTAGAAGTTCCGGTAATGTTAATGCTCGTGAAGTTTGCGAACAGAACAAAAGGATGGTTTAAATAATGGGTTGTAAAAGTGATGTATGCGCGTGTCCCAAAAAAACATGCCCAAATCATGGTAAATGCTGTGATTGCGTGGTAAAGCATAAGAATACTGATAGCTTACCTTTTTGTCTTTTTCTAGATAACAATGGTGACAAAAGTATAACAAACTATTATAATACATTAAAACTACGTTTTGGAGATTAACATGGTAAAAGTAGCATTTGTATGTGTACACAATTCATGTAGAAGTCAAATTGCAGAAGCGCTTGGAAAAAGCTTAGCTAGCGATACGTTTGAAAGTTATTCTGCAGGAACTGAAACAAAGCCTCAGATCAATCAAGATGCTGTTCGGCTAATGAAAGACATATATTCAATTGATATGGAAGAGACGCAAACAAGTAAGCTAATTGCAGACATTCCACAAATTGATATTGTTATAACAATGGGATGCAATGTAAATTGTCCGTATCTTCCAAGTAAACATAGGGAAGATTGGGGATTAGATGATCCAAGTGGTAAAGACGATGAAACATTTAAGACAACTATTGCTACTATACATGATAAAATTCTTGACTTAAAAGAGAGAATAAAAAATGGGCTAGGGAAGTAGTTAGTTTTTAGCAATTTTTTGTATTAAAGCTAGACTAACAATTAGTTTGACATATATACTTTAGTTATGACATTATTATGGAGGCTATTATATGAATTGTCAAAACACACGACCTTGTCCATGTCCTAATACGACTTGTGAGAATCACAAAACTTGCTGCGCTTGTGTAGCACGACATAGAGAAGCGGGGAACTTGCCGTTTTGCTTGCGCGAATTAACAGCAGAAAAAAAATAAGAATGTTTAGGGGGCTTTTGCCCCCTTTTTTATTGAAACACTATGGTTTCTAAATTTACTGCATCTACTTCTTTACTAACTTCAATACAGTTGCCTGTACGTAAGTAATAAAGAACACAGGAAACATCCTTAATATCTTTTGAATATATACTGCATATAGCCCTTTTATACGCAGCTAGCTGAGTATAATGAGTAGATGGATTTTCAACAGAATCTGTTTTGTAATCAAGTATTACTATGTTACCATCTTCTTTTTCATACAGTAAATCAATTTGGCCTTTTACAATTACACTTTCTTTATTACAAGAAGTAAGCAAAAGCTTAAAATCATGCTCGGTCTTTTGCCACTTTGCATTTTTGGCCTCTTTTCCATACCTTGATTCATAAAATGAGTATGCCATTTTCTTAGCTATATCACAAATAGTTTTAATTTCTTTTTCATTTAGAGCATGAAGTATTTCTGATGGAATATTAGGTGTTTCTTGAGTAAAGAGACTTTCAGTATATGCATGACATAATGTTCCGAAATGAGAATAATTAAAAAGTTCCTGTTTCTTTGAATCTATAATTGCATCAAGCTCTTTTATTGCAACTTCACCACTATCATTATTATCATTTTTTTGAAAATGCTGACTAGACGTATGATTCAAGTGGGAAGGGCTTCTGTATGGGCTTTCCACTAAAGGAGTAGTCAAAATATTTGCATTATCATAAAAAGGCTTTACTCTTTCTTGTACTTCATGCACTTCTGCTTTCTCTTTTTTTAAGTCTTCGCGCAAAAGCTCATCTCTTGTTATGTTTTTAATAAGCTTAATTGAAAAGGGTGCATTATCGCTGTTTTCAAATTTTGAAATAATAGGTAGCAATAGTGCAAAAAGAGTGTTGTTTTGTACACAAAAATCGCTTTTTACTTGCGATGTATCGCTTGTGTTGCTGTCTTTCTTTACCCTGTGTGCAAAAATTTCACTCAGTACTTCAATAACTGAATCCTCATCATTAACATTATTAAAGTCAACACCCTTTTTTGTGAGATTCTCTTGAACATCTTTATTAATAGAAAAAGATCCAGTTATATATAACTCTTTTTCAGCACGTGTCATCGCTACATATAGTACTCGTCTCAATTCTGCTTCAGCCATTTTTGTTTCAAGATTCTTTCCTGCATTAAAAAAATAATTTTTAGCACAGTCTTGTATTTCTTCACAAACTGGAAAATTAAGGGAGGGTCCAAATGCCTTATCTACATACACTTTATCTAAGTTTTTATTGCTATTTCCCTTAGAAGATATACCAGCAATAAATACAACAGGGAATTCCAATCCTTTGCTTTTATGAATACTCATTAGTTGAACAGCTCCAGCTCTTTCAAGTGGAATATTCATATCATTAAGCCTTTCTCCATTTTTATCAAGTTCATACAGATAATCAACAAAATAGGATACGTTTTTGCCTTCTATATCAATTTTTTGTGCTATATCAAAAAGAAAATCATAGCTTTCTGAGAATAGTGCAACATCAGTGTTCCAGAGCGTTTCATACCGATATCCAAGGCTATGCCATAATGTTCTAACAATTTCAGCACAAGTTATTGTGTGTACTTTTTCTCTTAAATTTTCATACATATTTAAGGCAGAAAAATAACGCTCTTTTGAGCTATCTGATAAGTTTTTTGCACATTCTTTTGAAAAAATTATATCAAGTTCGCACTGCTCAAGCAACAAAAGACAACTCAATGTTTCTTGAGTGTTTAAACGCACAAATGGAGATCGTAAAACAATGGAAAAGGATAGAGCATCTTTAGGATAAACTATAAGTCTCATCAAAGCTAGCATATCATTTACAGGAGCATCTCCAAAAAAGTTTGTAATATTCTCAGCTACATAAGGAATCCCATTTCTTCGCAAATGTTTTTCATATAAATACTGTGTAGAATAAGATCTAAAAAGTATTGCAATATCTTTTGGATTATAGTTTTCTGCGCATAGTTCTGCAATTTTATTTGCGGTAAAAATTGCAAGATTTTCAGCTTCAATCAAATCTTCTGTTTTTTCTTTTTCCTCATCAGCGTCTTCGCTTTTTTCATCTGAATCTTCAACTTTTGTAGCATTTAAAAGACAAATATGAATTCTTTCCTTATCAAGGTTTTTATCTAAAGTCTCTTTATCAGGAGCTTTGGAAAAAACTTTAGTATACTCAGCTTCAAAAGCAGGGAAAGAACAGTCTTCTCTTAATTGGTGCTCTTGAAGAAAAACAGATGTGCTACAATTATTTCTCTCTTGGTTTATACAAGTATCATACGAAGCCTCGGCTCCTTTATATTCATATCCTCCAAAAAACGTATTAAAACCAGAAATAAGTTGAGGATGAGAGCGATAATTTGTGCTTAATGAGAGGCTTTCATTCAGTTCTGTTTTAAGTTCTCTAAAGGTACTTACATCGGCTCCTCTAAACTTATATATAGACTGTTTTTCATCCCCTACAAAAAACAGCTTTTCTGGACATAATTCGCTTGCAGTTGGAATTGTAGCTTTATCTCGATCCTGTTTCTCAGCAAGTAAAAATAACATATTTTTTTGCATAGCATTGTTATCTTGAAATTCATCAATCATAATAGCATTTATTTTTGACTTTTCATTGTTACGAATGTCTATATTTTCTGTTAAAATTTGTAGTGCTAGTGAAGAAACATCACTGTATGTTAAAGACCCTGTTGACCGTTTCCATTCTGTTACTTCATATTCATATTCTTCTAAAATAGGTAACACTTCGAGCATCTGTGGATAGAAAATAATATATTGAGCAAGACCTGTAAGTGTATCATAGCAATCACGTATACCAATAATTGTTTCTTTAATTTCTTCTTTGTTTTCAAGCTTTTTATTTCCAGGTAGTTTTACTTTTTTTAAAGTGAATAATTCAAAGAATAACGGGATTATCTCCTCATAAATTGCCTTATAACAAGTATCTATTTCATCAGTTGATTTGCTTGTATCCCCTAAAATTGAAAAGTATGATGATAAAGAAACTTCATCAATATACAATTGTTCTATTTTAGTATAAATATCTATTAATTTATTGTCGTATGACTCCAATAAATGGCGAGAAGAAAAAACTTTATCAAAATATACTTTCCATTCTTTTAATATTGCAGCTATTTGCTTTTCAATATATGATGCAAAATCCGTATCCTTGGAAATATTTGAATATAACATAATTGGATTAACAAATAATGATTCAGTCATTTTTTCAAATTTTTCCATTCCTAAAAGCTTTTGTATGGAAGGATTATTTCTGTACTTTAGCATAAAATCTAAAGCAAGTTTTTTACAATATTCTTGAACGCCGTCATTGTCTATTGAAAAATCGGGCCTAATGCCGTAAAGGCGTGAAGCACTTCTAACTATGCTTGAACAAAATGAATCTAGTGTTTGTATTCGAGCAGTATGGAAATTCTGAATTGCACATAAAGCTCTCTCTTTTTGTATATCAGTAGACTTATTAGATTCAGCAATTTCATTTAAAGTTGAATATATTCTTTCATACATTTCTGCTGTTGCTTTTTTTGTAAATGTTAAAGTGAGAATTGTATCAACCGAAAAATTGTGCTCAATTACCAGATGGGCATAGCGATATGCTAGCACTCTAGTCTTTCCAGAACCTGCGCCTGCTGCTACTACACAATTTTTCATTTGAACAGTTGCTTTTTGTTGTTCAATATTTAAACTTTCTTTTATTAGTGGATGCATATTAAAGCCGACCTCCTGATATAGCATACGTTGAACGACAAAGTTTTTTATAAGAACAGGAAAGGCAGGTTTCAAACGAAACAGAGCTTCCATCTGGGAAATGCCCCCACTTCTTAAAATTACTAAATAATTCCATTTTTTCATCGTTCATTGTCTCTACAAAGCCTTCTATTGCGCTAAGAGTTTCATCTAACGTTGGTTCAAATGATAACCCCTTATCATTTAAGCCACAACGATTCAGTCTAAAAATTGTTTTGTTAGGGTTTGTAGTTTTATATTCATTTTTAACTATCCCAAATAAAGGTGTAAGAGTTTTTTTATGTATACTCATAAAAGCACAACCTTGAATGTTTGGCTTACCTTTAAAATATTTTTGCTCATACATATATGTATATAAAGGTAGCTGAAAGTCCTTCAATTCTTGATTTTGCTGTAATAAGCATACGCTTCTAGATGGTGTTTTTCCCGTCTTAAAATCTATAATAAATTTACCTTGTTCCGTGAATTCATTACCAGGAAAGTCTAATACACAGTCAATTTTACCAACTAAAGTATATCCATCTTCTTTTATGCTAATATCTTCCTCTATATTGCTAATATAACTACCAAAAAAGCACAATGAAAACTCAGTAAAAAAGTCAATCAATTTTTGGATATAATGCTCGCGCTGTGAATTAAATATTTCCATAGTTAAATTACTTAAATTTTTAATTCCACATGAATCTGGAAACCCATTGGCAACTTCATTTGTTTGTTGAATAATATAGTCCCTGATATGTTTAGTTAGTAGTTTGTTTTCGTCTACTCGTAAAGGTTCTTTATCCTCTTTCAACTTTAAAAGCACTCTTCTTAGTACTTCATGGTAAAAAGTTCCAAGATTTGTATCATCTAATAAGTTTGTTTCTAAGGTTAAATCCTCAAGTTTTAATACCCTTGTAAAAAGCCATTTTATTGGGCACTCATAGAAATCTTTTAACGTTGTGGCCGAAACAGTCATATAGCCATTCTTAAAAACTCTAGCGTGTAATTTTTCTTTTAAAATTTCTAAAAACCCATGCTGTAGACTTTCGTTAATAGGCCCACCTTTCTGTAACCAATTAGTAAATCCTTCGTGTTGCGAAGAGTAAATAGTTTTCAAGTCTTCTGCATGCTCTAAATATAGTTGCTTTTCTTTGTAATATGCATCAGCATACGAAGTATTGCATTCATTTTTACTTTCAATTTCTGTATAAACCTTTTTAGGGGTAAATGCATTAAAAGGTATTTCATAGCCGGCAAACGCATTTTTACTAAAAGAGAAGCGGGGTTTTTCTACGCTATGAAGCGAATACAATCTTGTAAAAAACGTTGAGACATTTTCATCTACTAATCCAAGCGCTTTTCTTTTATCCTCTCGCAAAAATGATAAAGATTGACTTGCAACCGTTATAGCATTTTGAGATGAATCAAGTATTATATGCTGCTTAAACGGAGCTGTAGCTACAAGTTTATAGGGAAATACATTAACGCCATTTTCTTTCGTTTGGATAACATACTCTTTTGAGTTGAGTTGGTCAATAAAAAAAGAAAATGGATTATCACATTGAGTTGCTTCTGGATAGGTTTTTTCCAAGTCAATAATCGTTGCAAGTTCAGCTATGCACCTACTAATAATAGTGTTTGCTTCTTCACTTATATTTTCTATACTAAAAAAATTCTCCTTAAAATCAAAATAATGTGCACGTATATATTCAAAACTAGTAGCAGTAACCATTGATATTATGTTTTTTTTAAGAGACTTATAATAAGTCTCAGCGCGATTTTCTGAGTATGCTACACTAAAGGCTTCTTCCCAAGTATCTTTTCCATCATATGTACAAAGACAATTATGCTTAATACCAAAAGCAATAAGCTGATCTGCAACTACAGTATCTTTCCATGGAAAAGTAGGGTCAAGTATGAGATTTTTAACAGAATCAAAAGAGAACTTTTCGTTATAGCAATCTTGAATTAAAGAAAAAAGCCTTCCACCTGAATATTTTCCTAAAGCCTTACCACTTCGAAATCGCAAGGGTATATTGTATAATAAAAACTCTTGCTTCAAGTATGCTTCAAAACTTTCAGTATCCTTTACACTTACGGCAACATCGCTCCAATGAATTCCTTTTCCACCTTCTTCTATCGGAGAACAAAGGTTTCTAATGTATAAGGCTGTTTCTCGTAATTCGCTTCTAACATTAGTATATTGAAGTACTTCTTCTTTAGAATCGTTCTCATCAACGTTGATAATATGTATACACTCAGTATTCTCAAGAATCTCTTTATATTCCAAAAAATCTTGTATTATTTCTGGGTAAAAAATATAATAGGTTTTTCCATCTATGTGAAAAGGAGGCCTTTCCCACGCAGTATCAAACAAATTATGTGTATCTAAAAATTTTTCATATTCATTTTTGAGTAATAATAAATCCTTATCTTCTTCATCAAGATTTTTTTGCACAGGTAGCTTTTCATGCCATAAGGCTAACTGAGGTAAGAGCTTTGTGATCCAATCTGCAAAAGATAAAGATGTATGCAAATAATCAGGGTGTATTATACTTGTAAAAAGTTGTTTTTCTTTATTTTTTTTAATAATTGATTGCGAAAAGAATTTTCGTAGTAGAGTAGGTATAGCATTTTTTTCTTGTTTTTGAGAACGAATACACGAGGCTTTAAAACTATCCCAAGCAATAAAGCGTTCCGTTGAAACAGCTTTCGTAATTCCCTCTTTTAGTAGATATTCTGACCATGTACTTGCAGCTACATCCGTTGGAAATACAAAAAATGAATTTTGATCATTTATTTCTCTTGTAATTACTTCTAACACTTTTTTCATACAATTAGTGTACCATATAAAAAGTAAAAATGCTAGATTTGATATATTAAATTGCTTTATAACATACACATATTCATATATAAAAATACAAATTAAGCATTAAACAAATAAAAGAAAATAGCTAATTAAAACAGGTGTTAAACATATTAACCAGTGAATAAATGTTGTCTCATTCGATTCTAAGCTGGTAGAATATTCTTCAGGACTTGCATAAACTTCTATCAGAATTGAATCAATTGATTCTATAGGTTTCTTAAAATTAAATTGTTCTTTATGTTCGCTGAGCCTATCAAAAAAATAAAACATACGACTAATGAAGGTTCCAATTTTTCCTTTTATTTGTAAGTTTTTAGATATTGCGTACTGCGAAATAAAAACCATGCCTAATAACACACCTGCTTTTTTTAATCCAAAAACGAGGGCTCCTTGTGTAAATCGAAAGTTTCCCCATGTAAAAAATATTTTACCACTCGGTGTTAATTGATTAAAAAATACTACTGAAAAGAGAAGTATAAATGATGGTAAAAAATTAACTTTTCCTTTTTTTACTTTAAGCAAAACAACAAACATAGCAATTATAGCCCATAGATAAAATATGTTGTCTTGCATTAATAACGAAGGAAAGCATGCAATAGTGGAAAAAAATAAGATTTTTGGATTTATTGCTTTGTATATATTATGCATTACTACAATCCTTTGTGTTGCAATCTACAAGCTGTGAAAACCAAAGCGATTTTTGTAAAAAATGAGAGGTAAATAATCCCAATAGAAAGCCTGTTAGTGATGCATTGACGGTTAAAATAGGGGCAATATAACGTGTTGCATCACCAAAAAGTAGTAAGTCTGCCATTACTAATTGAATACCTGCGTTTGCCAATGACCCCAAAATACTTACCCCTATAGGACCAATATACTTTTTCCCAATGGTTTTAGAAATCAACATTACAAAGCAAGAAGCAAATGATCCAGAAAGAGAAAAAAGAAAGATATAAGAAAACAATGTCCCACTTATAAATCCTTGCCCTAATACTTTTAAAAAAACTAAAAAAAATACTTGCTTAGGTTTTAATAAGTATAATGCAATAATGATGGGCATATTGGCTAATCCCAGTCTCATAAATGGAAGTGGCTTTGGAATTATATATTCAATAGCTGATAAAAAGAGACAAAGAGAAGCTAAAAAAGCAATGAGTTTATCAGATTTTTGTACATTGTGGTTTTTCACTAATTCATTGAACACAAAATAACGTCCTTTGTCAAGTGGTATTTACTTTCTGTCAAGGAAATCAATTTTAATCCAAAAGTGTCTTTTTTATGCCGCTGATATACAGGATTAAACAGGTTAATGGTATTTTTCACTTTGCAACACAAAAAAACATCCTTTACATCCTGATAATTCTTGCGGTTAATTTTAATTAGTTATTCAAAATTGAATTCCCTGACTTTCTGTTTAAATTGCAATTATTTAACCCCTTTTCAGTTATAACAAAGTCCATAAGAATGTCATGCTTTTCTGTTGGAATTTCATTTAAAAGCTGACATGAAAAACATAAGCCAACCTTAATTATTTGTATATTGCTTGTTTTTAATTCTAAAAGACTAGCTAAAAATGAATCATAATAACCCTTACCTCTGCCAAGTCTTTTCCCAGTCTTAGTAAAAGCAAGTCCTGGAATAATAGCCACTATAGTATAATCTTGAGTCGACGAAAATGTTTTAATATCAAAAAGATTCTTGTTTATAGGTTCATAAATTCCATACGAATTTTGCAAAAAATCGTCATTAGGTTCTAAACTGTTACAAAAGAAGAAACTCATACTATTTCCATCAATTTTTGGCAAACATATCTTCTTGTGTTTAGTTATAGCATCATTTAGTATTTTAAGACATGGCGCTTCATCTTGCATGGGGTAGTAGCCTAGAACAACCGAAGCACTTGTAGAAAATTTTAAGTTGTTATAAAGCTCTAATGCTTTTTTTTCAAAATAACAAGCGTATTCTGCATTCTTTAATAATTGTGATTTTATGATTTTTTGTATTTTTAAACGTAGTAATTTTTTTTTTGTTTTATAATTCATCATACTTGAAATACATCGTTAAAGTTGTGCCTTTATCTAGAACGGTACTTATATCTAATGAATCTGCATTTCTTTTTATGTTTGATAAACCCATTCCTGCACCATAGCCGAGTTGAACGTATAAATCTGTTGCTGTTGAAAAGCCTTCTAGCATAGCTTTTTGTAGATCTGGTATTCCAGGGCCATTGTCACATACGATAATTTTTATTTGATTAGGTTCAATCTCTATATCAATATACCCACCATCTGCATGAACAACCATATTAAGCTCTGCTTCATACGTTGCAATTACAGCACGCTTTATAACATTAGTAGGAATATTATGCGATTTAAAGATTTTTTTAATGTCTAAGGCTGCATTTCCGGCAATAGAAAAATCTTCACCGGAAATGTCAAAGTGATATTTCATTTGACTAATTAAATATCCCGAACTCCACCTGTAGTAACGCCTGAACTATATAATTTGCCACAAGCTATATACATAGGCTCTTTTGTTGCCAAAAGAATAATATCCTGTTCCTTAGCCATCTCAATCATTTCATCAGAAGGCATTTTGCCCCTTACAAAACATATTGCCCCAATGTCCATAAGGCTTGCAGTTCTTATTACTTGTACATTAATGAGCCCTGTAAAAAGTAATACTTGATCTTTTACAAATGCCATAACATCACTCATTAAGTCAGAACCACACGCTGAATAAATTTCTCTATCCGTATTGCTTTCACCACAAAGGATGGTTGCATCTACGATTTTTGCTGCTTCTTTTATTGTCATGTTAAAATTATAACATAGTTATAGAAATATTTCAAGGATTGAATTTGCGTTTCAGCTTATTTTTATTTAGGCGTTCCCCATAAAGAAAGAGCTTGCCGCGA
>CAYJKA010000043.1:0-13100 GCA_964370655.1 uncultured Treponemataceae bacterium | reverse complement strand
TCAGAAAACAAATGTTGCCTTACGGCTAAACCTAGGAGAAGAAAATGGCAAGAGCAATAGACGGAAGCAAACGTCTTAACAGACGAAAGAAAATTTTAAAGCTAGCTAAAGGGTTTCGTGGAAGAAGAAGCACAAACTTTAAAGCTGCAAAAGACGCTGTAACAGCAGCATTGTCAGACTCATATGTAGGACGACGTGATAAAAAAGGCGATATGCGATCATTATGGATTACTCGTCTTAATGCTGCAGTTAGAGATCAAGGAATCAGCTATTCAAGATTTATTGATGGCTTAAATAAAGCCGGTATCATTATAAACCGAAAAGCTTTATCTAACATGGCTATCGAAGATCCTACTGCATTCGCAGCAGTTGTAGAAGCTGCAAAAAAAGCAGTTAACTAAGCGAATATTTCGCAAAGGTAACTGAAAAAAATAGAGGGAATAACTGATTTATCTATACAAAGAGAGATTGGTTACTCCCTTATTTTTTTTGTATTATATAAATGAAAGAGAGGTAAATATGGTTTCTTTAGAACAAATTAAAGTACTTGAGCAAAAAGTTGAACACGCATTAAGAAAGATGGATGCCCTTCAATCAACAAATAAAAGCTTGTTATCTGAAAATGAGGATCTAAAAGCAGAACTTGAACTTATGAAAGAGCACTGCGCACGTCTTGAACAAGATGAAGAAAAAATTGAACAAGGTATTTTAAGCGTACTTGACAAGCTAAACAACGTTGAAGCCGACGTTCGC
The DNA here is from genome assembly GCA_964370655.1 of uncultured Treponemataceae bacterium. GTDB lineage: Bacteria > Spirochaetota > Spirochaetia > Treponematales > Treponemataceae > CAYJFX01. The sequence continues at coordinate 12,347 of CAYJKA010000043.1, read as the reverse complement.
CAAGCCCAAGAAACAACTTCTTACAATAATGTTGAAGTAAACAGTACACCACAGCAATCAGATGAACCCTCCCCTAACGAAAATGCAGAAACATATCATGAAGAACCAGAGGTTTCTGAATTTGAACAAGAGCAACACAATCAAGAAGTTCAACAAGAACAATATACACAAGAAGTTCAACAAGAGATAAATCATTCAGACAATGTAAACGATGAAGCTCGCGGAATGTTAAACCATGCAGAGCAAGCATCTCAGCTCGATATTTTTTAAGTTGTAGTAATATGGGAAAATTAAACATTGATATGCTCGGCACATCTTTTTCAATAGAAACAAAAGAAGATGATGAGTACTTAGAAAAACTATTAGCATATTACACACAAGTTACAAAAGAAATCAGACTTATGTCTCGAAACACAAGCCCTCAAAAAATTGCAATTCTTGCAGGTATTATGATTTGTGACGAATTATTTAAGGATAGAGCAAAGGCAGAAGACCTAAAAAAATATTTAAGGACTAGTGGTCAAGAAACTGAAGCACTTAATCATGAAGCTGAAGCTATCACTTTGAAAATGATACAAGATATTGATAAGGTATTATCATGAGTTTGTTTAATCTATGGATTGATGCTGATTCTTGTCCAACTGGAGCACGCGAGATAATAATTAGATTTGCAAAGCGCTTAAATATTGCAACTATTTTTGTAGCAAACAGAACTATCCCTTTACCTAACCTAAAAGTGCTTTCAATGATTATTTCTGACAGTACAGCAGATGCAGCTGATAACTACATTGTAGAGAACTCACATGAAAATGATATTGCTATTACACGAGACGTTCCTTTAGCTGCACGATTAGTGGAAAAAGGTATAATTGTATTAAGTGATAGAGGAAAACTATACACACCTGAAAATATTAGGGAAAGTTTATCTTTTAGAAATTTCAATTTAGAGCTGATTCAAAGTGGAATGCCTGAACTAAAAACACAAAGTTATTCAAAAAAAGATTTAAATAGCTTTGCAAACATTCTTGATAGAGAGCTTCAAAAGAACATTCGCAAACTTACTATATCTTAAGACTTCTTTTTACTAAAATCAATTTCCGAAAGCATTACAGAACTAATAATAATTATGCCACCTACAATAACGGTAGCTTTAAGCGGTTCTAAACCAAGTAAAATTGAAAATAAACTTCCAAAAAATCCTTCAGTGCAAAGAATTATACCAACCTTACCCGGTGGTACAATCTGTTGGCCTTTTGTTTGAAAGAAATAACAGAAAAGAGTAGAGAAAAATGCTAAATACAATGTAGGTAAAATACCATTTTGTATGGAAACAAATGTTGCATCCTTTATATCCATCAAAAGAAAAACAATAGTGGAAATAAAGCCAGCTGTAAATAATTGTAAAAAAGTCAAAACCTTTGTATTTAACCCCTTAGAAAATATTCCAAGATACGCAATGTGAAATGCAAACATCAAAGCACATAGAAGAACAGATACATCTCCCCTATTAAAAGAAAGTCCAGTTTCAAAATTTAGAGTTAATACGCCAATTCCTATTAATGTTGTAAAAGCTAATACAAATGTCTTTGTTCGTGGTTTATCCTTAGACATAGCCCAAACAATAAAAGGTACCATAACTACATTTGTTGCAGTTAAGAATGCAGCATTTGAAACAGATGTTTGAGATTGACCAAGTATTTGTATAAAAAATCCTAAAAATAATAAGCCACCTGCAATCAAGCCATGAAACAGCGTTTTTTTATCTATTGCAATTATTTCTTTTATCGAAAAAAGAAACATAAACAAAGATGCAACCATAAAACGAATACTTAATATAAGAGAACTCGGCATTTCAGAATTTATAGCATACTCAGTTGCAATAAATCCACTTCCCCACACTATTGCAACAATTACTAGCATACCTTCAGCAGCTAGTTGTTTATTATTCTTTAACATTACTAATCCTTTTGTGATTTTATTCTTCTGGAAATGATTTATAAATATTTTCAATATCAGGCAGAACTTCTAAAAAAGCACTTACTACTTCTGGGTCAAACTGTTTACCAGCCTGTAATTTAATTTCATCAATTACTGCATCATGATCCCATGCATCTTTATATACTCGTTTTGAAGAAAGGGCATCATAAACATCTGCAAGAGCTACAATACGTGCTGCAAATGGAATATCATCAGCAGCTAACGGCTCTCCGTAAAGCATTGAAGCACTATCGCCCATTACAGCATTTTGAACGTTTATTTTACCTGGATAACCTTGTCCATCCCATCGTTCATGGTGATGTAATGCGACTTGAAGAGCCATCTCATCTATTGGTGATTCAAGAGTTTCAAAAAGCATAGCACCAATACAGGTATGAGTTCTAATTACATCATATTCTTCTGGAGTAAACTTTCTTGGAAGCTTAAGAATTGTGTCTGGGATACCTACTTTTCCAACGTCATGAAGCATTGCTGCTATTTTTAATGTATCGCGAAACTTGTTTTGAACCTCTTCTGAAATTCCATGCACGTGTGCCCATTGATCATAAATTTCAACAGAATAACTTGCAACTCGGTTTACATGAGAACCTGTTTCTTTAGGGTCTCTAAACCCAGCCATACGTATCATTCTCATAACCATTGCACGAGTAAGACGAGTTCTTTCAAGTGCTTTCGTTGCACTAAAAGCAAAATGCTGCAAATAAAACTCAGCATCTGAATCAAACTCTGTAACTGCTCCATTTTGATCAAGTGGATTTATTATCTGCAGTACGCCCAGTATTTCATCTGCTCCTGAAACTAAAGGAATAGTTAATACAGACTTTGTTGTATACCCTGTTTTAATGTCGGGGTCTTTATTAAATTTATACGGTGTGTCATCAGGCAAATTATAAACATCAGGAATATTAAGTATAGATCTACTAACAACACTATAACCAGCAATTGATTTTTCATTTACATCAAAAGAAAATGAAGAAAAAGGAATTTTTCTTCTGTTATCTGTTTTTCGAAGCTGTGTATCATTTTGTGCATATTTTATTGTTAGACGGCCATCTTCATATACATAAATTGAGCCCGCATCTGCGTTTACAATAGTACGAGCTTCTGAAAGCAATGATTCTAAAAGAATATCAACGTCTTGTATTGCATTAAGAATACGCTCTGAGTCCATAATTTTCTGAAGTTTTATAGCTCTAGCTAGCTTTGATTTTTCTAGTGTTGAAACTGCTAGTTTTGCTAATTCGCATGCATACATTTCACTATTTGGGTCAAACTCTATTATTGCACCTGCATTATCTTTTGGATTAATAATTTGCATTACTCCCAATACTTCGTCTGTAATTGAAATTAAGGGAATAGATAAAATTGATTTTGTAGTAAAATTTGTTAAAAAATCAACTTGTTTGTTAAACTCATACGGTTTATCAGGCGAAATTGAGTATGCATTAGGAACATTTACAACCTTGCGGCTTGTAACAGTGTATCCAGCTATAGATTTTTCATTTACTTCAAAAGAAAAATGTGTAAATGGAACTGTAGCACGAGTATTATTTTCTATGCCATTTTGCGCGTAGCGAATAGCAAGGCGTCCATTTTCGTGTAAATAAATTGAAGCCGCATCGGCTGAAAAAGCTAGCCTTGTTTCAATTAAGAGAGTATTTAAAAAATCTTCAACATCTGAAATCTTTGAAAGATTTTTATTAATGTCTTTTATGCATTTTTTGTTCAACATTTATGTATTGCGTTCCTATTTGCTTATTATACACAAATGTTTTACACTTGTCTATAATAAAACATATTTTACTCGCACTTCTGTATTAGGCAAAAATACAAAGGTCCAGCACCATTTTGGTTATCAGGAAGGACATGGTGTCCATGCTCTGTTTTTTCTGCTTCCGGCAATGAATAAATACACTCGCCCTGAATTGCATTAAAATCTATACATTGTATTTTTGCAGTTTCAAATTTTTTTAACAATTTTGAAATTACACCATCATTTTCTAAACTAGACAAAGCACAAGTTGAGTATAAGAGAAAGCCACCGCTTTTTAACATTCTATATGCAGACGATAATAATGACCATTGAGCAATTGATAAATTTTTTATACGTGCAGATGACCACTGTTCTAGATACTTTTGATCCAAGAAAACATGCCTTTCAGACGAACAAGGAGCATCCAATAGTATAGCATCGAAAAGAATATGCTCTTTTTTACACATTAGAGCTCCATCGTTTGAAGATATTTTAACCCTACTTCGTATGTCTTCGGGTAAATGGGTGTCTAATACGTTTGCAAGCCTATTCCTGCGAGAAGCTGATCTTTCATTGCAAAGAAGCGCAGCGTCAGAATGCATCCTGTGTGACAATACAAGGCTTTTTCCTCCTGGAGCTGCACACATGTCTAAAATATTACTTGCATTATCAAGTGGCAATGCATAAGCTGCCAATACACTTGCGCTATCTAAAAAATATGAATCTCTAGCATAAGGATTCCAATTAGTATAAGAAGGTTCATGCGGAAAAGATTCTTTTAGACTATCCCAACGTGCTGAGAAAATATTTTGATAATAGGCATCAAAACCAATAGGGCCTCGTAAGGTACTCATTTTAAACATTCCATAAAGGCTTCCCATAGAGGGTCAACCACAGGTAAAGGGGCTTTTACAGAAACAGTTTCCTTTGTTTTAGGATGAGAAAACTCTAAAAGATGGGCATGAAGTCGAATACCGCCTAGTATATCATTTCTTTTTGCCCCATACTTAACATCACCCTTAATATGCATTCCAATATGTGCAAGCTGGGCTCTAATTTGGTGGGTTCTTCCCGTAAGCAATTCAATTTCTAAAAACGAGTAATTATCTCCATGACCAATTGAGCGCCAGGATAATTTTGCTAACTTTGACTTTCTTTCATTATGGTTATAAACGTAAGCTTTTTGTTTTAATGCGTCAAATCGAATATAGTGCTCTAAATGCTCAAAAGATTCACTAGCAGGCAGAATCCCTTCTACAATTGCCCAGTACACCTTTTTTACAGATTTTTTTCCTTTTTGACTATTTGTAAATTGATTTTGTAAAACAGGGAAAAGATCTTTTTCAAATAAAAGAAGATTTGCACCACTAACTGGCCTATCCAATCTATTAAAACATTGGCAAAATGAAGGTGCATCCTTTTTTTGCTCAAATGATTGTAAAAAAACTTCAGGCACATAAACATCTTTTGGTTGTGCACTTTTTGAAGTCCAAGATTCACAAATTTCACCACTGTTTTTATTAAAGACAGCTAAGAATTTGTCCATGTACAATATTCGATTGTTTTGCATAATACTCCGTTGTAGCATAGCTACATTTTATTCAGCCCAGTACTGATAATATAATGACAAACCATCATTTCTAGCAGAAATAAAATCATCATATTGTTGCTCTGGCTTATAAATATTATTAACTGATACACTCTCCAGTAATAGTGTTCCCTCTACATCTACAAATTGCATTAAGCCAAATGAAACTTTTTGCTTAATAATTTTACTAACAGATTCTTCAATTTTAGGAAGCACTGCAGGATTTTTATTTGCAACTTCTATAACCACATCAATTAAATTCCAATAAGCTGGATGAGAGCTCATTAGTACATTTACACCAGCCAACAAAGCCATTTCTATTGCTACATCTGGCGGATAACCATTTTGTGAAAGAGCATTCATTAAGATATCATCAGTGAAAATTAAACCTTCATAATCCAGTTCACCATATACAAGCTCATTTATTATTATAGGAGATAAACAGGCGGGTGTTTCATCATCATACGATGTTACAACAATGTGACTCATTAACAAGCCATTTCCCTGCACAAGATTTTGAAAGGGTTTTACATATGAAGACAGTATAGTATCCTTATCTTGGTTTAATACAGGCAGGCGATAGTGAGGGTCATCATTTGAATTCCCAGGGAAATGCTTAAGAACACAATACACGCCACCTCTTGTAAAGCCATCAATAAATGCTCGGCCGTATTTTTCTACATCATTAAAATCACCAAAACTTCTATAATCTAAGAAATCTTTATTATATTCAAAAAGAACTTCAGCTACAGGACCTAAGTTAACTTGAATTCCAAGTGCCTTTAACTGCTTTGCAGAATGATAATATATTTCCTCAGCTAGTTTAGGAGGAAGTGTATTCTTAATGGTCTTCGCTGACGGAAGAGGACTAGCAACATCACGAAGGCGATGAACTAAACCACCTTCATGATCAATAGAAAAATAAGGGGGAACTTGTTTAAGCTCAGAGTAATACGTTTGAGTGTCACCCGTTAAACTAATAATTTTTTTAGCACCATCTTTTGTATTTCTAGAAAAAAGTAAATATCCACCTGGTGGAATTGGATGTGTAGTTGCTGAGAGGTTTGCGCTTGTTCCATCAACAGAAACAACAAAAAGCTGTCCAATTTTTTGCTCTAATGATAAAGTGCTTACATAAGTGGCTATTGCATCATTTTCTAAAATTTCTCGCTTTTCCTTTTCAGAAAGTACCTTTTCTTTAATTTCATCCTCGTTATTTGCATCGCTGCAAGAAAAAAGCACAAATAAAACTAATAGGAAAATTGGAAATAAGATTTTAAATTTATTATTATTCATAGTTATAAAAAATTTAACATCTATATAAAATGTATATAGATGTTAAAATAATATTAGCCCCTTATAATAAAGCCACTGTAAACCATGGAACGTATGTTACAAGAAGTAGCACTAAGAACTGAATAAGCAAGAATGGTAAAATACCTTTTACAACCTTTACAACTGGCTTATTAAATGCATAAGAAGATATAAATAAATCCATTCCAACTGGTGGAGTTAAAAAACCTAGTTGCATATTCATTAGGAATATAACACCCATGTGTACGGGATGTATACCAAAAGAGTCGGCTATTGGGATTAACAATGGAGACACAATAAGTATTGCAGAATATATATCCATCAAACAACCAACAGCAAGTAGAACTACGTTAACTAATAACAGAAAAACTATTTTTGAATCAACAAAGGTTAAAACATACTCAGATAAGATATCAGGAATATTTGCATCTAAGAAGAAAAAGGATAATCCTCTCGCAGCTCCAAAAATAGCTAATACTCCACCTGTAGTAGGCAAAGATTCAATTATAACAGAGAGAGCTTTTCGTAGCGTAAAGTCTTTTCGTACCCAAACACCAATAGCAAAGGTATATAAAACTGCAAACGCTGCAGCTTGGAACAATGTAAAAATTCCACCAAAATAACCGCCAATTATACAAACTGGTAACAATATTTCAAAGATACCATTTTTTAATGACAAGGCAAGTTTTTCAGATGAAAAAGGAACTTTCGTAGCTCCTTTGGAATAAAAAATTCCCATTGCTATCATAGCACCAGCTAATACCAAACCTGGAATTATGGCACCTTTGAAAAGATCAAAAACATCAATAGAAAAATAATTTGTAGTTCCATACATAATTATTGCTAAGCTTGGTGGGAACAAAAGACCAAGTGCGCCGGAAGAGGTAACTAATGATTCAGCTTTGTTTTTTGAATAGCCTGCAGATGTAAGAACAGTTGTTAGTAGTGTACCTAAAGCTAGAATAGTTACACCTGAAACACCCGTAATTGTTGTAAAGAAAGCTGCAACAAGTACAGTAGCAACAATAATTCCACCTTTAAACCAGCCAAAGCTAGCACTGAATATATCGACCAACCTTTTTCCTGCACTACCCTTTGAAAGAATGTATCCTGCAATGGTAAATAAAGGAATAGCGGCAATACTTTTATCTGTAAGAATAGTATATGCTTCAACTGAGAGAATTTCTACATACCCTCCTCCTTGAGAAAAGGCAATATAAGTAATAGCACTAATTACAAGAAAAAGAGGCACTCCAACAAAAGCTAAAATAATAAACAATATTACCAAATAAAAGGAAGCTTTTCCAGAGAACAGTATCCATGAATCCCAAATAGAATATAAGAATGTAGTATCTTCTATTCCAAAAATAAAATATAAAATACCAGCTATAGGGCCTGTAGAAAGTACGCAACCTAAGAGTAACCCAAAAATTGCAACCAGTCTATTTTCTTTCTTAAGCAAAGTCATAATAATCATTGAAAGATAGAGAAGTGGTAAAAACGCAAAAATAAAACGTAATTGAATGCCCCAAATTGTATCTTCAGGATAGAATAAAACAAAATATTCTGAGAATGCAGCAAAAAATAGCGTAACAAGTACACAAGGTATTATAAAAGCCTTAACAACTTCTATTACACTTTTTACAGGGCCTGAACCCATTTGGTCAACAGTTGCTATGCAAATATGTTTTCCATAGCGCCATGTAACCATAGATGCAAAACATGAAAATAGAAAAACTAGGTTAACTATTACAGGATCAACATCAGGAATAACTATACCCAATAATTTCTCTGAAAATAGCTGAATAAAGGGTAAAGCACAAAGAAGTATTATTAAAGAGACAATTATAGCACTTTCTGCTTTGCGGAAAAAATTAACAATCTTAGTTACCATTATTTTTCCTGTATTCTTCTAGAATTTTTGACATTTCGTTATAGAAATCACTGTCAATAACACCACCTTCAATGGTTGCCATTTTTTCAGCATCACCTCTTAGAGTATTTTCCCATAGTAAAACTTCTTCATCATTTAATTCTACAAGAATATTACCTTCACTTTCCATTTTATCCAAATATTCACGGTCTAAATCTTGTTGAACTGAAATAAACTTTTCTTCTGCTCGCTTTAATGACTCAAGTAATTCTGGCTTATATTTGTCTGGAATAGCTGCCCATGTTTCATTTGAAATTACAAAAGCAGACATAATCGGATTTAAAGGAATATCAATTATATAGGGTAATTCTGTATAATATTGAGTTGCGTATGCATACATTGGAATTGAGTATACAACTTTTATACCATTTGCACTTTTAATATCTTGAAGTTTTTTTTCTGCAGGAACATCGACCATGTTAAAATTAGCAATTTTGAATGCTTCCATTAATCCAGGTGAATCAATACCAGAAAAGCCCATTTTTAACGATTTTACTTCAGCTGGAGTTCTAGCCTCTTCCTTTGTGAGAAAGTTTGCCCAACCAACACTGAACCAACCAAGCAATTCAAATCCAGCATCATTAACTGCATCTTGAATTTCTGGATTTACTTCATTGAGTACGTGTGTAAGCTCATCTTGATTTCTAAAAACAAAAGGCATACAAAGCGTAAGTGCATGAGAGTCTGGTGTTAATTCAAATAATCCTATATTTGTAAAAATTGCGCCATCAATTGGACTTTTTTGGCCTGGGCGAAGTGAGCGCATTCTTTTAATTACACCACTTTCTCCACCAAGAGATGCAGTATTAAAAAATTTAACTTCAACTTCACCATTTGTAATTTCTAGCCATTCTGCAGCCAAAGCCTTTTGCTCAATATCCCAAGGAGAACGAGCAGGTGCTACGGAAGCAATTTTTACCGTAATTTTTTGTGCGAATACACTAGAACTTAGAAGAACCAGTGCTAAAAGTAATAACAATTTTTTCATTTTCATAATACTTTCCTTGCTACACTTCAATTCCAAAATTATACTAGATGAAGTGCGATTTATTTATCAGTAAAAAACTGATACTAGATATAAAGTACAAAATATACTTTAAGCCTAATTTATTTCTACCAAACTATAAAATAGTTATCGATATTATCGAGAAACCATTGCGCTTTTTGCTGACTAATAATAGTTGCTAATCTAGTAGCAGGATTATCATCAGGATTAATCGCTAAAGCTTTGTTTAAATTTTCTTCAAAGCTAACAATATCTTGTTCAGGGATGGAAAATGATGTTGCATATGTGATATAAGGACCAGGAGTTAAACCACCTGATATCTTAAATGCTTGCTCACTCGTAAAATAGGCTCTTTCAAGATTGCCTCCAAAATCACTTGGAGCTGAAGCATAAAAAGCTGTAAGGACATCCCAAATAGCACCATCTGAGTAACTTGGATCTAGTTCTGCAGCCCTCTCTAACAAGGATACAGCACCTATAAGAGTATTTAAAACGTCTACATCAATTGGGTCTACAGAAAATGCACCTAACCAACCAGCACCAAGCCAGTAAGCAGCGTTTACATCTGATTTTTTTAATTGCTTTAATGCAGCATCTATTTTGTCGCTATTTCCGCTTAACAAAGCGTCAGAAAAACCTTCGTAGCGCAAGTCAAATGCTTGAAAAACATAATCACGCCCACGTAAATAATGAAGCTTAGCTCTTTGGTGCTCTGAATATTGAAGTAAATAATCTTCTACGCCAAGCATATCTGCGTGTGTTTGAACAAATACGTTTGCATACATAACGTAGAGAGAACCAGTCATTGTGGCTAAACCTTGATGCTCAGGATTTTGAGCAAGCATAACTTCATAAAGTTTTAGTGCTGTCGGGAAAAAATCCCCCATTAAAATAGGATCTTCTTCTCCTGTTAACACTGACATCATGTCGTTTTCAGATGTCACTTTTGATGGAATGCCGTTTTTGTTAGCCCCTGATAGAGAGTCTCCAACCGCATTTAATACCATTGTTTGACAAGAAGATAATGTTATCAGTACTATAACAACTGATAAAGTAGATGCTAGTTTTTTCATGACTACATTATATGTGTACGATGTCATAGTGTCAAGGGTGTGTAATTTAATTACGAATTACGATTTTTTTTAATTAAAATCCCCCTGCATCTGTGATTTATTTCCCTTCTTCGCTTTACAAAAAAAAGCTCGGAAGATTATAAATCTACCGAGCTCAATTATTAATTATACATTGTTAATTATTAATTATTTTAGTTTGCGTATGTTGCGATGAATACACCTGCTGCAATTGCAGTACCGATAACACCAGCAACGTTAGGTCCCATAGCGTGCATAATCAAGAAGTTTGATGGATCATATTCTAATCCAACTTTGTTTGATACACGTGCTGCCATTGGAACTGCAGATACACCAGCTGAACCAATGAGTGGGTTGATTTTGTCTTTTAAGAAAAGATTCATAAACTTTGCAACTAAAACACCAGATGCAGTTGCAATACAGAATGCAACTAAACCTAAAATGATAATACCTAAAGAGTTTAAGTTCATCATTTTTTCAGGTGTCATTTGTGAACCAACACCGAGTGACAATAGAATTGAAACGATGTTCATAAGTTCATTTTCTGCAGTTTTTGCAAGTCTTTCTACAACACCACATTGTTTTAGGAAGTTACCAAATGCAAGCATACCAATAAGAGGTGCTGCAGAAGGTAAAAGTAAAATTGCTAATACGAGCACGATAATAGGGAAAAGAATTTTTTCAGCCTTAGAAACGTGTCGTAATTGTGTCATTTTAATTTTTCTTTCTTCAACTGTTGTTAAAGCTTTCATAATAGGTGGTTGAATAATAGGTACAAGCGCCATGTATGAATATGCTGCAACAGCAATAACTGCCATCATGTGAGGGGCAAGTTTACTTGAAAGATAAATAGATGTTGGACCGTCAGCACCACCAATAATAGCAATAGCTGAAGCTTCAAACATATTGTAGTCGATTCCAGGAATCATGTTCATGAGAGCTACACCGAACAATGTAAAGAATACACCAAACTGTGAAGCACCACCAAGAAGCGCTGTTTTAGGGTTAGCAATAAGTGGACCAAAGTCTGTCATTGCTCCAATACCCATAAAGATAAGCATTGGGAAAAATTCGTTTCCAACACCCATGTCGTAAATTAAACGTAGCATACCAGAATGTTCATTGTACATTCCAGCACCAGGGATATTTACGAAAACAGTACCAAATCCAATTGGAATAAGAAGAAGTGGTTCAAACCCTTTTCCTGCTCCTAAGTAGATGATAATAAAACCAATTATCATCATTACAAGTCTTTCCCAACCAAATACAGTTTCAGTTTCACCTGCAGTTGTTAGAGATTCAACTTCTTCTGAGCCGCTAATAATCGAATTAACACCAGTATTTTCTACCGTATTTACTAAGAAATCCGAAATTGAAATATCTGGCACATTTTCTGAGCCTTTAATTATTGCAGTGCTCATAGTGCGGAATGATGCAACCTCATCGTTTGAATCTGCAGCAAAAATTGTTGTTCCAATTGAGAACACAAAAGCTACAGCTAACAATGCTATTGTTATATTCAACACTTTCTTTTTATAATCATTTTGACCAAGCATGTATAACTCCATAGTTGGGAGGGTGTATTACCCTCCCCTCATTTTATAATTCTTAGCGAATTTCTGCGAGGTTTTGACCTGCAGTAATAGCTGTTCCTGGTTGTACCA
>CAYJKA010000042.1:0-13210 GCA_964370655.1 uncultured Treponemataceae bacterium | reverse complement strand
ATAACATTACACTATCAATTATTTATTATTAATTACCCTTATCTTTGCTTTAACAATTATTAATTATTCATTATTAATTGTTAATTATCTCACCCGTGTGGATGTGCTTGTTTATACAGTTTTCTCAGTGACTCAGATGTCACGTGTGTATAACGTTGTGTTGTAGAAACACTTGAATGACCAAGCATCTCTTGCACACTTCTAATATCAGCACCCTCAGTTATCATTGTAGTTGCAAAACTATGGCGTAAAACATGGGGGTGCACATGCTTATTTGTTCCCTCCACAGAAGAATAACGGCTTAAAATAAAGCGAATTCCCCTTTGGGTGAGTTCGTTTCCCTTTTGGTTAATAAAGAGCCTATTTGAGCCTTTATACGACCTATCCTCTTTTTTTAGCTTTAAAAGTTTTGCACTCCTCTCAATAAGGTACAAATCCAACGCATCTGTAGCTTCTTTTGAAAAAAAGACTCGCCTATCTTTTCTACCCTTTCCAGTAACAAGCGCTGAATCTTTTTTGCCAGAAATGTCTAATAGTGTAATACCTGCAATTTCTGACACACGACAGCCCGAAGAATATAACATTTCTAAAAGAGCCCTGTCCCTTGCAGCCCACAGTAAATCCTTTTTTTCAGGAAGTGTACAAAGTTCTTGCGCTTGTGCATCACTTAGAAAATGAGGAACCCTTGTGGGTTGCTTTACTGTTTTTAATTCCAAAGCTACATTAGTATTAATATAATCAAATCGTGCCAAATAGGCAAATAAATTCCTTACTGCTGCAATAAATCTATTTATACTAGCAGCAGACTTTTTTTCTTTCGAAAGCTGCGAAATACACGATCTTAAATTTCTGAGTGTTATTTCGCTTGCTAAAATTATTGAATCATCGTCATCAAATATTGCATCATTTTTTAGAAGTTCAAGCATCTTACTTAAATCATTCTTATAGGCAATCGCAGAATGCTCGGATAACCCACGCACACTGCTTTGGTATGCTAAGAACTCGTCTATATAATCAGAAAGTGCTCTCTCATTTTTTTCTTCTAGAAGAGATTGCTTCATATGCCTTATTCTGTATCCATTTTAACGTTAGATTCTTCTTCCTCACCTGCAGTATGTAAGTAATCACATTCTGGGTTGATACAAGATTTGTATGTACCACGTTTTTTATCATACTTTTCAACCATAAAGTGATTACACTTAGGACAATCTGCATTTATTGGTTTAAAGTGGCTTATAAAGTCACATTCAGGATAATTGGTACAGCCATAAAACTCTTTACCCCTTCCTTTTGTTTTACGAGCAATAATTTCTCCACCACAATCTGGTCTTGGGCATTTTGCTAAAGGAACAGAGGCTGTATTAAAGCATTCTGGAAATGCAGAACAGGCCAAGAAAAATCCAAAGCGTCCAAGCTTTTTAATCATTGGCTTTCCACACTTATCACAAATCTTATCAGTTGGCTCATCCATGCTACCCTTTTGACTTTCAAGGGTTTCCATTACTTCTTCAACTTTATCATGAAATGGGAAATAGAAATCTGCCATAATTTTTGGCCATTCAACAGTATTTTCTTCTACCATGTCAAGCTTTTGTTCAATTTCAACGGTGAAGTTTTCGTTAATTACCTCAGGAAAGGATTCAACTAAGAGTGTATTGATTATTCGTCCAAGTTGAGTAGGCACTAATTGTCTATTATTTCTTGTTACATAGTAACGGTCAAGGAGAACAGAAATAATTGGTGCATAAGTAGAAGGCCGGCCTATTCCCTTTTCTTCGAGCATTTTAACAATGGATGCATCAGTAAATCTTGGAGGACCTTGTGTAAAATGCTGCTCTGGGTAAAACTTAGTTGTGTCAAGTTTTTCACCTTCTTTTAGCGTCGGTAAACTACCTGAAGAATCTTCTTTTGATGATAATAGCTTTATAACATTATAAAAACCTTTTTCTACAACCTTACTAGCTGATATTCTAAAAAGAGCATCTCCTGCTTTTATTTCAACACTAGTTGTTCTACTTTTTGCATTATTCATTTGGCTTGAAACAAAGGCTTCCCAAATAATTGTATATAAACGTTGTTGATCCCTTGTTAAATATTCTTTTACATATTCTGGAGTATAGGTAACATAGGTTGGTCTAATTGCTTCGTGGGCATCCTGTGCTTTTTTTCCTACTGAATATTCTATTGCTTTTTCAGGTAAATCTTTTGGATATTTTTCTGTAATCCACTCTCTTACCTCGTCTAGTGCAGTTTGAGAAATACGAGTAGAGTCAGTACGCATATAGGTAATTAAACCTACACGACTTGAACCAATTGCAACACCTTCATATAATTGTTGTGCCACTTGCATAGTTTTTCTAGAAGTAAATCCTAGTTTATTCGCGGCAGCTTGTTGCAACTTAGATGTTGTAAAAGGAGCCTTTGGTTTAACAGTTCTATCCTGAGTTTTAATTTCAGTAACTTCACATTCTGAGTTTTTAATTTCATCAATTATGGATTGAACTTCTTTTTCATTTGTTAGGACTGGCTTTTTCCCCTTGTATTGAACAAGCTGGGCAGTAAAAGCTGTTTTACCCTTTTTAAAGTCCGCTTCTAAAGACCAATACTCAACTGGCAAAAATTCTTCTACTTCTTTTTCTCTTTCACAAATAAGTCTGAGTGCTACAGATTGCACACGGCCTGCAGAAAGACCATTCTTTACTTTTTTCCATAGGAGAGGAGATAAGTTGTAACCGACAAGTCTATCTAATACACGGCGAGCTTTTTGAGCATTTACCTTCGGCTCTTCAATTTCAGAAGGATTTTCAACCGCCTCTTTTATAGCTGTAGGAGTAATTTCATTAAACACAATTCTTTTAATTGTGGCATCTGTTTTAGCTTCTAAAGACCTCTTTAAGTGCCACGCAATAGCTTCCCCTTCGCGGTCGTTATCACTTGCGAGTAAGACTTCTGTTGATTTTTTTGCATCTTTTTGAAGGTCCTTTAATATTGGAGCTCGCCCACGAACCGTAATATATTCTGGTTGAAAATTATCCTCTATGTTTACTGCCATGCGTGACTTTGGTAAATCTATTAAGTGACCCATTGATGCCTTTACAGTGTAACCCGGACCTAAATATTTTTCTATAGTTTTCGCCTTTGCAGGAGACTCAACTATTACGAGTGTTGCGCGTTTTTGTTTCTTTGCCTTTTTTGTAGTTGCCTTTGTTGCAGCTTCTTTTGTTGCAGTTGCCATATCTTCTCCCATACCCTAAAATATTTTAAACAGGGTACCTTTTATCTATAAACTAAATTATAATTTTAATCAAGATAAAAGCTACAATAGTTCATTTATTTTGTCAAGTTTTTTTTTATAAAAATCTCTTTCTTCTAAAAAAGTTATTGAATTTAGCATAAAAAGCACTTCTTCGGCCGAAGAAACAAGAGGTGCCCCATCTTGCACGTAATCTTGAATGCACTTTTTTCCTTTCATAGAACTGTCAAAAAGTTCAAGGTTTTTAACCTCAGAGGTGCCAATACTTCTGTCAAATGCACCTTTATAAAAGCACAATTCCCTGTTGTGTTCAAGTGCAAAATCTGCAGTTATTAAAGCACCTGACCCTCTTGGAGCCTCCATAACGAGCACCACTCTACTTAATGCTGATATTATTCTATTACGCTGTACAAAGTTCCAACTCTGCACGCTAGAAGCCATATGATATTCACTTAAGATACATCCCCCACTCGCTAAAATTGCACTCGCAATTCGCTTATTACTTGTTGGCGTTATATTATCTACGCTACTTCCAAGTACTGCAATTGTTTTCCCAAATAATTCATTGCCTTGCGCCATTAGAGTTCCAATATGAGCATTTGCATCAATTCCAAAGGCTAAGCCTGATATAACATTTATACCTGCCTCTGCAATTCTTTGAGCAATTTTTTTTGCATCTAAAGAGCCCTGTGTGCTTGGCTTTCGAGTACCCACAATTGCAACAGCAGGTCTATTTAATACAGAAACATCCCCCCTATAAAATAATGCATACGGAGGATCATACATATGGCGAAGCAAAAATGGGAAAAACAAATCGTCATAAAAAAGAACTTTAGCCCCATACGATGACATAAGATATATGTCGCGTTCAGCCAAACGTGCAAGGCGCAAGGGATTCCAAATGCGAGTCCTAATAATACGCCCCACCTGTAAAGATAATGCATCTAAACTTAAAGGTAAAAAGTCAGTAATAGAATGCATTTTCGATTCTAAAAGACATTTTTCATCAAAACGCAAAAAGGAAAGCTTAGCTATAAAAAGACGTAAAAGAAGGTCATCTTCCTTCATGTTTTTATTTTGTATCATACTTTAGTTATAGTGTTTTCGGTTAAAAAAAAGAGTAAATTTTATAAAAAAAATTAGTTTTTTCTCTTTGGAAAAAACTCTTTGTGATAATCGTGCAATGCTTCGTTATCTATGTGTGTATAAATTTGCGTTGTAGAAAGATCGGAATGGCCTAACAGTTCTTGCACACTTCGTAAATCGGCTCCACCTTGTAAAAGATGAGTAGCAAATGAATGTCGCAGGGTGTGAACCTTTGCACTAACGCCACTCATTGTTTCAAGTTCTTGAAATCTCTTCCAAACGCCTTTTCGAGAGATAGGTTTACCTTGATAATTTACAAAGAGTTCAGCAACATTTTTTGTGCCTACAAGCTTAAAACGGCCTTCATCGAGCCACTTTTTAATATGAAATGCTGCCACGTCTCCAAAGGGCACAAGCCGCTCTTTATCGCCCTTACCCCTTACCCAAAGAATTCTCTCATCGATATGAACATTTTGTAAAAGTAGCGAGCAAACTTCGCTTATACGTAATCCAGATGAATATACTAATTCAAAAAGGGCCCTATCACGCAAACCGAGAGAAGTTGAAGTGTCAATGGTATCTAAAAGAGTGTCGACTTGTTCAACACTAAGTACTCGAGGTAAAGAGCGTTTTGCTCGAGGTCTTTGCAGTAAAAGGGCAATATTTTCTTTCCAGATATTTTCGCGTACTAAAAAGGTTCCAAAAGAGCGCAAAGCAGATATATCCTTTGCAATAGTTTGCTCATCAACAGCAGTGTGTTCTTTGTCACCTACTTTTCGCCACACAAAATAATGCATAAGATCCTGAATTCGTATTGAATCAATAGCTAAGTCTCTATTTTGGCACCATTCTAAAAAAGTAATTATTGAAAATTTGTATGTTTCAACACTTAATGCACCCTTTCTCTCAATCGATACTAAATCATCAATATATTGAGAAAGGATTCTCTTTGGCAGGTGCTCCACACGCCTCATAATTTAATCTATATCTAAATTAATCATGTTATTACGTCGAATGCAAGCAGGAACATCAAGCCCTGATTTATTTCCGTAAAAAGATTCATCCATCAAGGGATTTTTCGGGGCTGATTTTTTTTCGCCGCCATCATCTTTTACTTCACTTGATTGAGAAAAGCTTGAAAATTGTGAAGGGATTCTACCTTCTTTCTGTGCAAAAGAATTTGAACCATTTCTAGCTTTTTCAAACTCCTTAACGGTAAAAAAGTTACCATCAGATTCGAAGTCTCTTTTTGAATCAGAATGCAACTTTTCGCTTTCTGAAACCTGTTCACTATCTTGAGGGAATTCAGTTGCAATAACCGTAACTTGCACAGACTCACCAAGCCTTGGATCAACTGCAATACCATGAATAAGCGCAACATTAGGGTCTGCTGTTTCTCTTATTGTACTTACAATATCGTGTGTTTCAGATATTGATAAGTCTTCACCACATACAATATATACAAGAATATTTTTAGCACCATCAATGTGACAATCTTCAAGCAATGGGTTATTTATTGCGGCTGTCGCAGCATCTAATGCTCTGTTTTCACCAATACCGGTTCCAACACCCAAAATAGCATCACCCTTGCCTTCCATTGTTGATTTTACATCGGCAAAGTCAATATTAATCTCACCATGATTTGTTATAAGGTCTGATATACCTTGTACACCTTTTCTCAGTACATCATCTGCAACTAAGTACGCTTCTTTTACGGGTGTTTTTTTATCAACAATAGATAATATGTTTTGATTTGGAATTACAATAAGGGTATCAACTTCAGCATGAAGCTTTCTTATTCCTTCTTCTGCCAAAGCCATTTTGTGTTTACCTTCAAATTCAAAGGGTTTTGTTACAACACCTACAGTAAGAGCGCCTTGTTCTTTGGCTACTTTTGCAATAATAGGAGCAGCACCAGTTCCTGTTCCGCCACCCATTCCTGCAGTTACAAACACCATGTTTGCACCATTCAAATAATCTGCAATAGCATCTATATCTTCTTTTGCAGCTTCTTCACCTACTTCTGGTTTTCCACCAGCACCAAGTCCTCCAGTTCGTTTTGAACCAAGTCCTATTTTATTTGGTGCATGAGATGCTGATAGTGCTTGTAAGTCTGTGTTGGCAACAATGAATTCAACATTCTTAATACCCATTTCTATCATGCGGTTGACAGCATTTGATCCACCACCACCAACACCGATAACCTTTATTACCGTTGGATTCGCAAGTATGCCATCGTTAACTAAATTTAGATTAGCTTTTGGATCATCATTTGAAATTGAAAAGTCCATCATAGTTTCCCACCCTTGTATGATTTATACGTTAATTAAAATTTTACATTACTTCTTAAAATGAAAAGTACATATCCCCTTATATACTTTATACCAGTTTAAGTATTTTTTCAATACATTATGTTAAAAAAATACATTTTTTTAGCAATTAAAAAAATTCTCTAAGCCAACTAATCAATTTTGCAAAGAAACCACCATGTCGAACTCTGTCTTTTTGAACACTTTCTATTTTTCCGGCTTTTGCCTTATCAATATTTGCTACCAATAAACCTATAACAGTTGAAAAATCTGGTCGTCTATAAGTTTCAACTGGACCACCAAAATTTCCAGGTTGTGCAATTCTTACATTTGTAGTTTTAAACTCTTTTGTTGCAAGTTCAACTATACCGGGAAGCAAAGCACCACCACCAGCTAATATTACAGACCCACTTAATCGTTTTGACTTAATTTGTGCAGGAAGATTTTTTCTAATCAATGTAAATATATCTTCTATGCGTGGTTGGATAATTAGACATAGCTCCTTTCTAGAAGTTTTTTGAGGAGAGATACCGCCTGTACCAGGTATTAAAACTTCCTCTTCTTCGCTTACAAGTGCTTCCCAACAACAGCCCCATTCTCTTTTTATTTTTTCGGCACTTTCAAAAGAAATACCACGCATCGTTGAAATGTCCTCTGTAACAGAATTTCCACCATACTTTAAAGACATGGAATACAAGGGGGTACCTTCTGAAATAATAAGTACATCAGTGGTTCCACCTCCCATGTCAATAATTATTGATCCAAGCTCTTTCTCTTCATCTGTTACCACAGCTTGAGAAGATGCAAGTGTTTTTAAGAATACGCCATCTGCTTTATATTCTGCCCTATCTATGCAGTTTAAAATATTTGCTGTGGAAGTTCTAGAAGCAGTAATAATACATACCTCTGATTCTAGTCTAATTCCTAGCATATTTAAAGGGTCTTTTACGAATCCTTGACCATCAATCATGTAATAACGAGGAACTATGTGTAAAATATGGCGGTCTAAAGGTATATTTACCGCTTTTGAGGCTTCAATAACCCTTGATATATCATCTGAATTTATTTCTCTGTTTCCACCATCTTTTGAAGTAACAGCAACTAGACCTTTTGATATTAGACTTTCAATTTGTTCACCACCAATAGATGCTATACAATATGTAACTTCTTGACCAGCCATCATTTCTGCAGCTTCTACAGCAACTTTAATAGCTTGCATGGTTGATTCAATGTTTGATATTTGACCTTTGCGCAATCCCGTTGACGGAGATACACCAATACCAATGATTAAAAGATTATTGTCTTCTGACACTTCACCTATTACTGCACGAACATAACTTGTCCCTATATCAAGTCCAACAATTATTTCACCCAAAACAAAATCCTCCCAAGATACGTTTACAAGCCTATTTTATACGAAACGGTGCCGTAACGCAAGTCCAACTCTGAAACAGATGGGCTTACGCTTTGCACAACATCAAGCGCTACTAGCATATATTCTAATGCATCTTCTGAAAAATTTCTATCTACCAACACCCTTGTTTTTGTATGAACAGGAAATATAACTAATTCATAATTGTCATATGCTTTTGGTGTAATTAAAATTTCAGAAATTACCTGTAAATAATTTGAATTACTTTTTTGTATATCTGCTATTTGCTGTAAAAGTGGAGCAAATTTACTATCTAATCTCATTCCTTCAAAAAATGTTTCAATTCCAAAACCTGTAATAAGAGGAAGTGTGTCAAACTCAGCATCATTCGCAAGTCCAAATACAACACCATTTTTATCAATTAAAGCTGGAACTGTACGTGATTCAATCTGTGTGAGTGTGAGCGCTACTGGTGTGCGTTCGCTTACATCAACAATAATTTTATTAGGAAACTGTTTTTGAACAGACACGCTTTCAACAGCACTATATGAGAGCAATCTGCTTGTTGCAACTGACGTATCAAAATGCAACCAATTTGACCCACAATACTGTGCTAAATCAGATCCAACTTCATTTGCATTAAGTGTTTGTAACCCTGAAAAAGAAACAGTACAAGCTGTTGTGTTTGGGATAACAATAAAATATGCAATCGCTTCAATGAGGAGGACCACTACAAGCGTACAAACAAGTATTTTTAATATTTTATATATACTCTTCTTTTGTCCACTATTACCTTTCGCTGTTTCTACCGTTGTTTGGGGAATGAAATTATCTAATTCACCCCATAAACTTTGCTCACTCATAAACCCACCTCTATTTTATTCTTATACCTTGACACATTAACTAAAAAGCCACATAAACACATAGTTAAAAAAATTGAAGATCCACCTGCTGAAAAAAACGGCAAAGGAATCCCTGTTGCTGGAAAAGCTCCCGATACAACAGCACAATTAATTCCAGATTGCATTGTAATTATTAAAGCACAACCAAATGCAAGAAGGCTTCTAAATCTATCAGTACATTTAAACGATATTTCAAATGCTTTCCAAGCAAATAATCCTAAAATCATCATGTAAATAAGTACGCCTATAAAACCCATACCTTCTGCCCAGCCTGCAAAAACAAAGTCTGCTTGAACTTCAGGAATGCCCTGTACTTTATCTACCCCAGTCATACCATTACCAAGAATGCCACCATCGCTAATAGCTTTTTTTGCCATACCTACTTGATAGTTAACACCATTTTTATCATAGTCTGGACGTAAAAACGCAATAAGTCTATTTACCCTGTATTCTTTTGTAAAAACAAATAGGAAACTGGCCGGTAATGCAAACACGCTAAAAATTCCAAACCACGTTAATTTTACGCCTACAACAAATAAAATTGCAAATCCTATAATTAAAATAAATACTGCTGTTGAAAAGTCATTTTGAATAAATACAACTACAACAAAAATAAATAACATACAGGCACAAGGTAGTATCGTAGCTCTAGCATCATTTAACCTATCATGTTTTTTATCTAAAATATTTGCTAGAAATAAAACTAAGGCTATTTTAGCCAACTCAGATGGTTGAAATGTAATTATACCAGGAATACCAATCCATCTACTTGCACCATTTCGCTCTATACCAATTATAGGCAAAAACGGCATTAAACAAAGTAGTAGGGAACCTATTACAATAAATGGCAACATTTTTCGTAGCGAATCTAAATTTATCCATGCACACGCTACTCCAAAAACTATACCAATACCAATAAATATTAATTGCCGTTTTACAAAATATAGTTCATTACCAAACAATCTAAGAGCATAACTTGATGAAGATACATAGAGAGTAACTAAGCCTAAGCCTAATAGCAAAATAATTGAAACAAAAAAAGTATTATTTGAATGTGGTAAACTTATTGGGCGCTGAGCAGATACTGTATTATTTATCATGTTTCACCTCTTTTACTTGTAGTTGTTCAATTAGTCTTTCTAATCTAATTCCACGAGAACCTTTAACTAAAATTATATCCTTGTCACTAATAATCGAATTCATGGTGATTGCAAAACGTGATATACTATCATCGTCAGTTTTCCCAGTGCAGTAAACTGTTTTACCTTCACTTGCATATAAAGAACTATTGTATACTTCAGTAAATGCACTACCTACAAGTAAAATAGTATCTATTTCGCTTGTAAAAGCCATATTTAAGGCCTTTTCGTGCAATTCGTAACTTTTATCACCTAATTCAAGCATATCGCCCAAAATAGCAATTTTACCACCATTCCAATCAAGTTGATTAAAGAAATCTAATGATGCACTCATGGATTCATAGCTACCATTGTAACAGTCTTGAATAATTGTAGGTTTTCCATGTAAAATTTCACTTCGGCCAAATAATGGCTTTACAGATTCTAAACCTTTTTTTATATCACTGGTGCTTACATTAAAATGTTTACCTACACAAATTGCTCCCAGTGCATTATTTACATTATGCTCACCAACTAATGGGAAGTTAATAATAGAATCGTTATATGTAATGAAACTTCCCATTAAACCATTTTTTTGCACTTTAGTAATTCCATCAATTGATTTTCTACCATAAGTTCGAATTGAACCATTCACACCTTGTTTTAAAAAGTCTACGTAATCATCATCTTCAAAAACATATCCAACACTTGATGAAGTAAAATTTGCAAAAATTTGCTTTTTTTCCTCAGCAATTACATCCTTTGTGCCGAGAATACCAATATGGGCAGTACCGATATTTGTAATAAGTGCAACGTCAGGAAAAAAAACATCGGCCAATTCTTTTATTTCTCCCCTTCTATTCATACCCATTTCAAAAATTCCAACTTCGTGTTCTTTTCGAATTGTAAACATTGACAAAGGAAGCCCAGTTTCTGAGTTCAAATTTCCTACATTCATAATTACAGTATATTTTTGTGCCAGTACAGAACCTACACATTCTTTTAATGTTGTTTTTCCATTTGAGCCAGTAATAGCTATTTTTTTTAGTAGTGGAAACTTTTTCACATACATAGCAGCAGCTTTTTGCAAGGCATGTAATGTATTTTCTACAAGAATAAGAACAACGCCATCACTGTTTACTGAATCATATACATCCTGAAAAGTACTAACAGAGCTTTTTGAAATGAAAATTATTGAAGCGCCAAGTTCTTTTGCTTTTTGAACATAATTATGCCCATCTTGTTTCTCTCCAATTAGTGGAACAAACAATGAATTTTCAGTAACATTCCTCGTATCGGTTGCTACAGATGTACACCCAATATTTTGAAAGTCTTTTTCACGAATACCATATACGGTACCGTTGGTAGCTTCGAGTAATTCTGTGACTGTTAGTAAAAAGTTTTCTCCCACTCTTCCTTTGCCTCTATTTTTTCATTTCTACGCGAACTATTTCATCGCTGCTTGCCTGATGCATACCCAGTTTTTCAACTGCTATTGTTTCTATTCTCGCTGAACTTGATAAAAGACCAAGTTCAGAAATTAAATGTTTATTACTTTCAATCGCGTCATTTTGAGACCTCTCTAAAGCACTTACTTCATTTTCAAGGCGTGTATACTTATTAGACTGAATTGCTTCCACAACAAAAAATGCAGGTATGCAAAAAGCCATTAATATCATTAAAAATGAAGTTAGTCGCGGTTTTTCCGATCTCATATTACCCCTCTAATTTTTCAATTACACGTAACTTTGCACTTCTTGAAGGTGCATTTTCTTTTATCTCTTCTTGTGTAGGTCCAACAGGCTTTCTTGTTAGAATTTTTGCTTTTGGTTTGCCTCCACATATACATATCGGCTGTTCTGGAGGGCAAGTACAGTACTTACCTAAGTATTGAAAATATTTTTTTACAATACGATCTTCAAGGGAGTGAAATGTAATAACACCCAAACGCCCACCAGTTTTGAGTACATTAAATGCATCAACCAAAACCGCCTCTACTCTTTCTAGTTCACCGTTTACCGCAATTCTAATTGCTTGAAACGTTTTTGTTGCAGGATGAATTGCTCCATGTCTATAGTCAGCAGGAACGCTGCTATAAATACAATCTGCTAAATCTTTTGCTGTTTGAATTGTTGATAGTTTTCTTTTTTCAACAATTGCTTTTGCAATTCTCCTACTATATCGTTCTTCAGCGTACTGAAAAATAATATCTGCAAGTTCATGCTCGTTAATGGTATTCACTAACTCTTCTGCACTCATCCCTGTATACTTGCCCTTAAAATATGGGCTTTCTGAAAAATCTCCAGAATCTAAGCGCATATCTAAAAGCTCATCTGCTCTAAATGAAAAACCTCGTTTAGAACACTCATAATGAAAAACTGATATTCCTAAATCAAATAAAATTCTATCAGGCTTTTCTTTATTTTCTGGATAGTTCGCATAAAAATCATTAAACCAGCCATTAAAAAACTGCATCCTCTCGCCGTAACACTCTAAACGCTTTTTAGCTTTTTTCTGAATGTTAGCATCCGCATCTAATCCCACAATATGCATTTTTGAAAATCTTTGTAAAAATGCATTTGAATGGCCTCCCTCTCCTAATGTAGAATCTATTAATAAAATATCATCTTCACTATTAGCAGGAGCTAAATATTCTAGTGTTGGCTCCAATAAAACAGGAGTATGAACTATTTCGTCTTCACCAAAGACTTTTCTTTGCACTTGCGCAGCTTGTTTTTTTTTCATAAACTGCACACTTATAAATAAATTCCGCTTAAGCCTTCCGCAGCTTTCCGGAAAGACATTTCAGTTTCAGCCAAATACTCATCGTATCGTTTAACATCCCACAATTCCATATACTTGTTTACTCCCATTATGACACATTCCTTTGTTAGACCCGCATAGTCTCTCAAAGACTGAGGAATAGACAGTCTTCCACTTTTGTCAAACTCAACATCTTGAGCAGGTCCTATTAAGCGTCTAAGCACAAGTCTAGAATCTGTATTAAATGGTGATGCTTGTTCCATGAGCTTTGCAGAGAAATTCTTCCATTCCTCATGAGTGTATAACCACAAACACCCATCAATCCCCTGTGTAATCATAAGGGATGGTTGATCGAGCATGGCGCGCAATTTAGCAGGGAAAGAAAACCTTCCCTTTTCATCGAGCGT
>CAYJKA010000041.1:0-13391 GCA_964370655.1 uncultured Treponemataceae bacterium | reverse complement strand
CAAAGCCTGCTTTATTCACTTTTTCTATTATTATTTTGTCTTGTACTTTTTTTTCATCAAATACAATTCTCATTGTGTTTGTAGTAAGGTTTACATCACTTTCTGCTACGCCTTCTATTTTGCGTGTGACACGCTCAACAGCACTAGAACATGCTGCGCAGCTCATTCCAGTAATTGTAAAATTTTTTTCCATATAACGCTCACTTATATTAGTATATACTAATAATACTTCTATTTTTTTATTCTGTCTATACTTCATTTTTAAAAGCTACGAAGAAAACTAACAATACTATTTTACACACTTGACCTTTCTTGAAATACCATTATAATGTACTTTAGGAGAGATATAATGGCGGATAAATTTGATCATCTAGTAGCAGGATTGTCTATAGATGATAGAGTTGCAATACTCCAACAAATGAAAAATCAAATTAAACCAGAAATAGAGTCTCTTGAAAAGGATGAGCGAAGGGAAGCTTCTGCTATTCCGAAGGGCGATGCTCTTAAAAATGAACCGCTATTAACTCGTGTTATACTCTTTTTTAAATCACTTTTTTCAAATAGACCAGTAGAGATCGTATATCAAGAGAGAAAAATTGCTATCATGGCAAAACGGATTGACAATAAATATCCAGGCATTTTTAATGTTCAAAAAATGAGCCTTGAACAAGGATTTTATGATGCTTTACTGGAATTAAAAGGAACTGCCGCATCTTTTAAAGAGGGTCTTGTAAAGGCCGATGAAAGTCCTGGCTCATTTTTAGTCTTATTAGGGTCTCTTATTATGAGTGATATTGAAAAAAATATCGAAAAAGTTGCTGACCCTTACACAATTCCTTTTTCACAAGAATTGACAAATGATTTGCGCTCATCGCTAATTCGAAAAATGGAAGCAGTACTTGCAGAAGTGTCAAGTGCAGATAAAAGCGAGCTATATACTTGTGTACAAAGTCATATTTGGTTAAAGACATTTGCAGAACTTCCCTTTGATTCTTTTGCAGCAAAGTTTTCTGTTACTACAACAGGTCAACTTAGCTGTTCTCTTGCTACCGCATTAAATGACCTAGAAAAATTTGCTAATGTATTGTGTAATTCAAAAAATGTTGAACCTGAAGTTTTAGAAGCGCTTTATTTGTTTCAAATGCAGTCAAAAATTGATTCTGGAGAGCAAGTAAATGTACAGGAAGGTGTTGCTGAACATATGACAAAAAGCTTAGTAGCATTGAAAGGAATTACCAGATTTGTTAATAATATTCCACTGCGTTCTATAACCATGGTTGCAAAGAATTCATTGTCGTGGCTACCGATGTATAAGGACAGTGGTGAAGACTGGTTTGTACAATATAAAACACAATGGAAACGTCTTTTTGATAAAAAATGGAAGCATTGGTTGCATGAAAGAAAAGTATCACTTACAAAAGACCAAGTTTCTATGTTTTGCAAAACCAATGGATTTCCTCTCTTTCCTAACCGACCTTGGAAAGATTTACAACCAAACATAACTTTTTCGAAAGAATACACTTTGGGGTTTTTATATGCGTTCTTTGCGGGAATCTATGGGAAATATACAGAAGTATTAAAGATACTTATGGTTGATGGAGACTTTGTTCTTAGAGATAACAAAACAGAGTTTACAGATACTTATACTGAAACTACTCATCTTATACAAAGTATAAGGGAGTTAAGTAATAATCTTTCTCCAAAGGGCTCTTACGGTTCAAATTTTATGAGTTTAACACCAGATGTGCTACGGACCGTTCAAGGTCAGCTCCAAATGCAAACACTTATGACAACAATTGAGTCGGAGGTGAACTTATTATTGCTTACTTTTGGAAACATTTGTCGATCTTATAATGCTATTTTTAGTGGAATTTTAGTTGCAAATTATAATCCAAATTATGATACAATATCTAATATTGCAAGTTTAATTGGTCCTGATGGATTACCAATTCGAAAACATCTTGTAGAATCAAGTGAAGCAATTGCTAATGCCTTTTCTCTTATTCAAGAAATCGAATCAATTGAGCTTAATGGATAAAATAAATGGATGAAAGAAAATTTTCTGCTTGTATAACAAACATTAATGCTTTATCCATGCGCTTTAGGTGGAATGAAGAAAATCAAAACCGAAATACTTTTTTTTCAAATTTATGCGGTGATAAAAAAGAGATTGTTCCCTTAGAACTTATTCATTCAAAGCTTGTTTTGGCTGTTGATTCTGCTAACGATACCAATGGTTTACAAGCAGATGGGATTATTACCTGTAACCATAATTTAATACCTGTTCTTACTGTTGCCGATTGTGTTCCAATTTATTTATGGGATGAAAAAACTGGATGCTTTGGCGTGCTTCATTCTGGTTGGAAAGGCACAGGAATAATTACTGAAGCTCTTTCTGTTGCAAAAAAAACGTATGGAGCTTGCAGCGCAGATTTTAAGGTAATGATTGGTCCTCATATAAGAAATTGCTGTTATAAAGTTGATAAAGATAGGGCTGATTATTTTATTGAAAATTTCACTTCTGAATGTATTGAAAGCGTTAATGGCGAAAGTACCTTTTCCTTATCCTTAGAAAATGCAAATACATTTTTATTAGAACAAGCTGGTGTAAAGAAGGAAAATATTTATGCTTCAGGGGATTGTACTTGCTGTACTAAAGACCGTACTGGCAAATATCAATATGGATCGTTTCGCCGAGAGACAGCCCACTGTGTACCCAATAGTCCTCTAAAAGAAATGCAAAAACTTTTTACTCCTATGGCAGCTTTCATGTATGTTGGTGAAAATGCTTTACAAAATACTGATAAAATGATGGTACATAAAATATAAGGATTAAATTCTTGTTCAAGTATTAGCGATATTTTTGTTCGGCACTACCTCGGCAATTTTTGTGTTAATTCAAAAACTGCCGAAGTTATAGAATCCTTTTATAATGACATTATTTCTTCACGGGTAGATTTTTGCCAAAATTGGCTACGACCAAATGGGCCTATTTTTCCTCGCATTTCTAATGTGTCAACTTTGTATTTTGCGCCGGCTTTGTGGAATGTAATTTCACTTGCATAGGCTTTTCCATTTTCAGGATCGATTATTCTTCCATTTCGCCATTTTCCTTCTCCCTTATTAACTAAGCCGTATATCCAAGGCGTGTTGATTAGGGTCATTTTAGATGTATCGCCTGCTATCGGAAAATCTTTATACGGACCTTCA
Organism: uncultured Treponemataceae bacterium; assembly: GCA_964370655.1. Lineage (GTDB taxonomy): Bacteria > Spirochaetota > Spirochaetia > Treponematales > Treponemataceae > CAYJFX01. Next base: position 10,181 of record CAYJKA010000041.1, on the reverse strand, counting down.
CATGCAGTAGCTAATGCATCTGCTGGCTGTCCAACAACTTTAAGTATTTTGCCATAAAGTATACCATTATCTTCATATACTTCCCAACCTGCTGTAATTTCGCCTGATGCATCATCAATGCTTTTCCAAAATCCTAGAGCAGGATCCGCAGCATACAAAGTGCATGTGAATAAAAATAAAACACTTGTAATTATAAATAATTTTTTCATCGTGCCTCCATTGTGTGATAGTGTTTTTATATAATTAAAGTATAACACAGCATTACAGCTTCGTAAATAGCTATTAAACAAGTAAAATTGTATATATTCTATAAAAGAATTAGAACGCAAACTAGATAATAAGTTAAATAAATTAAACTTATTGTAATTTTCTATAGTTTATGGTATTCTCGTATAAATAATTTCTTAGGAGAATGGTATGAAAGATATATATACAAAAAGAAGAGAAAAATTAAGTGCTTGGATGGCGAAAGAGGGGATTTCTGCTGTGTTTTTTCACGATAGCGAAGGTTCTCGTACTCCAGCAGTAAGGTATTTTAGTGGGATGCCCAGTGATTCAATTTATATGCAAGCAGTAGATGGCTCATGCGTGCTTTGTTCATGGGATGTAACCATGGCTGAAAAAATGGGTAATGCTGATACAATTCTTGCTTATACATCTTTTGATAGAAATGCAGTAAAAGCTGCAGCAGGTCTTTTGAAGCATTTAAAAGTTCCTAAAAACTCAAAAGTTGAAATTCCATCTTCTGTATCATATCCTCTTTTTTTGCAATATGTTCACGATCTTTCTGATTACAATGTAATGTGCCGCGATAACGGCGCTACACAGTATGTTGAAAAGCTTAGAGCAATAAAAGATGAATACGAATTAGAATGTATCAGAAAGGCATCAAAAATTACAGATGCTATAATTGACCTTATTGAAAAAGGCGTTAAAGATGCCTCTATAAAAACTGAAACAGATGTTGCCCTGTTAATAGAAAGAGAATGTAGAAAAGAAGGGTGTGAAAAAACAGGATTTGACACACTTGCAGCAGGCCCTTCTAGAAGTTATGGAATACATTGTTTTCCTCCCTACACTGCGGCTTTATGGCCAGACAATGGGTTATCAATATTAGACTTTGGCGTAGTGTATGAAGGTTATACAAGTGATGTAACACTTACTGTTGCAAAGGGTCCATTAACAGATGCACAAGAAAAACAGCTATCGCTTGTAGAAAAAGCTTATAATCAGGCTCTTCCATTATATAAGGCAGGGGAACCTATTTATGCTGCTGGGGCAAAGGTAGATAAAATTTTTGCAAAAGAAAAAAGAACAATGCCACATAGCCTTGGGCATGGATATGGACTGCAAGCTCACGAATGGCCGACCGTTAGGACAAAAATGGATAAGAGCATTGTTTTTGAACCAGGAATGGTATTAACTTGTGAACCAGGGTTATATGATCCCCTAATTGGTGGTTGCCGTCTTGAAAATGACATCTTAATAAAAGAGGATGGTGCAGAGGTTCTTACTCATTCACGTATTATTCGAATATAAAAAAAAACATGTTTTAACATTATGACAATCCCCGTTAACTGTACGCAATTAACGGGGATTTTTTTATGAAATTATTAGTACTTTTTAGTTTTAATCATCCGGATTGCTAAGCTTTAAAGCTTGCGCAGCGGCTAACAGGCCAGGACCTATTTCTATACGTTTTGCAACATATTCTAGCTCTTCTTGTTTTAAATTTGTTAAAAGAGAGTCTTTCTTTTTCTCAGAGAGATAGTAGTCGCAAAGAGTTCTTAACGATTCAAACATTCCTGCAGTGTTATGGAATTTTTTTATTGGTGGAGAATTAAAAGACTTTTTTATTACCTTACGAACATTATGCATCATAACTTCATCTTTAGTTTTATTTGCTTCATTAAAGTATTCTTTGTCATCATCATCTTCGCCCATGAGAAGTTCATCTGGACTAATACTGAGCTCTTCTATTACCTTATCAATTTCTTCATCATCTTCAATATCTGCTATCAGCTCTTCATCAAATGATTCGTCTTCTGTCTCGCTTTCATTTTCCTGGATGTGAGTATTAATTAGATCATCAAAATCTTCATCGTCATCATTGAGAAAATCATACTCATCATCAAGTGCAATATCATTGACGGTATCTTCGTATAAATTTCGCTCATTTTCAGATAAATATTCTGGTATTGGTGCTTCCTCATCCTCTTCTATGACATCATCAATGAATTCGTCTTCTATTTCTTGAACTAGGTATTCTTCAGGCTCTTCAAGTGATTCAATATCATTATCTACATCTTCGATTTCATCCTCAACAATATTTTCTAGTTCTTCAACTTCTTCACTGAAATTATCATCTTCATCTGGCAAAATATCTTCATCTTCTTCTGCTAGAATATCATCAACAAAGTAGTCACTGTCATCAATATCATACTCATCGATAAAATCACCAAGTGGCTCAATGCTTTCATCCTCATCAGTGAGTGTGTCAGGAATTAATTCAATATCTTCATCAATTTCAAGTAAATCAGTAGAATCATCTTCAACAATATCATTTTCGTCTTCAATTTCTTCTGCTACTTCGGGTAATTCTAAATGATCATCGTCTTCTTCAATCTCATCTATTATGTCATCATCTTCAATTTCAGTACTCTCTACTTCGTCTGCTTCTATTTTTTCTGGCTCTGCACTAATTTCTAAATCAGGTTCAGCTTCCATTTCGGGAAGAACACTTGGAACTGGATCTTCCTTAACAGGTGGAGGTGGTGGAGGTGGTGGAGGAGGTAGAGGCTCTGTAATAGGTGGTGGCAATGGCTCTTGTGGAGTAGGCACTGGAGGCGGAGGAGGTTCTGAGACTGGTGCATTTTTTGGCACTTCTGCTGAAGGACTTGAATCAATAACAGGTTCTTCTACGATTTCTTCTTTCTCTGTAAGCAATCCCATATTCATGTCGTCTTCAGTGTTATCATCATCAAAATCTTCATCTTCGAATCCAAGCCCATCAACACTCATATATTCTTGCTCTTCTATTGGGTCGAACTGACTAAAGTCTTTATCATTTCCAAATAAGTTCGACTTATCTTCGCCAAGAGTGTAATCTTCTGGTTCATCGTCTGGGACAAGCTTAGATAGGTCAAAAAGAGAACCATCGGTATCTTCATCATCACTAATTTCTTCGATTTCATCAAAAACAAGTGGCTCATATTCATCTAAAGGGTCTTCCCCAAGTGTGCTTGAGTCTAAGTTAAACAATGGGCCTGTATCAGTGTCTTCCTCCTCATCGTCTTCAGAGGTATTCTCAACGCTTTCAATGTTTTCTCTAACTGTATCATCTTCTTCAGAAATATCTTCATCTTCTCCTACTTCAATATCAAATAGATCTACATCAGGTTCGTTGTTGAATTGCTTTAAGAGGTCTGTGATTATTTTCATCTCTTCTGAATCTGGTTTAAAATGTTTTATGAGCAACGCAATATCATCGAGTATGCTTGTGTCTTTGCTAATTTCTAATGCGTTTTTCCATGCTAACAATGCTTCTTTGTATAGGCTAACTGCTGAGTAGTTTTCCCCTAGTAAGTGCCATGCGTGCCAATCGTTTTTGTTTGCGTGTAGATATTCATCTAAGAGTCGTTTTGATTCACTGTAGTTTTTTACATAAGAAAATTGCTTTGCATTATCCACAAGATAACTGCTTTCTTGTGGGTACAATCTTTTTATTTTCTTTAAATATTCCAAAGCTTCATCAAACTCTTTGTTGCGAATATGATACTGTGTAAACATATTAAGTGTTGAAAGGTCTTCAGAATTCTTGTCTTCGAGATTTTTAATTTTTTCCATGGCCTCATCCATTCGGTTTAAGGACATGAGCGTTTTTGCGAATTCCATAATTACTTCTTCGTTATATGGATCAAATCTTTCAATTTGAGCATATAACCCAATAGCTTCATGGTACTGGCCTAAAATACTATATACTTTTGCTAGTTCAAATTTTGCTGAAAGATTGTCTGGATCTATTCGTATTGCTTTTAAGTAGGCATTTTTTGCACTTTCATAATCTTTTGTAGATTCATAAAAACTGCCTAAGTTTGTATGCACTTTTGCATTTTCAGGGTTAAGCGTAACAGCTTTTTTCAAAACTCTTTTTGCTTCAGCATTGTTATCGGTTTCTTCAAAAAGTTCTGCATATAAGGCCATAGCATCTGGCCAACCTGGCTTTGCTCTCAATGCTGCCTCGCAGTGTTTTTTAGCCAATGGATAGTTCTTTTGCGCTAAATAATTTAATGAAGCATTAAGGTGCAAAATAGGGTGGTTTGGGTCTACTTGTAAACCTCTAGAAAATGCACTTTGTGCTTTTTCATAATTCCCTCGCTGGCTCTCTATTGTACCAAGTTGGTTATATGCTAAAACATCATTAGGATTAATATCTGTTACGTTCATAAAACAGTCAGCAGCTTCGTTATATTTCCCCATGAGTTTGTAAGTAAAGCCCATGCTGTACTTTACAGCTTCAATATCATTGCCTAATTTCAGAGCTTTCTCTAGTACTTCAATCGATTCTTCATGTTTACCTAGTCTTCTATATATCCCACCAAGATTTGTGAGTACTTCAAAGTTTTCTGGCACTTTATCTTGTATACTTAAATAAATTTTTAAGGCGTTTTTGTCTTTGTCAGATCGTACATAGACATTTGCGAGTTTTAAAAGAACATCGAGGTTATCAGGTTCTGCAATTAAAAGCCTACTATATAATCTAATTGCGAGCGTGTAGTCTCTTGATAATATTGCTGCCTGTGCCCTTTGGAGCGCCAAAGAACGTCTGTCATCTTTTTCTTGTACTGGCTTTCCTTGTGGTTTCATATTTTTCTCCTCGTTCTTATCTCTACATTACTGTATTTTGTTGTATACACACTTAGGCTTGCAATCTTTGAATAAGTGTTAAAAGTATGTGATATCATTACAATCCTCCTTTTAGAGGGCGAGCATAAATTTCATTAGATAAAGGTCCCTCAGTTTTTGTTGGTGTGTATGAATATGCTGATACTGCAAAGTAATAAGCTTTTCCATTTTGTAAACCGCTTATGCGAAATGAATCAGTTTGTCCCACATCAATGGGGGAATCTCCCTGTAACGCCCCTTCGCCAAGATATTCATTTGGCGTGTTACCATAATAAACAATATAGCCGTCTGGAGCTTTTCCTGCTGCAGGCAGCCATGAAAGATCTACATACCCATTCTCAGCTTTAGCAAAAATTTTTGTTGGTGGTAATGGTGGCTCTGCTTCATTATAAGAAAGCCGAATTTCTGTTACTGTTGGAGTGTATGCGCCATTCCCGTCTGTATATAAAAATGCAGCAAGTTGAAAGAATTTGCCTTGTATAGCGTTAGTATCAGTTAAATCACTTATTGGTATCCATTCAGGATAGTTATCATTCCATTCATAAAAATTATCCCCAGCTCGAACAAAGAACTGTACATCGGTTTGAGGAGGGGTCTGTGTTATTGTTTCTATACCAGTTACATAAGATCCGAGAGGAAAAGGCCCTAATGGCTGTGTTTCAAAATATCCACCTGTTGGATTATATCTATTATTTTCGAAATTACCAAGTGAAAATGATTTGGTTATTGAAAAATCATCTATCCTACCTGTGTAGTTTGAACAGATATTGACTTCGGATACGGTACCAAGGATAGCACTATAAACATTTCTCTCTGCCCATCCAGATTTTGTAGCATATGTAAGACTTTCCAATTTTCCATCTATTCTATACTCAATAAGCCCAGTTGATTCATTGTAACTTATTGAATGATATGCCCATGTATCTGGAATTACAAGATTAGTACTACGAATTGTAATGTCTTTAAATTCTGTAAAATGTGAAAAAATATTTGTAAAATTCCACTCAAGGCGGTTTTGAAAAAACATTACTGATATTAGCTGATATATAGGAACATTATTAACATTACGTGATGAATCCCATAAAAAAATTGTCTCTCCATTTTCAACCAACGAAGGATTTAGCCAAAATGATATTGTAAAGGAACCTGTAAGACCTTGTTTTCCAAAAATGCTACTTTGTTTTCCTTCTAACTGAATACCGCCAGAATTACCCATTCCTATTGCAGCTTTTTTTCCCATTATTGAATGAGAAGTTGAAGAAAGATATGAGGCTGTGGTGGTATAGTTTCCACTCATGTCTACAAAAGCACCGTTTTGCTCAAAGTCTAATAGCAAATCTGTTTCGTATGTATTCTTTTCTGAATTAGTGTCTATTTGAATTGCTTGTTTACCAAATCTGCCAGAATCACTTAAAGCTATATTTTTGGAAACTGAAAAGGCATTCCAACCAGCATCACCACCGAGAATAATTTCTTTTTCTTCGGCAAGTACTAGACTTGCTAAGAGGAATATAAGTATAATAAAGAGACAACGTTTTATCATAAGGTATTTATTAGCTATGAATTCAGATTCAAACATATATGAAACATTACATGAAACCGCACTAAAAGCACCCAAAAATAGTGGTGTATATCTTTGGAATGACAAAGAAGGTGTCATTTTATATGTTGGTAAAGCTAAAAATCTGAAAAATCGCCTATCCTCCTATTTTTCCGGTAAAAAAGATATAAAAACTCGAACGCTTATTGCGAGAGCTTTTTCTATAGAATACATCACTACAGCAAATGAATACGAAGCGCTTATTCTTGAAAATAATCTAATAAAAGAACACAGTCCAAGATATAACATCAACTTAAAAGATGACAAATCCTACCCTGTAGTACGCATTACAAATGAAGATTTTCCCCGCATTATAAAAACAAGAAAAATAATCCAAGATGGTTCTGCTTACTTTGGACCATTTCCAAATGGCGGCGCATTAAGCGTATTTATAGACACATTATACAGTATTTATCCTCTTCGTCAATGCAAAAAAATGCCAAATCGAAAAACTCCGTGTATGTACTATCATATAGGCCGATGTGCTGCCCCATGCTGCAATAAAATCAGCATAGAAGACTACAATGCAATTATCGGCGAAATTCACTCAATTCTTGATGAAAATCCTGAAAAGGGCATTGAAAAACTTGAAAGTGAAATGAAGGTAGCCGCAAAGGAGTTGAAGTTTGAAAAAGCGGCACGCCTAAGAGATGGATTAGCAGCGTTAAAATCTTTGAGAATGCAGAATGCTGTTAGTGATTTTGACTCTGAGGCGAGAGACTATATTGGCCTATATTCTGATGGGCCATTGGTTAGCTTTGTGGTACTTAAAATGCGTATGGGAAAGCTTATTATGCGTGACTTGTATCGAACCAAAACGTTATCTGATGATGCAGATTTATTGGGAGAATTTATGGGGGCATACTATACTAGTGCTGACCTTGTGCCTCCGAGGATATTTGTAAGCGATAAGACAGGCCTTGAATTAAGTGAAAAATGGTTATTAGATACATATAGAACAATAACACGCATTACAACTCCAAATGAAACAAGTGAACTTTCACGGCACGAAGCCGCCTTAAATATGGCAAACCACAATGCAAAAGAAGATATTATTCGTCGTCTCAGAGAACGAGGTGATACTCCAGCTTTAGAAGAACTAAAGAAAGTGCTTAATTTATCTGTGCTCCCAATGCGAATTGAAGGATTTGACATTGCTCATTTAGAAGGTAAGTTTCCTGTTGCGAGTATGATAAGTTTTTATAATGGACAACCTGATAAAAAGAATTATCGGTACTTCCGCCTTAAGACAACTGATGGTCTCATTGATGACTTTGCATCGATGAGGGAAGCAACAAGTCGTCGCTATACACGTTTATTAAATGAACAAGCTGAAATGCCTGATTTAATTCTAATAGATGGTGGTATAGGTCAAGTAAATGCTGTTCGCGGGGTTCTTGATGCACTAGCCTTAAATATTCCAATTGTGGGGCTAGCAAAGAGAGAGGAAGAATTATTTTTGCCAGGAAACTCAAAACCTATTATTCTTGCGCGTAGAAGTGATGCACTTCGACTTTTACAAAGGGTGCGCGATGAAACACACCGTTTTGCAACAAGCCGAAATCAACGATTACGATCTAAAGAAAATACCGTGAGCATTTTTTCAGAACTTCCTCATGTTGGATCAAAGCGGGCAAAACTTATTATGCAAAAATGGACTACAGTTGATAAATTAGCTAGTGCAAGTTTAGAAGAAATAGAACAAGTGCTTACCGTAAGCGAAAACCAAGCTCAAGATATATTAAAAGCGGTGCAATTTATGTTAAAAGCAAGCAGAGAAATAAAACAGCCAAAGAAGGATAAAACTGGAGCGGAACACTATGCAGAACAATTGGCAAAGCTTGCATTGGAAGGGAAAGAAGCAGCCGAGGATAATTAGGTAATTAACAATTAATAATTAATGTACTATAACATTTCTGAAAATATGATTAGTGACTACGAAAGATCTATAGCTCTATAAAAACACATGTCTGATTTCTTTGTTGACAAAAGGAAGGGGATTTGATACTGTAAAATATGAAGAAAATAATTATTTTAAGCGTTCTTGTAGTATCAATTGTAGTTTCTGCCATGGCACAAGATGTTAATCTTACAATCAGCTTTACAGGATTTACCCCAAACAAGGGTGATATTTATATAATTCTTGCTAATGAAGCAAATGCTGAAAATAAAGATTTAGAGCCATTTTATGTGGATACTTTTCCTGCTACCACAGCTAACTTAGAGTATACAGTTCAGGTGCCTGAAGGGTATTACTTTATTACAACTTTTCAAGACTTAAACGAAAATGAAGAGCTTGATACAAACTTTTTAAAAATTCCAAAAGAACCAATTGGGATGAGTAATTATGATTTTAAGGGTATTCCTGGTGGTTTTGATAAGCATAAAGTGTTTGTATCAGAAACCGAAAATACTGTCGCAGTTCCCGTAAAAAAGTTTTAAAAAAATTAACCGACTTTTTACTTGACAACTTGAATGCTTGCTTTTATACTTTTATTTATAAGAGTATGCATTGCAAACTCGAAATATAAGGAGGAATGTTAAAATAACTTCCGTGTTATTTTAACAACTGCAAATTTGCGTCCTCCATGACGCACCGCTAACGCGGAGTTTTTATAGGAGTAATATATGAAAAAAAATGTAGTGTTCGTTGCACTATTAGTTATGGTACTTAGCGTTAGTACTGTATTTGCACAAGAAGAAACAAAGAGTCCTTGGGACTTTTCTATTGTAACTGACTTTGCGTATTATCCAAAAAGTGCACCTGTAGCAACAAGTGAAACTGGGAGTCAGTTTGCACCAATAACAGGAGCCATGAGCGCTGTTGAAGCAAGAGTGACAGGATTTGCTGGTTACACAATTCCAACACCTTTTGGAGATAATCCATTGGTAAGTGGAAACCGTGTTAAAATTACAGGTATTTTTGAATTAAGCCCTGTATCAATTGATCCTGCGATTCAAGTACAGTTTTCACCAATTGCATTTTTAGATTTTACAGCAGGTGCAAGTATTGCAGCCGGCTGGCCACTTTCACTTGGAGATGATTTTAATGTACCTGGTATTGCAGAATGGAATCCTGTTACAGAAGAATATGATGATTTAATCTTTAATGCAGCAAGAATTGAAGCTTGGTTTCAAGGTTTATTTCAATTTGATTTAGCAGCAATCATTCCTGGTGAATGGAATCACGTAGTAACTATGAATACCTATAAAGTGTATTATGAGGGAGTAACTGGTCTTGCAAACGGACAGCCATACAACTATCAAGGTTCTGGTGGAAAGGTAAATGGTTGGAAGTATAATGCTACATTCCTACTTGGATATCAAATGCCATTAGTTCTTCAAACTGTTGCAGTTCAAGCAGAACTTGATGGGTATCTTGACGGTGAAGCCGCTTATGCAAAAGAATATCACAGCATAGATCCTGATTTTATGACAGTGTATATTGCACCAGTTGCAATACTTGAATTTACTGAAAAAGATGCGCTTACAATTCAAGCTCGCTTTGCAAGTCGACCAAGCTATACTACAACATACAAATCAAGTGCGGATCGTTTAAATGGCACACTTGTTCCTGTTGGACGAGAGTGGTTCTTTGATCGTATTGCACTAAGCTATAAACATTCATTCTAAGTTATACATGTTAACTGAAAAAATAAGCCCCTATTGGAAGACT
>CAYJKA010000040.1:0-13429 GCA_964370655.1 uncultured Treponemataceae bacterium | reverse complement strand
TGAATAATTGGCTGTCATTGTTGTTCCTTATTTTTTTTGAAAAAAGTAGTTATTTCATTATATCCGTATTGCAGAAAAAAGTAAAGGTAGGGTATAATAAGGTATGTCAACAAGTAATTATATAGAATTTTGGAATGAAGTAATATCACAAATTAAAGAAACCCTTGCAGAGGGTGAATATAATATGTGGTTTTCCCCCGTATCATTTGTCGAATCAAATGATACTACAATAACAGTAGCTTTGCCATCACTTTTTATGAAAGAAAATTTTATTTCAAAAAAGTATGATACATTACTTGTTAACAAAATGGAAGAATTAACTGGAAGAATTTTTAATTTCGATTTTATAATAAAAAATGTAGAAAGAAAAGAAATAATTGAAACTGATGATAAAGAAGAAGTCAAAATTTCAAAAAAAACAAATACTTTGAAAAATGAAATAACTAAACCTCATCCAGATTTAAATCCGTCCTATACCTTTGATTCATTTGTTTTAGGTGATAATAATTCCTTTGCATATAATGCAGCCCTCTCAATTTCTAATAATCCTGGTAAAGCATATAATCCAGTACTTTTTTATGGAGGAGTTGGACTTGGAAAAACACATCTTATACAAGCTATAGGAAATTCTTTATATAGTAGCCACTTAAGTAAAAAGGTAATTTGTGTTACAGCAGAAAATTTCATTAATGAGTTTATTGGAGCAATTAGAGAAAAAACAAATCAAAAATTTGTAAACAAATATAGAACTGCAGATGTTCTCTTAATTGATGACATTCACTTTTTACAAGGAAAGGCTTCTACACAAGAAGAACTATTTCATATATTTAATTCTCTGTATGAAGCAAATAAACAAATAGTATTTACTTGTGACCGCCCTATAACAGAACTAAAAGACATTACAGAAAGATTACGCTCACGTTTTGGACGTGGATTGAGTATAGACTTACATCCACCACAATACGAAACAAGAATTGCAATATTAGAAAAAAAACTTGACTATTTAAGAACTCAAATGGCAGCAAAAATAATAGACAATATTCCCAAAGAAGTTCTACAAATAATTGCTCAAAACATTGAGACAAACGTAAGAGATTTAGAATCTTGTTTAACAACAATAATTGCATATGCAGAATTAACTGGAAAAACTATTACAGAAGAAATTGCATATAATCAACTTCGTGATAAATTTTCTGCACCTCAACAAGGAAATATTACTATTGATATTATTCAGCGCGTTGTGGCAGAAGAATATAATATTTCAATTTCTGATATTAAAGGCAAAACTAGAAAAAAGAATATTGTTTTTGCACGCCAAATTGCTATGTATATAGCTCAAAATTTAACAGAATATTCTACAACAGAATTAGGAGTTGAGTTCGGTAATAGAGATCATACTACTGTAATGCACTCATGTAAAAAAATAGATACCGACATTAAAAATGATTCAAAGCTTGATTATAAAATTCAAAGCATAACAAAAGCTATAAAGGATTATAAAAGACATTAAAAAAGTGTACACAAATTGTTAATAATGTGTTAATATATTTGTAGAAGAGAGTTTAGTTGTTAATATGTGGAAAACTTTAAGTTATAAAATATAAAGTTTTTAGAAACTTATTTATTGTTAATATAACAAAATAGCTTACTTATTAACATATTAACAATCCTTATTATTACTATTACTATTATATATATATTATATAATAAGCTGGAGGAAGAATGAAATTTATATTTGACAGAGATGCAATGCTTAAAGAAATTAGTATAGCACAGGAAATTATTTCAACAAAAAATGCATTATCTATTTTATCTAATGTTTTACTAATTGCAGAACAAAATACATTAGTAATTAAAGCAACAGACGTAAAGGTAACATTTGAAACAAAGATACCAATTGAAATTGAAGAAACAGGTACTACTACAATTTTCTGTGACAAGTTTATTAGTATTTTAAATTCATTACCATCTGGAAATGTAGAATTTTTACATAAAGAAAATGATGTAATAATTAAACCTATTGCAAAAAAAATTCGCTTTCAATTAAAAAGTATGGCAAGTGATAAATTTCCAGAATTCACAACAGAAGAAAATATGGATTGGTTTGATTTTGCAGCAAAAGATTTTAAAGATATGATTACTCAAACAATCTTTGCTGTTTCAGATGATGAAACAAGATATTTTATGAATGGTGTATATTTTGAAAAAGAAGATGACAAATTTATAATGGTTGCAACAGACGGTAGAAGATTATCATATATTTCAAAACCAATGCTTTCAGATGTTTCATTCGAATCTTGTATTGTACCTCCAAAAATTTTAAGCTTATTATTAAAGAGAGCTTCCTCTGAAGGAAATATTTCTTTAGCAATAAATAAAAATAACATTTATATAAAATTTGGTAACTATAATTTTAGTTCAGTTCTTATTGATGGACAATTTCCAAATTACAAACGTGTTATTCCTGAATTTCAAGAAAAGAAATTTCAAATAAATAGACGCGACCTAACAGAAGCATTAAAACGTGTTGGATTACTTGTAGAAAAAAAATCTGGTAGAATTTATTTTTCATTGTCTGATGGAGCACTTTCTATTTCTTCACAAGAAGTAGAAATAGGTAATGCAAATGAAGAATTACCTTGTAGATATGTTGGTGAAGAAATGACAATGGCTTTAAATTGTATTTATGTTGAAGAACCATTAAAAATAATTAATACTGAATATCTTAATTTTGAATTTACAGAATCAATGAAAGCTATAACTATTAAGCCAGAACCAGAAGAAGACTTTTTCCATATTGTTATGCCAATGCAAATGGAGTAAGGCAAAGTGCCATTTATATCTGTTTCCCTTGTTAATTTTCGAAACATTGAAAATACTACGATAGATTTATCTTCAAAGGAAGTATTTTTTGTTGGAGAAAATGGACAAGGAAAATCCAATTTGCTTGAAAGTTTATATTTGTCTGCTTATGGTTCTTCATTTAGAACAAAACGAGAATCAGAAATTATTACTAATGATATGGATTCTTTTTCAATAAGGTCTTTATATGATGGCGAAAATGAAAAAGGAAATTTAGTAAGTATTCAATTTGTAAATACTAAAAAGAAAATACTCAAAAATGGAAAAACTCTCCTCGATAGAAAAGATTTAATAAATACAATTCCTTGTGTGCTTTTTTCTCACAGTGATTTAGATTTTGTTATTGGAGATCCAGAAAGAAAACGCTTTTTTATTGACCAGTCATTATCAATGTATGATATTTTGTATATTGATACAATACGTCGATATAAAAAAATATTGAAAAATAGAAATGTGCTTTTAAAGAATGAGCAATATGAAACCCTAGAAGTATTTGATGAAGGCCTAGTTATTGAAGGTAGAGAAATAATAAAAAAAAGAAATAATGCAATTTATCAGTTTAACAGAATTTTTACACCTTTGTATGAAAGAGTAACAGGCATTTCAAATGTAAAATTAGTTTATGAATCACAGTGGGAAAATAAAAATAAGGAAGAAGTTTTACAGCTTTTAGAAGAAAAAAGAAATGCTGATAAAATTATGAAAACAACTCTTTCAGGGCCGCATCGTGATAAAATTCGTTTCGTATGCGACAAAAAAAATTTTGTACCAACTGCATCTACAGGACAATGTAGGTTATCAGCAATTCTTTTAAGAATATGTCAGGCCGTGCATTTTACAGAAATAACTCAAAAGAAACCAGTATTATTAATGGACGATGTTTTATTAGAACTTGATCCAAAAAAAAGAGAAACAATAACTGCCCTACTTCCACCATATGACCAGCTTGTATGCACATTTTTACCAGGTGAACCTTATGAAAAATATAAAAGGGAAAACACAAAAGTATATACAGTTGAAAAAGGAAAAGTAAATGAAATTTGATGATCAAATAAAGTCAACATCAGAAATTATCGAAAAGTGTTTTTCTAATTTGCTTGAAGGTAAAATGAAACATTATTCAAGTATGGATCAGGGATGGGAAAAAATTCTAAAGAATATTCCGGGTAATGGTGAAAAAATTGCAGCACATAGTGAAATAAAAGAAATAAAAAATGGATTATTGTATATTGAAACAGATCATTCAGGATGGATACAGCTAATACAATTACATAAAAAACAAATTCTTTTTTTATTAAAAAAAGAATTTGCATCTTTGGAAATAAAAGATTTTTACTTTACTGTTAAAGAAAAGCAATAATTTTTAAATAAAAATACAATATTGTGGAATAAAAATGTCTTACATACTTGACCAAAGTATATAAAAAATGCTATTCTATGAAACCTGTTTGGAAAATTCCAGGAGTATCGCATTTGCGGTTCTCTTGACATAATAAGGAGACGTGTTCATGAAAAGGACATATCAACCCAGTAGAGTAAAAAGAAATAGAAAATTTGGTTTTAGAGCTCGTATGAAAACTCGCGGTGGAAGAATGATTTTAAAACGCCGAAGAGCAAAAGGTAGATATAAGCTCAGCGTATCTGACGAGAAAAAACCATATTAATCTGTAAGTTCTAAGGGATGGAAAAGCCTTGACTAATACAAAAGAATTTAAGCCTGAAGAGAAAATAAAAAAATCTTCTGAAATTCGAAATTTGTTTAAGCAAGGCAAAAAGGTAAGTACCAATGGAGCAAAGCTTTTTGTTTTGCCCAACGATCTCTCTTTTAATCGCATTGCATTTGCGTTACCTCATGGTTTTGGAAATGCAGTACAAAGAAATTACAGTAAAAGACTAAGTAGAGAAGCATATCGTAACTTAAAATGTAATATAAAAAGTGGTTACGATATGGTTTTATTAGTTTATAAAGGAGATGATTTTTTCTCCTCTCGATGTAATCAAATCTGCTCTTTATGTAAAAAAGCAGGCTTGTTATGAATAAACTTCTATCGTCAATTCTTTGTTTCTTAATTAGAATTTATCAGATTTGTATATCTCCTTTTTTTCCTCCCTCATGTAGATTCTACCCGAGCTGTTCCACGTATGCTTTAACAGCAATAAAAACACATGGAGCGGGGAAAGGTGCTATTTTGGCTTTTAAAAGGATTATTCGTTGTAACCCTTATTGTAAGGGTGGCTATGATCCTGTACCTAGTATAAAGCCACAATCTTTAGGAGAAAAAAATGGATAAGAATACCGTTTGGGCTATTGTTCTTTCGACTTTAGTTCTTGTTGGATGGATGGCATGGCAAGCTGCTACAATGCCTCCAGCAACTGCCGAAACTGTATCTACAGAAACTCAAATAGTTGAAACAAATCAAGTAGCTACAATTCAAACTGAAACAATTCAAGACAAACTTTATCAAAGCCAAATCGAAAATGAAGAAGTATTAGAAGAAGAAACTTTTGTAATATCTACATCATTAGCTGATATAACTTTTACCAATAAAGGTGGAGATATAATTAGCTATGAGCTAAAAGAACACCGAGTAGGTCAAAATGGTGTTCAGATGGCTGAAAATATTACTGATACAAATAGAGCCCTTTCTATTGCTTTAGGATCTGCAAACAGCCCAATAATTAATGACATATTTAATGTAGAAATTATTAATGATTATACAATTGAATTTTCAAAAGTGTATGCAACTAATAACTCAGCAGAAAGTGATTATTTTGAATTAAAAAAAATATACACATTCGATCCTGTAGAGTACTTATTTAGATTAGATATACAAATTGATGGTGCAGGATTTTCAAAAACATTTAATTCAGATGTAGCATACACTCTTAGATCATCACCACAAATTGGTCCTTTTTATAATCCAGATTTAGACAGATATGAGCATAGAACCTTTGCATCATATGATGGTAAAAAGAAAGAAAAAAAATTAGGTGCAGAAAAAACAGAAGTGTATGAAAACACTTTTGACTGGACTGGTGTTGCTGGAAAGTACTTTGTACAGCAAATTGTAACAACAGACTCTACAAGCATTAAAGATGCAGTTTATACAACTGTGGGAAAAATTGATGACTTTTCAAATGCACAAGTTTTAATTGAAAGAAAAACCTCAAACCAAAATTCTTTGACTGATACATACTATGTTTACATGGGACCAAAAGCTGATAAGTCTATGGTAATGTATAACAAAGCAGATGAGAATAATTGGGGATTATCAAATCTTCGACTTGATGAAATATTAAGTTCTGGCTGGTTAGCATGGCTAGAAGCTATTCTAAAGTTCATAATGGAAATATTTTACAGACTCATTCCAAACTGGGGTGTTTCTATTATCCTTATGACTATTGTGTTAAAAATAGCAATGTATCCTCTTACCAAAAAAAGTTCTATGGCAACATTACGTATGCAAGAACTACAGCCTCAAATTAAAGAATTACAAGATAAATATAAAGGTATGCCAGAAAAACTTAATGTTGAGATGGCTAAGTTTTATAAAGAAGCAGGATACAATCCAATGTCTGGCTGTTTGCCTCTTTTAATACAATTTCCTTTAATTTTCGCTATGTTTGGTCTTTTCAATAATTATTTTGAGTTCCGCGGAGCAATGTTCATTCCTGGTTGGATTCCTGACCTTTCAATAAGTGACAGTGTTGGAATATTCCCGGCTGGAATACCTTTTATTGGTGGAATGAATATTAGTATTTTACCAGTAATTTATGTAGCATCTCAATTGTTATTTACAAAGATTACACAATCTACAGCTACAGCTGGAAGTAATAATCAAATGAAAATGATGATGTACTTTATGCCATTAATTTTCTTCTTTATGTTCTATACAGCACCTGCAGGATTGTTATTGTATTGGACAGTAAGTAACTTTTTACAGTTAGTTCAACAAGTTACAATAAACAAAATTATGCATAGAAAGAAAAAAGAAATGGGTATAGCTGAGCCAAAAAAAGAAGTTGCGTTACCTCCTTCTGCAAAAAAAAGAAAGAAAAACTAATACGCGAGGTGTATTATGATATATGAATATGAAGCTAAAACAGAAAAAGAAGCCATTGAAATGGCAGCAAATGATCTTGGATTAAATCAAGACCAATTTGATGTAGAAATTGTGGAAACCCAAAAGAACAGTATTTTTAAAAAAGGGTTTGTAAAAATTAAAGTTCATGTTGAATCAAAAGGTAATGAAATACAACCAGAAATTGTAACAAAAAAATCTGGTTTATTTGCAAACCCTCTTCCGAAAGATGAATTTGAAAAGAGCATAATTGATTTTGTTGAAAATGTAATTAGTAAAATGGGTTATGATGGAAAAGCTGAAATCCTGTTTAGAGAAGAAAAGAAATTTGGTGTAAAAATTACATCATCAAATTCTTCTATGCTAATTGGTAGAAAAGGTAAAAACCTTGATGCTTTACAACTTTTGGTAAATGTTTATGCAGGACGATTAGGCAAAGAAGATATGCGTATAGTTCTTGATAGTGAAAACTATAGAATTCGTCGTGAAGAATCTCTAGTGCGACTTGCATATGTAACAGCAGATAAAGTTAGAACAAAGAGAACAGCAATTCTTTTAGAACCTATGAATCCATTTGAAAGACGTCTGATTCACACAACACTTAATGACATTGGTGACATTGAAACAAAGAGTGAAGGCGAAGGCTTATATAAACAAGTAAAAGTTTTATATAAGGGTGTACGATGAGAAAAGTAGTAGTTTTATTTTTTGCAATGACAATGTGCTTATCTGCTTTTTCTCAAAGTGGTGTAGCACTTGAAAACAGTTTAGCAAACATTATGGAAAATGGGACTACACAAGAAATAAGTGAGAGCAAACTCACTCTTGATGAAGTTTTTTCGCCAGAAGTTCTTAATTCACTTAAGGAAGCTGGCGAACTTCAAAGAATTTTCTACGGAAAAAAAAATGTGTCCCTCGAATTAACACCCAACACTGAATTAGGAAATATTGCAAAAAATTATTGGCAAAGAAAAAAAGAACCAACATTTGTTGTTGAGTCTTTATATCTAGTAGAGAAAAATAATAAGCAAGAAGAAGATACTATCGAGAAAATATCATTAGTACTTAGAAATCTTTCTGAAATGACTGGGATTGAATATTTTTCTTCATCACGTCAAATATGGGAAGTCTTATACACAGATGTTTATACAGTAAATAATCCAACAGATAAAGAAAAAATAGAAGACCCAATAAATGAAAATATTGAGAATCTTGTAAGCTATGTATATCAAAAAGATAGATCTTTAAGTGGTACAGTGTATGAATTTTCATATTTCAATAATGACAACGAAGTTTCTTTTCGAGGTATAAACACTGAGAATATAATGTATAAAGGGTTTCCTTTTCCAATTGTAAATCCTGAAAATCTTGTATTAACACTAATTGCAACAGATGTAGGTGACTCAGTAATTTTTTATGTATTGGTTCAAGCAGATGTACCTAAAATACCTTTTGTATCTGAAAAATTAGCAAATTCTTTTTCTACAAGGGCAGATGCAATTTTTAAGTGGTGCTTGGATATGTATAATGGTTCATAACTAATAATATTAGGGAGAGAATATATGAATAAAAAAACACTATATTTCATGGTGCTAAGCATGATATTTATTTTTGGAGGTTTTACAATGAGCGCAGAAAACGCAGCATTAAAAGGAAAAGAAGGCATTTTTGCCGTGATGGAAACAAGCAAGGGTGATATTGTGTTGGAATTACACTATAAAGATACGCCTCTTACAGTTACAAATTTTGTTGGCTTGGCTGAAGGAACTCTAGATGCAGCAAAAGGTAAACCTTTTTATGATGGCCTAATTTTCCATAGAGTAATTAATGACTTTATGATTCAAGGTGGAGATCCTGAAGGAAACGGACGAGGTGGACCTGGCTATAGATTTGGAGATGAAATAGTTCCACATTTAAAGCATGATAGAGAAGGAATTCTCTCAATGGCGAATGCAGGACCTGGTACAAATGGAAGTCAATTTTTTATAACTCATAATGAAACACCTTGGTTAGATGGAAAACATACCGTTTTTGGGAAGGTTATCGATGGACAAGATGTTGTAGATGCGATAGAACAAGATGACGAAATTGAAAAATTAACAATAGTTCGAAAAGGTGCAGAAGCAGAAAAGTTCACTGCAACACAAGCAGATTTTAATGCTTTGCAAAAAGCTGTAGCTGAAAAAGCAGAACTAGAGATTGAAAAAGCACGCGCAGCAATATATGCAGAAATTGAAGGTAAATTTCCTGGTGCTGAAAAAGATGAGAATGGAATTTATTTTACAATTACCAAAGAAGGGATGGGAGCAAAAGTAGGAAGAGGAAAACAAGTAGAAACGCACTATAGAGGATATTTGCTTTCTGGCCAAACTTTTGATTCTTCACAAGGAAAAAGACCTCTTCCTTTTGCTACAGGTGCAGGTCAAATGATTCCAGGTTTTGATATTATGACACAAGACATGAAGATAGGCGAAAAAAGAACGGTAATTTTACCGCCAGAACTAGCATATGGTGCAAATGGAATACCTGGTGTAATTCCTGGAAATGCATATCTTTGTTTTGATATTGAATTAATGAGCGCTAGATAACTAAAAAGGGGGCTGTCTAAAGGGTTTAATAACTTACTAGACAGTCTTTTTTTATTTAAAATTCCTACATATAGCAAATTCTATAAGAATCTATAGTCCGGAAACCTGATTTTTCATACGCACTAATTGCGGGTATATTATTTCTCTTTACAAATAATATAAGATTACTTCCTAATTCTTTTTGTAAACTGTAAATAAGAAATTGTGCAAATCCCCTACTTCTGAATTTTGCATCGGTATATATTCCACCTAGTTGAATATAATTCATACCTAGTGCGTTTGTTCCAGCCATTGAAACAAATTTGTTGGTTTGTATATCCTTTATGCAGAAAACAGTATGGTTTAAAAGGCGATCTTTAACAAGTGAAGAGCACATTTTCTCTGTAATTGTTTTTCCTGGAGGAAGAACTTCTTCAATTTGATATAGCATTTGTAAGTTACTTATATTTTTTTCATCTGCGATTGTGCATTTATGCAATTTAAAACCTTCTGGAAGTTTTTTATTTACATTTGAGCCTTCATTATTCATTTTCATTAAATGATAGTCAATTACAACATCTGGATTTGAAATTAGATATTTTTGAAAAATTTCTGTTCCTTCTGTTGTACCTGCTATGGAAAAGATATTTACTTTTTTCAAAATTGGGGTTAGAGGTATATTTGCATTACCATTAATATAATGTAGTATTATTCCGCTTGAAGTAATTAGAATTACACCGTGTAAATATTGAAGCGTAATTTTTTTTCCTTTTTCTTTTACTGCATATATAGTTTGGTTCTTTGAAACTTTCGTTTTTTTGAATGAAAGAAGACGCTGCACAAGTGACAAGCACTTGTACTCATGTGGTTTTAAAAAATCTAAAATCTCGTTTAAATCTTTGTATGATATTGTGGTAATATCTATACAAGACATTATTCATCCTCCATAGGAAGAATACCTTTTGGCGTAAAATCACCTACCAAAGCTGAAAAAGCAGCATTAAAAGAAAAAGCGGAATAGCTGTAAGCTAGAAGAATTGTATTTGCCCAATCAAAATCAAAAACATGCACAGGTTCTAGTACAGAAATAACTATAACTTTTTTGCCACTATTTTCTAAATATTGTGCAATTCGCCTGCTTGTAACATTTGAAACACAAATAATGATGGTATCATAATGTTGTGCTAGAGAAAGTAAACGCCACCCTTCTGCATTTATTTCCGATGAAGGGATAGTATATCTAAAAAAATGATAGTCAAGATTATCATACCTATACGATGCTTCATCAAAAACTTCTTGAAATTGTGCTGCAACTAAAATGCGTTCTTTTTCAGCCTTTTCAGGGGTATAAGGGTAATCTCCTTCCTTATACAATGTTATGGACCTCGCTGCCTGTGCAGTGAAAAAAGCTTCAGCTTCTGGATCTGGCACCAATTCTGGTATTGCATCAATATCTGGGAAAATTGGAACTGGGTTTTCGCCCTTAAAATAATCTAATTTTGAAAGTAAAACTCTATATGCTGCTTTTCGAACTATTTTGTTAAACTCAGGGTCTGTAACCATTAGGCGTGAGGATGATGACCAAACGCTTTCTTCCCATTGTGGAGTTGTAGAAGATATTACAATATCATTTCCAGCGCGAATTGCAAGTTGAACAGCAAGAGATAAACTTCCTGTATATGTAGTTGCTCCATTCATCATCATATCGTCAGTTATGATTAGCCCTTCATAACCCATCTTATTTCTAAGTAATTCTGTCAAGAAAAAATAAGACAAGGAAGCTGGTTCTCCTGTATCTAAGATGTTAGGAAAGCTTAAGTGCCCTGACATTATTGCAGGAATTCCTTCTTCAATTAAATACTGAAAAGGGACTAATTCTCTTTCAAAAAGTGTTTCATAATCTGCAGTAATTTCGGGAAGGAGACCATGTGAATCTATTCCTGTATCACCGTGTCCTGGAAAATGTTTTGCTGTTGGAATAACGCCAGCTGCTAAGCTTCCTTCGGAAAACGAAGCACCTAAAACACCAGAATAATGTGGCTCCACTCCAAAAGAGCGGCTTGCTATAACAGTAGAATCAATATTTGTATATAAATCTACAGTCGGAGCAAAGTTCATGTTTATTCCTAAAGCGCGCAATTCTTTGCCAATATAGTACCCAGAATACCACGCATCTGAAGGATATCCTGATGCACCAATTGCAAGATTTCCTGGTGTATCGCTTGTTGTACCTTTTACGTGGCGAATTAAACCACCTTCTTGGTCTGTGGCAACATAAAGAGGAATTTTAAAATGGCTTTTTTCAGCTTCTTTTTGTAAAAAAGTAATGGCTTCTGCAACTTCAATTTCATTTTCTGTATTCCACCCAAACACTTTTACACTTCCAAGTTCTCTTTCAATAACCCAACGAGTTAATAAAGGTGATGGTTCAGAACCAGCCCATCCAAACATAAAAATTTGAGCTAAAGCTTCATCGTCTGTCATGCGACTTAAAAGTTCTTGAGCTAGAACTTCATTAGGATAATCACTCCAAAATGTAATAATTTCATTTTTGTCAATAATAATATCACTTTGTTGAGAGAATAATGAAAATTGAAAAAGTAATAAGGTTAATAAAATAAATAACTGTTTAATTGTAGTCTCCTTAGCGTAGTTCTGTTTTTTTTGTAAGAAAGTTTCCAATAATGAAAAATAAAACAGCTAACCAGATAAAAATAAATGTAATTAAATGGTAAGCAGTAAATGGTTCTTTATAAATAAAAACTCCAATTAGAAATGATAGTGTTGGGCTAATAAACATTAAAATTCCAACAAGAGAAAAAGGTATTTTTTTTACTGCAGAAGATAAAAGCATTAAAGGAAGAGATGTAAGAACACCAGCAAGAGGTAAAAGTAAAAACTTAAAGCCCTTTAATATATGAAAAGCTCCTTCTGAAATTGATTCTGCATGAATAATAAAACATAAAGCAACTGGCAATAAAAAAAGAGTTTCTATTACCATTGTTGTATCGCTTTTTGAAAAAACTTGTTTTTTTACAAGAGTGTAAGAAACAAAGGTAACGCAAATTGAAATAGAAATATAGGGAAACTGGCCATAAGCAAAAATTGAAATAATAACACCTAAAATAGCAAAAACTACAGCCATCCATTGAAATTTGTGAAGCTTTTCATTATATAAAAATACACCAATAAAAATAGCTAAAATTGGAGAAAGGTAATATGCGATACTTGTTTCTAATATCCTATCTTCATTTACTGCGAAAATATAAAGACCCCAATTTAAAGCAATAAGAATACAAGATAGTAAAAGAAATAAAACTTCCTTTTTACTTGAAAAAACCTTTTTAATGGAGGTAAGCCTCTTTTTTAATAATAAAAGTAAAAAACAAAAAACAAAAGACCATACAATTCGAGACATTAATACATAAATAGGAGAAATATTAGAAAGAAGTTTCCAAAAAAGAGGCATTAATCCCCAGAGAATATAACATAGAATAATGTTTAGAGTTTCTTTATTCATGTAGGCATTATATAAGAAAATAAAAATCTTTTAAAGTAGCTGTCTAAAAAGGCAGCTACGAAAAGAAAATGTTCTTATCCTGCACATGACTCGCATTCTTCTACTTCTAAGGCTTGTGAGCGAACGTAGTAAATGCATTTTACGCCTTCTTCCCATGCCTTTATATATAGGTTAAGTACTTGTCTAATGGTAAACTCATTGGTTATGTAAAGGTTTACAGACTGTGCTTGGTCTATGTGCCTCTGGCGTACTCCCGATGCTCTAATGGACCAGTTTTGGTCAATTGTGTGTGCATTTTTATAAAGCCAAAATGTTTTTGGATTTAAGTCTGGAGCAACGCGTGGCATAATGCTTCCCTTTTTTTCTTCCAAAAAGTAGCGTTTCATAACAGGGTCAA
>CAYJKA010000039.1:0-13689 GCA_964370655.1 uncultured Treponemataceae bacterium | reverse complement strand
AAGGTTTTGCTCAATACATCATGGTAGTTGGTCTTTGTGAAACTGTTGCTCTTTTCGCAATGGTATTCTCTATGATCGTTGTATAAGTATAACCGAATCTATGATAAATAATAATATCCGAGCCGTCGAAATTGGCGGTTTGGGTATAACCAAAAAGCTTACTATTGGAGGAGATTCTCCAATTAGTATTCAAACTATGTGGAAAGAGGGTATTGATTCAGTATTAACTGATAACCAATACCTTTTTTCTGTTTTACAAGAAATTGAGTCTCTTCAAGAATTGGGATGTTCTGTATTACGTTTTGCTGTCCCTGATATACAAAGCGCAAAGGCCTTATGTCTTATAGCAGAAAAAACAACTATGCCACTTGTTGCAGATATTCATTTTGACTATAAACTTGCCCTAGAATGCCTAAAAGGAAACGTAGCAAAAATACGTATAAATCCTGGTAATATTGGTAGCGAAGAAAAAACGGCTATAGTAGTTAATGCGTGCAAAGAAAAAGGTGTAGCCATTAGAATTGGTATAAATGCCGGAAGCTTTCCTAAAGACATTGACCTAGACGTTAGTACAGGAAAAATAACTCGTGCACAAGGTTTAGCACTTACTGCAGAGCGTGAAATTGAAGTTTTTAAAAGATTAGATTTTGAAAATTATATAGTTTCTATGAAAGCGTCCAGCATACAAGAAACAATAGATGCAAATGAAGTTTTTCATTCAATGCATCCAGAAGTGCCATTACATATTGGAGTAACTGAAGCAGGCCCTTTAATTGGCGGAATTGTAAAAAGTACTGTGGCCTTTACACATCTTTTATCTAAGGGAATAGGCTCTACAATTAGAGTTAGCTTATCATCAAGTCCAGAAAATGAAATAATTGCAGCTAGGGAAATACTTTCAGCCTGTGGCCTTATAAAAGGCGGCGTAAACATTGTTTCATGCCCTAGATGTGGTAGAAACGGTTTTGATGTTCACGCCTTTGTTGATAGATGGCAAAACCGCCTTATGGCAATGGATAAAAATATTACAGTTGCTGTTATGGGGTGTAGTGTAAACGGGCCAGGTGAAGCAAAGCATGCCGATATTGGGATTACAGGAAGTAGCACAAGTGCAATTATTTTTAAAAAAGGCCAAGTTGTAAGAACAATTAAAAATGATGATGTAAATATACTCTTAAAAGATGCCGATAATGCTTTTATAGAGGAATTAGAATCTTTGTGAAAAAATATACAATAACTATTTTAATAATACTTTTGACTGTTTTATTTTCAATGCCACTTATGGCACAAAATGAAAGCTTATCACGCCCAGACCCAAATAGGCTTGCAAAATTTATTCTAGCCGAAGCACAAATTGCGTATGAAGAAAATGATTATCCTTTGGCTTTTTTACTTGCACAAGAAGCCGTTGATGCTAGAAAGGCCGAAAGTGCTTGGTCTGTAAATACGCTTGAAACAGAACTTAGAAAACCAAGTGCTCAAAAAATTGGAAAAGATATAAATCAGCTTTTATACTTTTTTAAAAATCGGAAAAGTAATGATGTTGTTCAAGTAATTGAGAGAGCTTTATTAGAACATACTGTAGAGTATTTTGATTTTTCTATTGATAACGTGCTTGAATATATTAGAATCTCTGAAAATTATCCAGAGGCCGAATATCTTTTAGCTAAGCTTTATTACATCGAGGGTGAACTAAGCATTGCAGAGTCATATTTTTACAATGCATATGAATATAGATCCTTGCTAGACGTAAGTGACGAGCAGTATGATGTTTTGTATTCTATTGCCGACTTATATGCCATACAAAAAAAATGGAACGAGTTTGAAGAAGTATTACTTCTTATTGCAGCTGAAGACGATTCATATTATGAAAATGGAGAGCCATCTGCATTTATAAGGTCAATTACAACTGCGCTAAAAAATGGAATGAGTGTAGATAGATTTTTCTTGCTTTTTAGAAATGACTATTATAAAAGTTTAAAGGCATGGTACTATTTAACGTACTACTATGATAATCAAGGGAATGAGCAAAAAGCCTTGGAAACAGCTTTATTATTTGCTACATCTTCGTTAGAGCGAATAGATGAGGTTTTAGAAGACAGAGATATACACTACACATATACATCGTTAAATGATTTTTTTAAGCAATTACAGTTATTTTATGATGTAAGTGAATGGGCAAAAGATAATGATGTTTGGGAAGGATTTTATAATCTAGGTAAGATATGTTCTGAACTAGGATATAATGATTTTGCACAAGGTGTTTTCTTAGCCCTAGCAATGGAATGTCCTGTACGACAGTGGCGTGAACTATCTGAAAAAGCATTGCAAAGTTAGAAAGTAAGACTTTAATACAAAAAAAATGGGGTTCTCTACACTGTAGTGAACCCCGTTTTTATTTACCAAACTTTTACTGAAAGTTGTAAGTAATTTCCCCAAGTATCTTTGTACTCTTCATTGTTTATTGGCTTAAATGATTTGTTAAGTTCATTTGGCTGTGTATGGTGTTTATACGATAATGTATAACCTACAACAAGTGATAGCGGAATATCATTAACAAATCGTAAGTCTAGTTCTCCTTGTACTCCAATTGAGTGAATCCATTCGTATACACCGTCTGTAAGGAAGTACTTAGTTTTAGAGTTTAATGGAATATAATCAGGGTCACTGCTGTCATATATATGTGGATCGTTTATATTACTTCCATCTACGTAGCCAGATCCGTAATCTACACCATGGCGAACTAAAGAATACATAAGCTGAGTTTTAAGAAACCATGTTGGCATTGCATCTGCTAC
The DNA here is from genome assembly GCA_964370655.1 of uncultured Treponemataceae bacterium. Classification (GTDB taxonomy): domain Bacteria; phylum Spirochaetota; class Spirochaetia; order Treponematales; family Treponemataceae; genus CAYJFX01. Next base: position 10,891 of record CAYJKA010000039.1, on the reverse strand, counting down.
AAGTTTTAATTCATCAGAGTTAGGTGGTAAGTAATATCCTAACGAATCACCATGATTTACATAATTCATTCGCATAACGGTATCACCATACCAAGGGCTTGTTCTACCTGGGTGTGTGTACATATACGGTTCAATTTTTGTATATTGAAAGTTAAATGTAACAAAATTTGTGTTTGGAATTGCCACTTTTAACCCTGTTTGATATGAATACATGTTTCTGTCTTTGTGAAAAAAGTCATCAACTGTAAAGTTTACTTCGTCTATAAAAACATTGTAATAAAAGTTAGCATACTTTGGAATGTTTATACCAGCAGAAAGTCCCATTTGAACATTTTCATAGTCACCAATTGTGTTTTGATTTATAAATGGAATCATACCTGGAAGTAGGTATCCAAGTTCAAATCGTTTTGGCCATACCGCTGTACTTTGAATACCTAGGTACCCGAAATCGCCTAAGAAAACTTCTCCCATAAAAGCTGTATATGCGTTTTGAAAGTTTTCTGATGAACCTGTAAGTGTGGAGTCTCTGTAAAATTCTAACCCACCAACTAAATAGGAAAGACTAATAAAGTCTACTGGATGAATATATGTTTCTATAGCAGTAAACGGCTGAGCGTTAGAAGATAAAACTAAGCTTCCGTTACCTGTTCCCCAAGAATGTTGAATTCTAGAAAAGTTTATACCCATTTTATTGTCAAAAAATGATGCAGAAAACTCTGGTTGAAATTGCATTGCTCCAGCAAGTTCTTCAGATTTTCCACCCTCATAAGAATAATTATCTGGGTCTTCTAATAAGTATTGGTATCCAAGCCAGTTTTGATAAAATGTATAAGGTTTGTATGCGCTCAAGTCTAGCTTCATTATTCCGCCACCAGCTTTAAGTCTATAGGAGAAGTTATCCCCTAAATCACCTAAAATATATGGACTAACCCATAAATCGGTTGAAATGCTAGGATCATTTAAGTTGGACATTAGGTCTAAGTCTAGCGTTGCACCTATTTCAACTGTTAAAGGCATGCCATTTACTGTGTCTACATACCTGTAAGCACCAGTGTTTGCTAGCGTGCTAATATTTTGCCAAGCATTATTATTTTCATTAAGCTCTGTTTGTGGCTCTGGGCTTAAACGTTCAATAGTTTTAATAACAATTTCTTTTTCATTTAATGACATATCAGGATGATCTAAAGACTCATTAAGTGTTGAAATAATAACATTTAAAGTATACGGTTTTGAATTATGCAATTGTTTTACATAATTTCGTATTTCAAGATGTTCAATAATACCATACACTGAATCATCTAAAGGAACAGAGAGGTTTTGCTGAGAAAACGAAAGTGCTGCAATTGATAGCAAGCAACTTAAAAGTATAATTTTTTTCATTTGTATTTCCTTTTGTTAATAAAATAAACCAATACCAAAGCTAAACTCATACCATGATGGATTTGCTTTAGAACGCCAACTTGTATTAAATAAAGCATTTACTGCAGTATCTATAAAGCTTACATGGTCTCCAACTTTATCGGCTGCTTGCACTAAGTCAACACCACCACTTATTCTACCAACGATACTTCGTGCTTCATTTAAATATCCAACAACTTCAATACCACCAGCATACCATCCGTCTTTAGGACTGTATGTAGAATTTGTTACAGGGTTATATCCCAATGCAATATCTACAAATGGGCTTATTTGGAGTTCAAAGTTAAGGTAGCGAGTCCAGTCCCATAGTCCGTAACGAACCCAGTCTGTTTGCCATACCTTTATTGGAAGGTCTAAATTTATAATTGCTACAGCATTTGTGTCAATATAGTCATTTCTAACACCTCGCACGTAATCGCCCACTTCATGATCTGCACCAATTGAATCGAGTAAATATAAGCGACTTTTTAGTCCAATATGTTTAAATGCTTTAAAATATGATGCGTTAATTGTATTGTTTATAGAAAATTTATTCATGTACATTTCTTTTTCTAGGCTTTGTGAAAAAGAAAATGTAAAACCATTTTTAAAGTTTCCAAACCAATCTACACGACCAAGAGAAAATGAATGTCCAAAGTCTAATGTTGTATCGTAAAGGTCTTCGTTTGCAGTGTTTATGCCGTTTAAATCCCAATAATATGTTGCAGAAACACTTGGTGTCCATTTTATAGAGCCTAAACTTTCTGTTTTTACAAGGGTTACAGGTATTGAAAAAGATGCAATTTCTGAAAAATAAAATGCATCATCGTAGCGCTTATAATCTACATCGTAACTTATACCTTGAGTTAATCCTAAACTAATAGAAATAATATCGTTAATTGGGTATGTTGCATTAATTGCAGATGCAAAGTCTATACCAGGTTCACTTTCTCCAATGGTGTATGATAAACCTAAGGTATTTTTCCATGTTAAATCAACAGGGCCTAAACCAAAGGGGTAGGTAAATGAAGCATAACTACCAATAGTATGTGTATCTTTGTCTAATGGATCTGATGGATCTTTAAAATCAAATTCATAAGAAACTTCAGCGTCTAATGTTTGCATGGACCCTAAAAAATTATAATTTTTTGAATCTATTTTAAAGGAAAATCCGTCGTTAGAATCGAACCTTGGGTAGGGTGCTACAATAATATTAAAGGTATCTTCTGTTACTATTCGTAAGTCTACTGGAATAATATTTTCTACATTTGCTCTACCCAATGTTGGAATAATAGATACAGATTCTAATACGCGTATGCTTTGAAACTGAGTATGTAAATCTGCTACATATACATCAAGTGATTCTTTACTTTGAAAAACTTTTTTAGTATCAATATCTACTGCTTGGCGTAGGGGATATTCTTGAGTGCTTCCTGTAATATCATAGGTAACATCTCTAATTTGATACTGCTGTGAAAACAAAGCAACTGGCACAATACTTAAAAGTACTGCTAGGTAAATAACCTTACTCTTCTTTATTATGTTTAACATTTGTTTATAATATCTAATTTTAGCAAAAAAGTCTACCTGTTAAACGGATTAAATATCGTAATATTCTTACAATTAAAATGACTAAGTTGTGCTTTACAGCGTTTGCTAAAAGTGCTACAATAAGAATGAGGTAAACATGAGTAAAGCAATTGCATTTTCACCGCCAGACATTACACAGGCAGAAATTGACGAAGTGGTAGATACCCTAAAATCTGGATGGATTACAACTGGCCCCAAAACTAAGCTTTTTGAAAACAAAATAGCTGAATATTGTGGAACAAAAAAGGCTGTTTGCCTTAATTCTGCTACAGCGGCAATGGAGTTAACCTTGCGTTTATTGGGCATAGGTGAAGGAGATGAGGTTATTACTTCTGCGTATACCTATTCTGCTTCTGCAAGCGTTATTCATCATGTAGGTGCAAAAATTGTACTAGTAGATACTGAAAAAGACTCTTATTTTATGGACGTTAAGGCTTTAGAAGGTGCCATTACTGAGAGAACAAAGGCAATAATTCCTGTTGATATAGCTGGCGTTATGTGCGATTACGATGCTATTTTTAACATTGTAAATAAAAAGAAAAGCCTTTTTTCACCTAATAATGATATACAAAAGGCTTTTGGTAGAGTAATAGTAATTGCAGATGCTGCCCATTCTATGGGTGCAATGTATAAAGGCATTGTTAATGGTAGCATTGCAGATTTTACATCATTTTCATTTCATGCAGTAAAGAATCTAACTACCGCAGAAGGCGGAGCCGTTACGTGGAAGTCCGTTCAAGGTGTTGATGATGAGCATTTGTACAAAGAATATATGCTTTTATCGCTACATGGACAGTCTAAGGATGCCTTAGCAAAAACAAAGGCTGGTGCTTGGGAATATGATATTATTGCACCAAATTATAAGTGCAATATGACCGATATTATGGCAAGTATAGGGCTTGTTCAGTTAAAGCGCTATGCTTCTATATTGCAACGGCGAAAAGAAATTATTACACTTTATACAAAGTTATTACAAGACTTAGATGTTCAAGTTTTAGAACACTACACAAGTGAAAGTGAGTCGTCTGGGCATTTATTTTTTATTCGCTTAAATGGGAAAACTGAAGAAGAAAGAAATACAATAATTACCCGTATGGCAGAAAAGGGTATATCTTTAAATGTTCACTATAAACCACTTCCATTATTTACAGCTTATAAAAACTTAGGGTTTAATATAGATAGTTTTAATAATGCGTTTAATCAATATAAAAATGAAATATCATTACCCTTACATACGCTTTTAACCAATGATGATGTGCATTATGTTGTTGATTCACTTAAGGAAGTATTGGAGAAATAAAACATGCTGCAGTGGGATTCTTTGCCAGAATATATGAAAAATGACAGTGTGCTCAGTTATTATACAATTTTAAGAAAAAAGAAATTGCATTTATTTTTAAAACGTTTTGTTGATATAGTATTTAGTTTTATTTTAATAATTTTGCTTTTTCCATTAATGCTAATAATTTCCTTGGCTATTGTATTTGATTCAAAGGGGCCTGTGTTTTTTAGGCAAGTGCGTGTTACAACAGCAGGGAAACAGTTTAGAATTTTTAAATTTAGGACAATGGTAAACAATGCAGAAAAATTGGGAACTTCGGTAACAATTCATAATGATAACCGCATTACAAAGGTTGGTATGTTGCTACGAAAGCTGCGTATTGATGAAGTGCCACAATTATTTAATGTTTTAGTGGGAGATATGAGCTTTGTTGGTACCAGGCCAGAAGTTGTACGGTATGTAGAATCCTATACAAGCGAAATGTATGCAACACTATTGATGAAAGCAGGTATTACATCAAGCGCAAGTATTGCATTTAAAGATGAAGATACTATTTTGTCTGGTGCAGTGGATGTTGATGATGTGTACATATCTACAGTTCTTCCAAAAAAAATGGTGTATAATTTAGACTACATAAAAAATTATGCAGTATGGTTAGACTTTGCAATTATGTTTAAAACCGTTTTTGCAGTTCTAAAGCGATAAGTATTTTACTTGCTACTTTTAATATATTGTATTATACTATTATATAGGAAACTAGACTTAATATTAGAAATTACAAGGTAATAAGATGAAAAATCATAAAATTTTTAATAAGGCAATGGTATATAACGTTGCGTTTTTTATTTTAGATGTATTATGTATAAATGTTTGCTCTTTTTTAGCAATTTTTATACGGTTTAATATGTCGGTAGATGAAATACCAGCAGTATATTTTAACTACATTTATCAAATGGCTATTCCTAACACACTTATTACCATAGCTCTTTTTGTGTTTTTTAAGCTGTACCAAAGTTTGTGGCGATTTGCAAGTATACAAGAGCTTGTAAATATTTTCCTCGCTTGTGTTTTAGCAATAGTTATGAATATTATTATGTATCAGTTGCGACTAATGCCCGTGTTTAGAAGTTATTACGTATTATATTTTATGCTTCTTTTTTTAGGAACCTGTGCTATTCGTTTTTCATATCGCGCTTTACGCCTTTTTTACAGAACATACGTGCACAAAGAATATGGCAAAAACACTATGATTATAGGGGCAGGTGAGTCTGGAAGTGCTGTTATTAGGGAAATAACTCAAAGTAAAGAATTAGACTGTAGAGTATGTTGTGCAATAGATGATGCTACTTCAAAACACAATTCTTATATACATGGAATACGAGTTGAAGGCGGCCGCGATAAAATTTTAAAATGCGCAAAAAAATATAGAATCAATGAAATTATTATTACTATGCCTAGTGTAAGTAAACTAGAAATAGCAAAGATTTTGGAAATTTGCCAGGAAATTGATAATTGTGAAATAAAAATTTTACCAGGAATGTATCAATTGGTAAAAGGTGATGTTACCGTTTCTAAATTACGTTCAGTAGAAATAGAAGATTTACTTGGCCGCGAGGTTGTAAGTATTACATCTGAAAAAATAGGTAGATTTGTTTCTGGTAAAACGGTATTAGTTACCGGAGGCGGCGGGAGCATTGGAAGTGAACTATGTAGGCAAATAGCTGCAAATGGTGTGTCCCAGCTTATAATTTTTGACATTTATGAAAACAATGCATATAGCATTCAACAAGAGTTATTAAAAAATTATCCAAATTTACATTTAGTTGTGCTTATTGGTTCTGTTAGAAATTCAAGAAAAATAAACGACGTGTTTAGTAAATATAGGCCTCAAATTGTATTTCATGCTGCAGCACATAAGCATGTGCCGCTTATGGAAACAAGTCCAAATGAGGCAATAAAAAACAATGTTTTTGGAACATATAAAACAGCCCTTGCAGCTGCACATTATGAAGCAGAAAAATTTGTGCTTATTTCAACTGACAAAGCTGTAAACCCAACTAATATTATGGGAGCATCTAAGCGAATTTGTGAAATGATAATACAAATGTTTAGCAAGCACGCAAAAACAGATTTTGTTGCAGTGCGGTTTGGAAATGTTCTTGGAAGTAATGGCAGTGTAATACCACTATTTAAAGAACAAATAGCCATGGGTGGGCCAATAACTGTTACACACCCCGATATAGTTAGGTATTTTATGACAATTCCAGAAGCTGTTTCCCTTGTTTTACAAGCTGGGGCAAGTGCACAAGGGGGCGAGATTTTTGTATTGGACATGGGAAAACCCATGAAAATTGTAGATCTTGCTAAAAACTTAATAAAGTTATCGGGCTTACGTCTAGGTGAAGACATTGAAATTCAATATTCTGGTTTACGACCGGGAGAAAAACTGTATGAAGAACTACTTATGGAAGAAGAAGGCTTACAAAGTACGGATAATAAGCTCATTTACATAGGGAAACCCATAGAAGTGCAGGAAGAGTCCTTTTTAGCCAGTCTTAATATGCTCTATGATGCAGCAACTGCAGAAAATGATAATGTAAAGCAAATTGTTCATAAACTTGTTCCTACGTATAATTTACGTGATGAAGATATTGAATGGGATAACAAGGAAAAGGAAGCTTGGCAACAAGAATATACCGATGTTGATGCAAGTTTACCACCAATGTTTTTTGATGTAACTAAAAATACTTCTAGTTAATACAAAAAAGCTGTAGTACTTGTTTATGATTTATATTTGAGATATACTATAACTATGCAGAATGTTTGGTTTTTTCACCATTATTCATCCTCTCCCAATAAAGGCGCTTTAGTAAGACCTTATGATTTTTGTCGTTTTCTACTACAAAAAGGGTATATAACAAAAATTTTTTCAAGTGCCTTTAATCATTTTACCCAAGAAAACAGAATACCTGGAAAAGAAAAATATATAGAAACTATAGATGAAGGTGTTCCCTTTGTATTTGTAAAAACTAGTGCATATACATCAAATGGTTTTAGCAGAGTTAAGAATATGCTATCATATTTTTTTAACATATTTTCAGTTACAAAAAAAATAGTTAAAAAAACACATGAAAAGCCTGATGTGCTTATAGCATCATGCCCACATCCATTTGTTGGTATTGCAGGTATTCTTATTGCAAGGCGCTACAAAATACCTTGTATTTTAGAAGTAAGAGACTTATGGCCAGAAAGTATTGTAGCGTATTCTAGCAGTATTACAAAGAAAAACATTGTTATAAAAATTCTGTACGAGTTAGAAAAATGGCTGTACAAAAAAGCTGATAAAATTATATTTACTATGCAAGGTGGATATGATTATATTGTTGAAAAAGGTTGGAGTAATGCCATTCCTCAATCTAAGGTGTTTCATATAAACAATGGCTTAGACTTAAAGAAATTTGATGAAAACATACAAACCTATTTTTTTACAGATGAACATTTGGACGATAAAAAATTATTTAAAGTTGTGTATGCAGGATCCATTAGAAAGGTAAATAACCTAGACTTAATAATAGACGCTGCAAAACTATGCAACAATAAAAATATTATTTTTCTTATTTGGGGCGGTGGAAATGAATTAGAACGCTTACAAAATAGAATAATTGACGAGAAGATTAACAATGTTATTTTTAAAGGAAGAGTTGAAAAAAAATACATACCATATATTTTAAGTAAGGCAGATGTAAATATTTTACATTACATTGAATCTTATATATGGAAATACGGTGGTAGCCAAAATAAAGTATTTGAATATCTAGCATCTGCAAAGCCCGTGCTTACTACTATAAAAATGGGCTACGATATTATAGCAGAAAATAATGCAGGAATTAGTATAGAAAATCAAACTGCTTTAGAATTTTCAAATGCTGTTGAAACTCTTGCTTTGTTGGAAAAAGGTCAACATAATACAATGGCAAAAAATGCACGTAAACTGGCTACAGAATATGACTTTGAAATATTAACAAATAAGCTTATTAAAATAATTGAAGGAGAACAATAATGCAATTTATTGATTTAAAAGCGCAATATGCTGCCCTTAAAAATGACATTAACGCTGAAATACAAAGTGTATTGGATGAAGGCCAATATATTATGGGGCGCCATGTTCAAGAATTTGAACAAAGTCTTTCTGACTATACTGGAATGAAACATTCTATATCGTGTGCAAACGGAACCGATGCCTTGCAAATGATATTTATGGCCTACGGTATAGGCGAGGGAGATGCAGTATTTTGTCCAGATATTACTTTTATTGCAAGTGTTGAACCTGCCTGTATGTTAGGTTCTGTACCTGTTTTTTGCGATATAGATCCTGTTTCTTATAACCTTTGTCCTTTTTCATTAGAAGAGCAAATTAAAAATGTAATTGCAAAGGGTAAGCATACTCCAAAAGCAGTTGTTGGTGTTGACTTTTTAGGTAACCCTGCCGACTACGATGCAATTGACGCTATTTGTAAAAAATATAATCTTTTATTAATTGAAGATGCAGCTCAAAGTTTTGGAGCAGAATACAAAGGTAAAAAATGCTGCAGTTTTGGTGATATTGCAACAACATCATTTTTCCCAGCAAAGCCATTAGGTTGTTATGGAGACGGCGGTGCTATATTTACCAATAATGATGAAATTGCAAGTGTATTACAATCTATAAGGGTGCATGGAAAAGGCTCGTCTAAATATGACAACGTTCGTGTTGGAGTAAACTCAAGGCTAGACACCTTACAAGCTGCCATTTTAAAAGTAAAACTTAAGGCTTTTATAGATTATGAAACTGAAAATAGACAGAAAATTGCAAACCGATACAATGAAGCATTTAATGAGCATTTTACAGTTCCAAAAATACAAGAAAATTGCATGTCTATTTATGCACAATATGCGCTTTTAGCAAAGGATAAACAGACACGAGATTCAATAATTGCATATTTATCTGAAAAAAATATTCCAAACATGGTGTATTATCCAACACCTCAGCATAAGTTAAAAGTGTACGAAGGCAATCCGTATAGTAATATAGATTTTAAGAATTCTAACAATTATTGTGATACTACTTTTAGTTTACCAATGCATCCATATTTAACAGATGAAGAACAAGATGTAATTATCAAAACTGTTTTGGAGGCATTATAGTGGAATACTTTGTACATGAAAGCTCCTATGTAGATGATAACTGCATTATTGGAGAAAATACAAAAATATGGCATTTTTCACATATTATGAGCGATTGTACCATTGGTAAAGATTGTAATATTGGCCAAAACGTTGTTATATCCCCAAAGGTACGTATTGGCAATAATGTAAAAATACAAAACAATGTTTCTGTATATACAGGCGTAATGGTAGAAGATGATGCATTTTTAGGGCCTTCTTGTGTGTTTACTAACGTAATTAATCCACGCTCTTTTATAAAAAGACAACATGAATACAAAGAAACAACCGTAAAAAAAGGCGCTTCTATTGGCGCTAATGCCACTATAGTTTGCGGCCATGACATTGGAAAATATGCCTTTATTGGGGCTGGTAGTGTTGTAACAAAACACATACCAGACTATGCACTTGTAGTTGGAAACCCTGCTCGTATTAGAGGATGGGTGTGCGAATGTGGTGAACAACTTACCTTTACCTCAGATAAGGCTGTGTGTTCTGCTTGTAAAAGTGAATATATTAAAAATGACGACTCTGTACAAAAAGTATAAAACGTGATACACTGAAAAAAATAGTAGGAGATTGATATGAAAAATAAATTATTAGAAAAAATTAAAAATAAAGAAATCACTATTGGTGTTGTGGGTTTAGGTTATGTAGGACTTCCACTAGCAGTTGAAAAAGCAAAAGCTGGATTTAAAACTATTGGTTTTGATGTTCAAGATAGCAAAGTAGATATGGTTAACAAGGGTGAAAACTACATTGGAGACGTTATTGTAGACGACCTACAAGAAGTAGTAAACAGTGGAAAACTTAGCGCTACTACAGATTTTTCTTTTGTAAAAGATGTAGATTTTATTGCTATTTGCGTTCCAACTCCATTAGATAACTTTAAACAACCTGATATTACCTATGTAAAAAGCAGTACAGAAGCAATTGCAAAGTACTTAAAAAAAGAAACAATGGTAGTATTAGAAAGCACAACCTATCCAGGCACTACAGAAGAACTTTTACTTCCTATCTTAGAAACGAGTGGGCTTAAATGCGGTGTAGATTTTTATCTTGGTTATTCACCTGAAAGGGTAGATCCAGGTAACTTAGTGTATAAAACAAAGAACACACCTAAGGTTGTAGGTGGGGTCGGAGAGGATGCTACCGATGTAATAGCCGAAGTTTACAAGGCTGTTTTAAGTAGCGAAGTACACAAAGTGTCTAGTCCAAAAATTGCCGAAATGGAAAAAATTCTAGAAAACACCTATAGAAATATAAATATTGGTCTTGCAAATGAAATGGCTCTTATATGCCATAGAATGGGCATAAATGTATGGGAAGTAATTGATGCTGCAAAGTCTAAACCTTATGGATTCCAAGCATTTTATCCAGGCCCTGGTCTTGGTGGGCACTGTATTCCGCTTGACCCAT
>CAYJKA010000038.1:0-13932 GCA_964370655.1 uncultured Treponemataceae bacterium | reverse complement strand
TTATTCAATATCCATTACCACAAGTTTATACATATTAGTATCTTCCCTAATCCAGCGAACATCCTGAGCTGATACTTCACCAGGTAGACCAACTTCAAGGTCATAAGATTTTCCGTCTGCTATAAGTTGCATTGTAGCAGCATTTGAATTAGACATCCATAAACGAATAGCGTTATTAGCTTGCATGATTAATTCATCGCCTGCCATAAAAAGAGTTTCCACTGATTCATTGTTATCTGTTACATAGCGTTGCAAGCAAACATCTCTAAATGTTACATTTAGGGTAAAAGGATAAGCACGATTATCTTCCAAAATAACAGTTTGAGCTAATGTTGTAGGTAATTCAGATGCAAGAGCAACTTCTGTCCCAACACCAAAACCTAATGCACTTGCAGTGCTAGATTGTGTAGTTAAAAATGCTCGTATCTCAGCTCCAATTGATGAATCAGTATTAGAAATATCAGATACAAATATAGTAAAATCTGGTCCGTTTTTACCATCAACATCAATTTCCAGTTCTTCACCTAATTCTACAAATTGCAAACCTAAAGGTGTTTCAAAAGCAAGGGCATCTAATGTATCTGTTATTTTTAAGTACAAAGTTTCTTCATTCACACGTAAAGAAAGGTTATCGCCAACATACAGCCTTTTTTGAAAAGGAATAGCTGATAAAGCGTATGTTTCACCTTGTGTTTTAGCAAGACTTGTTGCTCTTGCAGCCTGACGTTCAGGTACAATGACTAAAAAGTATACTAACAATAGCGAAGCAACACATAAAAAGAGTGCACTTGATGCAATAATAATTATTTTTTTTAGTGGTGTTTTTTTCGGGTGCAACAATGCTGCTGGAGTTGGTGTCTCCTGAATTAATTTTGCATTGAATATTTTTAGGATGTACGCAGAATCTATTCCTAAGTAATCACAATAATTACGTAAAAAACCTGCAACATATGTATTACTTGGAAAAATGTCTGTTCTCTCATTTTCTAAGGCTTCTACAAACTGTTTTGAAATTGCCGTTTCTCGTGCTACGGTATCAATTGAAAGATTTTTTTCTTCTCGTTTTTCTCTTAAAAGTGCTCCAAAATTTTCCATATATCTCCACTACTCTGATTCTGCAAATAAAAAGTCATTAAATGTACTTCCGGCTGATGGCATATCAAAAATGAAACGCATATCCGGTATATTTTGATTTATAGCATAGTTAGAAAAATCGAACTCGTATGTTCGCCCCTCTACTGATTCAGCATTAACTCGCCTAATCAATAGAGTATCTGGGCTAATAGCAAGTTTAATTGTCCTAAAACCCTCTGTTGTATTACGTCTTGTTAGAAGTAACTTAACTACTAACTCTTCTGCCTCTGGTGTTCCAACTGCTTCAGGATCTAGTGGAACAGGTGATTGTCCTACTTCATAAGAAATTGAATAATACCGCTTCATTAATGCTAGGCCTTCAGGCGTTGCTAAATTCATTCCGTCTGTAGAAGATCCATCACTTTGTACTGTTTGATTTAAAATAACGTTTAAGTTCGGAATAAATATTGTGAGTTGGTTACCATTGAAAACTATTGCTTGAGTCGCAGGACTTGAGAAGTCTATAAGTAAAAGATTTGGTTGTTTAAAAGAAACTCTTGCTTCCATTTGTTCGGACTCTTCGTCGGTACGAATTTTCATGTCTGCTTCATAACTTTCAATTGCACCAAAATTCTGTGAAACGGAGTCAAAAAAGTCCGCTGCAGTTAAGATTGCACTTTGAGAAAAGGAAATTCCTATTGAAAAAAGCATATAAAAAGAGGCTATCAGTATTTTTTTAATCATAAACAATCCTTCATTAAAACACAATTATATAAAAAAAACTCCCATAAGTCAAGATGGAAGTTTTTCAGAAAAAAATATGAATTATTATATGCTTTTAACCATAATTTATGCAGCTTTGTTCTAGTAAATCTATCAATGCTTTTCTGTCAATGTCAAAACAAACAGTAGCATTGGGCTCAACAGCATTATCCAGTATATTACTTTCAGGATACTCTGTAATTTGAGTCTTTGTATTAAAACGTCTATCAGCAACAGTCATCCCAGTGGTATAAGCGCCTTCAGTCTCTACGGTAACATACATATCTTCAGTCTTAAACATTTCTGGTTTAATGAGATAAGCTACAGCACAAGCATCATGCATGTGGGCACCAGGATATCCGAGTGAAAGATTATATTTCGAATAAAAATTTACTAACCTTGAAACTAAGGCACCTGCTTTTTTTCCATTTTTACCAATTTTTTCAGCTTCTTCAGGTGTAACATATGATTTCTCTGTAACATCTAGACCACACATTACAAGTGGTATACCTGCATTAAAAACTATGCGAGCAGCTTCTGGGTCAACATAAATGTTGAACTCTGCAGTTGCTGTAACATTTCCATAGTTAATTCCACCACCCATAATGCAGATTTTTTCTATTTTTTCTTTTACATAAGGAAAAGCTTTAAGTAATATTGCAATGTTAGTTAGTGGCCCTACAGCCACTATAGTTACCGGCTTTTTACTTTCCATAATAATCTTCTTTTGAAGTTCGCATGCATTTTCTTGTTCACAGTCAAAATCTGCTTCTTCTAAGCCAGAGCCATCTAATCCTGTCTCTCCATGCACTTCGCCTGCAGTATGTAGTTTACGTATTAAAGGAGAAGCCGCCCCTCTTGCAACAGGAACTCTTTTTTCTAAGAAAGTTAATACTTTTCGTGCATTGCTTGATGTTTTATCCAGCGTTTGATTCCCTGCAACACAAGTAACTGCTAGTACATCGAGCTTATCACTTGCTAATGCAATAATGAGTGCTATTGCATCATCGTGACCTGGGTCACAATCAATTATTATTGGAATTTTTTCACAATCCATTCTTTGTCCTCCATGCTTTTATATGTAGTATTTTATCAAGTAAAACGAGTAAAGCTGAGAAAGTTACGTAGCCAATAGAAAGTGCCACGCACTATCATGCATAGCAATTGTAAACGTGTTGTCTTATTTTCCATGTACAAAAAATCTCACTCTTTTTTTTGGTCAACTTCTTCTGCAGAAGGAATAGAGCTTTGAGCCCCTTTTCTTGACACAGTGATTGATGAAGCTTTATTTGCATAGTGCACTGCTTCAAGTAGGCTTTTATCCTTCGACAATTGGATAGCAAAGGCTGCTGTAAATGTATCTCCTGCGGCAGTAGTATCAACAACAGTTGCAGGAGAAGCAGGAATTGTTTGAATACCTGTTTCATCTGAGTTTATTAGTAAACCTTCTGGACCGAGTGTTACTATTACAATAGGCACCCCTTTACTTCTAAGCTTCTTGCTACCATCTAAATAATCACTAACATCTTCTCCTAAGATTTGTGAAAACTCGGTTTCGTTTGGTTTAATTACATCGATGTATTTAAAAAGTTCTTCTGGAAAAACTTTAGGAACAGGTGCAGGATCTAAAATAACCATTTTACCGTGCTTTTTTGCACATTTTGCGGCTTCTAAAATTACATCAAGAGGAATTTCCATTTGCATAATTATTATATCTGAGTTTTTTATTAAATTTTCATTGGCATACACATCATCTACTGATAATTTTTTATTTGCACCAGGCAAAACTATTATACTATTATTTCCTTGTGCATTTACTGGAATCCATGCTATACCTGTTGCTGTATCTTTTTTAACCAAGAGCTTTGTCACATCAACATTTACAGAACGCAAGCTTTCTCTTTCAATATCAGCATAGGTGTCATCGCCTACCGCACCTAGCATTGTAATATTTCCACCAAGTCGGCCTACAGCATAAGATTGATTTGCACCCTTTCCTCCTGCTACATATTCCACTTCAGTATCTGCTAGAATTGTTTCACCCGTAACTGGAATATGGTCTACTTTTACCACCATATCTACATTAAGGCTACCTATAACTAATATTTTTTTCATATGCTTGTCTCCTAAAAAACTTATAAGAAAGATTTAACATTTCTATATTTATAATTTTATCACATTTTTTAAATTTCTACTAGCAAATAATAAAAAAACTCCCCTGTAAAAACAAGGGAGTTAAAATATTATAAAGAAATATTAGTATTTTCCGTATAATGGTCCGTAATTATCACATGCTCTGTAATCTTGACCTTCTTTATCCATACCAAAGGCATTCCATGCAGCAGGTCTGAATACTTTTTCTTCTTCTACGTTATGCATACAAACAGGGATTCGGAGCATTGAACATAAACTTATTACGTCTGCACCAATATGTCCATAACTTATAGAACCGTGGTTAGCACCCCAGTTATTCATTACGTCATATGCAGTTTTGAATGCACCTTTACCTGTTACTCTTGGAGCAAACCAAGTACATGGCCATGTATAGTCAGTTCGTTTCCAAAGTTTGTCTGTTACTTCATCTGGAAGCTTTACTGTCCAACCTTCTGCAATTTGCATAACAGGACCTTGTCCATGAATAAGGTTTAGACGAATCATTGTCACAGGCATCTCAGCTTTTGTTGAAAAGCGTGATGAGTACCCGCCTCCACGGAAATAGCCAAGATTTGCAGAACTCCAAGTTGTTGCTTCTAAACAAGCTTTTTGATCTTTTTCTGTCATTTCCCAGAATGGTTTTAGTACTGAATTTCCTGCATCATCTTTAATTTCTCCACAGAAATCAATACAGCTTGCACCAGAGTTGATAAGGTGAATAAATCCACCAGCTTCTTTTGCTTTTCCTACTACATCGTAACCTGATGCTTTTTTAATTGCTTCAGGACTCCAGTATGTTCTAACATCACTAAACATTTGAGGTGTATTAGTTAGAAGTTTACCAAAAAGCATACAAGCACCATTTAAAGCATCATTTTCAGTTGCTAAAATCATTGGTTCTCGCGCACCTTCCCAGTCAAAAGAAGTGTTCATCATAGCTTCAGGGAAGTCAGCATTTGGGTAAAAATCTGTCCATTGTCGTTGACCTTGGAAACCACCTGCAATAGCATTGTGTCCAAGCATTTCTTCTTCACAACCTTCAGGAAGGTTTGGATTTCCTTGGTAAAGGTCTTTTATGATACACATCATTTTTACAACAAATTCCCATTCTTCTGCTTTTTGTTCTGCAGGCCGTTGGTATTCTGCTGGATTGTTATCAATTCCTTCTGGGCAGTTTGCTTTTGTCCAAGCAAGTGCTTTTTCGTATTCAGCTTTATCGTAAATACCTTCTGTCATACGTCGAATAATTTCTACTTCATCAACTGATTCTACTCTCATACCAAGGTATTTTTCAAAGAATGCGCAGTCTACAATAGAACCTGCAATACCCATACATGATGAACCAATTTGAAGGTATGATTTTCCTCTCATAGTTGCAACTGCTACAGCTGAGCGTGCAAAGCGTAAAAGTTTTTCTTTAACATCTTCTGGAACACCAGTTGCTGTTGCTTCTTGTACTTCTTGACCATAAATACCAAATGCAGGTAATCCTTTTTGAGCATGTCCTGCTAGTACTGCTGCTAAGTATACAGCACCTGGTCTTTCTGTTCCATTAAAACCCCAAACAGCTTTAATAGTCATAGGATCCATATCCATAGTTTCAGAACCATAACACCAACAAGGAGTCACAGTAATAGTGATATCAACACCTTCTTTTCTGAACTTGTCTGCACATGCTGCTGTTTCAGCAACGCGCCCAATAGTTGAATCAGCAATAATTACTTTTACCTTTTCGCCATTTGAATAACGAATATTTTCTTCCAGTAGCTTTGCTGCTTCTTTTGCCATGTTCATTGTTTGCTCTTCAAGAGAATCACGAACACGAAGAACCCCTTGCCTTGCATCAATTGTTGGGCGAATGCCAATTACTGGATAATCACCAATAAGTCTAGATTTAGCCATGTATTCCTCCGTAAATTAGAATAACTTTATTTTATTGCGTAAATACTTACGCTTGGTTACCAAAATGATTATTATATTTTACAACTTCTGTAGGAAGTCGTATTTCCTTAAATTCAGAAAAAGAAGCATTCTCTATTCGTTCAATTATTAAGCGAACGGCTTCTTCTCCCATTGCCTTTATCGGCTGTGATACAAAATACTTGCACCATGAAAACAAGTTTGCATAAAATATTTCATCAAAAGCAGCTCCAGTTATAGACTGCTGTACTTCATAACTTTCTTCCAAAATTCTTTTTGTAGCACCATGTAGTGACATTAGATTCATACAAAAAAATGCATCAGGTTTTTGTACTACGGCAGAATTATTATTCAACGATTGACGAAGAATTTTATCCATAGCCACATATCCTGCTTCTATTGAAGATCCTTCCATTAAAACATAATCAGGTTCTATAGTTATGTTTGCATCCTTTAATGCTTTTTCATAACCTGCAAAACGCTCCCGACTGGTCATGGAATTTTTATCGCCTCCTACAAAAGCGATACTCTTATACCCATCCTTAATTAATGTTGAAACAACTTCGTAAGAGCCTCCAATATTATCTACCAAAACACTGTCTGCATTTATGCCACTAAAACTTCTATCTACAAATACTATCGGGGTTTGTTTTAATACCCTTTCATAGTGTTTATATTCAAAACTAGCTGGAATAACAATAATACCTTCAACAAACTGACCTTGTAAATAGTTAAGCATTTCAGCTTCTTCTTCAATACTATTATTAGATGTACATAATATCATTGAATAACCATTTTGTCTCAAAGAATGCTCAAAATATTCAAAAAGTTGCATAAAAAAATAATTTGACAATTCTGGAATTAACACACCAATAATATTACTCTTTCGCTTTTTTAGACTTCGCGCTGCAGGGTACACTCGGTACCCAAGCTTTTCAACAGATTTCATTACTGAGTTACGTGTGGATTCAAGAACTTTTTCATCTCCATTTAGCACACGTGAAACTGTAGCTGTTGAAACGCCTGCATCTGTTGCGACGTCCTTTATTGTTGGCATCTTAATTCCTCAAAGTCAAAATTCAAAAACTATTTAATCAACTAGTTTTTGTTATAGTTATATTATAAAAAATCTTTTCCTACAGGAACAACGCCTTTTTTTATAATAATATTTCCATATTTTACTGTTTCGCCTGTTACAACAATTGCAAAGGCAGATTTTGATCTTTCATAAAAATCAAAGCGTCCTATTCTAGTTATAGAAGGAGCATCAGGATAGATATTCTTTATAGCATCCATAAATGATTTTTCTACAGACATATCTAATTCATCACCTTCAACAGGTTGCATCATTACTAATGAATCTGAAACATAGGGGTCAATATTTATTAACCTCATAATTCCATCTAAAAGTTCTGGAATTTTTACTCCATCAGCTCTAATTACTCGGGAATTACAACTATCTCCAGGGTAAAAAGCATCTGTTAAAACCAATTCATCGCCATGCCCCATGCGATGTAGCGCATAAATAAGTTCCGGTGAAATAACCGGAGAAACATTCATTAACATTGTAAACTCCTTTTAAAACCTTTGCGGCAGCAATGTGCCGTGAAATGCACAAATAGCAGTTTTAAAAGCAAAGCTTTTGAAACTGCAAATGATAAAATAGCACAGATGGTATTTTATCATTCCTTCTTTCTTTTATTACAGAAAGAGCACCATCTTCAACAGAATCGAAAATAGTGCTCTTTATGCTTGGACTTTTAAGTGATAGTCCTACATCACATAGGAACCTTATTTAAGACCTAAGTTAATTCCATCAGGCCAGTCATAAAGGTTACCATTGATAGCTGGGTCACCCCAGTTGTCAGTTGTGTACCAAGCTGAACCTGTGTCTACAACTGGATCAAGAGTTTCGCCGTTAATTGCTTTGTAAGCTAAAGCAACAGCTTGATAACCAATTTGGTAAGGATCTTGAGTAATAGCACCGTGGATGATACCATCTCTCATAGCACCAAGAAGAGCTGTTCCTGAGTCAAAACCAATACCGAAGATTTCTTCGTTTTTAAGTTTTGCCATGATTCCAGCATCTGCATTTGCAGCTTCAATAATACCACGAATACCCCATTCATTTGAACCGTAAGCAATTACTACACCGTCGTTTTTAAGTGCTGCAGAAGCTTCACCTTGAACAAGAGCGATGTCTGAAGTGTTAGCTGGTACACGGAAATCGATTACAACGTCTGCACCAGATACTCTAGTAGGATAGTCGTATTTTTGTGCTACAGCAGGTGTTCCCTTACTTTGTGTCATACCTTCGATTGAAACTGATAAACCTTTTGCTTTAAGTGCATCATACATTGTGTCAATAAAACCAGCTGATCGTTCACCAACTGATACAGATGCTGCATCTTGTGAGATAACAACAATTCTATCACCTGCAGATACGTTTACAACTTTTAAAGCTTCTGTTGCTGCAAGAGCACCAGCTGCATAGTTGTTTGTAGAAGCTGTAGATTTTACAACACCAGCAGGAGGGTTAGCAATACCTGAGTCAAAACCGATTACAGGAATACCATCTCGTCCACATTGGATAAGTTGTTCTGTAACAGATTCTGTTGAAAGAGCTGCTAAACAAAGTGCGTTTGGTTGTTTTGCAAGTGCAGTGTTAACCATGTTTACTTGTGCTTCAATTTCTGATTCTGAAGCTGGTCCAACGTAGTTTACATCAACGTTTAGGTCTTCAGCAGCTGCTTCTACACCTTTTCGTACTTGTTGCCAGAATTGATGTTGTTCGCCTTTTGATACAACTTCAATTAACATTCGGTCATCTCTTGCTCCACCTGCGAACAAAAGAGCCCCCATCATTGCAACTAATGCAATAGATACAATTTTTTTCATAATGAACCTCCATTATTTTAACGCCAAAATCTTTGGCAGTTTTTCAAAATTTAATACACACCAATTATTTACGTGCTTTACTTGCTTCTTTCTTAGCTTGTTTTTGCTCTGCTTTTCTTGCAGCCTGTTCTCTTTCTGCTTCAGCAATTTTCATATCATAATCGCTTGTTAGCTTTTCAATATCAGTTTTTAAAGTTGCAACAGCGTTATTATCATTATTAGCTGCAGCTATATGCATTTTTGCTTTTAGAACTGATACTTCTTCTTTCTTTTCTAGCTTTAGATTTTTTACTGGATCATCTAAAGCAATTTTGTTTTCATTTGAACGTCGGTAAACATCTAACAATACAGCACCAATTACAACGAAACCAGTTATAAATGTTTGCCATTGAGCTTGAAGACCTAATGAAAGTAATCCAATTTTAATTACTGACATGATCATAACCCCAATCAATGTACCAACAATTGAACCTGTTCCTCCAGAAGGAGATGTACCACCAACAATAGAACCAGCTATACCATTAAGCTCAAATCCAAGTCCACCTGCTGGATATGCAGTAGAATAAATAGCTACATAAGCAAGACCTGCTAATGCTGCAAATAAACTACAAAGAATATATGCTGACATTTCATATTTATCTGTATCAACACCTGAAAGCCTTGTAGCTTCGCGGTTTGATCCAATAGCAAAAATGTATCTACCAGTACGTGTTTTATTTAATATAATTGCAGCTACGATAGAAATAACAATTAAAAAGAATAACCCAGTTGGAAAGTTTGTAGGTGTTTTAAACAAAAATCTAAACCATCCACCACCTTCTGTTGCTTGAGGGAAGTGTGTAGGAACGTTACTTGAAACAATCCCACCAAAACCACTAGCAATTAGCTGTGTACCAAGAGTTGCAATAAACGGCGCAATTTTTAATTTTGTAATAAGCACACCATTTATGTAACCGAAAACTAAACCCATAAGTAAAATGGCAAAAATTGCAATAATAATTCCCACGTCAGGACCAACTACAGGCTTAATTACCTTGTAAAGTTCTCCACCTACTTTTGCACAACAAATTGCAACAGTACCAATTGAAAGGTCAATACCACCAGTAATAATTACAAATGTAACACCAATAGCTAAAAGCCCAATATAATATGAAGCTCCAAGCAAACTTACTAGAGAGTTGTATGAAAAGAAACCTCTAGCTGTTGATGCAAAAAATGCATAAATTATTACAAGTGCAATAAAAATATAAATTTTTTGCGATTCTTTTTTAATAAAGCCTTGACACATTGAACCTAAATGTTTTTGCCCTAATAATTCCATTATTTTTAATTCCTCCGTTTCGTTTATATCTTTGAATTAATCTCTTTTTGTAGCAAGACTCATTATAGCTTCTTGCGTTACACCTTCAATTGGAAGCTCCCCTGTCTTCTTACCTTCACACATAACAAGAATTCTATCAGAAAGACGAGTAACTTCTGCAAGCTCACTTGAAATCATAATAATTGATTTTCCTGCAGCTGCAAGATCAGTCATAAGTTTGTATATTTCACTTTTTGCACCAACGTCAATACCACGAGTCGGTTCATCAAAAATCAAAATTTGACTATCTTTGATAAGCCACTTTGCTATTACAACTTTTTGTTGGTTACCACCTGAAAGTTTTTTTACTATTTGACTTGCATTTGGTGTTTTTGTTTTTAGAGCTTCAACATATTTATTTGCAATATTAAGAACAGACTTATCATTGATGATGCCAGTTTTTGTAAAGTTATCAAACGCTGCCATAGCAGAGTTATCAGCAATTGTCATATCAATTGCTACACCAAAACGCTTTCTGTCTTCAGACAAGTATCCAATACCTGCTTCAATTGCATCTTTTGGTGTTTTAATTGAAACCAATTTCCCATTAATTCTTACTGTTCCACCAGCTTTCGGATCAGCACCAAATAATGCTCTTGCTGTTTCTGTTCTACCAGCTCCCATAAGACCTGCAAAACCTAAAATTTCGCCTTTTCGCAAATTAAATGAAACATTTTGAACCATTTTTCCTGCGTTTAAGTTTTCTACTTCCAATACAATTGGCGCATCTTCAGCAACGGCAGACTTTTCTTTTGGTTGTTCATATATAACACGTCCAACCATTTTTGAAATAATATCTTGAATAGTTGTTTCTTTTGTAATTAATCGTCCTGCAAATTCACCATCGCGCATAACTGTTACCCTATCAGATATCTCAGTTATTTCATTCATACGATGTGAAATATAAACCATAGTTACGCCTTGTTCTTTTAAGTTTGCAATAATCTTAAAAAGAACTGCAATTTCAGTTTCTGTAAGAGCTGCTGAAGGCTCATCAAAAACAATAATCTTAGCATTAAAAGAAATTGCTTTTGCAATTTCTGCTATCTGTTGCTTACCAACAGTCAAATTGCCCATTTTTTCTGTTGGGTCAATAATAATGTTTAGTTTTTCAAACAACGCAGCAGTATCTTCATTCATCTTCTTTTCATCAATAAGACCAGCACGTGTTAAAGGCTCTCTACCTATAAATACGTTTTGTGCAACAGTTAAATGATTACACATATTTAGCTCTTGATGAACTATTATAAGACCTGCATCTTGGGCATCTTTAATCCTGGAAAAGTACACCGGTGCACCTTCGAACAAAATATCGCCATCATCACGAGCATATATCCCCGTAAGAACTTTCATTAGCGTGGATTTTCCGGCTCCATTCTCACCTACGAGCGCATGAATCTCACCTTTTTCAAGCTCAAGTTCCATTCCCTTTAGAGCATGTACACCATGAAAGTGTTTTTCGATATTTTTCATATGAAGAATTATTTCTGACATATGATCCAAACCACCTTTATTTAAATGTAATCGTTTACAACTTAATGTAAACGATTACATATATTATCACATGACTTTTTTCATTTGTCAAGAAAAATTTTTCATTTTTTTTACTTTTTTTTTACAATTACATTACAACCTTTTTTTCTATGCGATTCTTTTCAATACTTACGCTTGCGAAAAAAACAAGAATAGCCTATAATAATAAATATTTGATAACATTTTTTGGAGAGTAATATGCATATAACAGCCTTGTGTCTTTCAACTACACTACAAAGAACTGCATCCTTTTCAACTGTGATTGATGGTGAAGTAAACCGTTCTACTCATTTCAGACTTGATGCCTCCGGCAAAGCAGTAAATGTAGTAAGAGTTCTAAACCAACTAGAAGAAGGTTGCTCTAGTGTTATTTGCCCAATTGGAAAAGAAAATGCAGATATTTTTATAAACCTTTCAAAAAGTGATAATTTACTGGTAAAGCCAATTACTATTTCTGGTTTTACACGAGAATGTATAACAATCATTGAAAGCAATTCTAAGACGGTTACAGAGCTTGTAATGGATGAACCTGTCCTAGAAGACACTGATTCACTAGAAGAAATACGAACAGCCGAAAAAAAACTCCTTTCAACACTATTTGAATCA
Source organism: uncultured Treponemataceae bacterium (assembly GCA_964370655.1). Lineage (GTDB taxonomy): Bacteria > Spirochaetota > Spirochaetia > Treponematales > Treponemataceae > CAYJFX01. The sequence goes on along the minus strand of CAYJKA010000038.1, from coordinate 1,625 downwards.
TTTACAACATCAAATGCACTTGTGTTCGCAGGTAGTAGGCCTAAAATATGGTCAGAGAATTTAAACGTAGCTATTTGCAAAGAAGCAGTAAAACAAGGTCTTTCAGTTTTAGTAGATTTTTGGGGCAAAGACTTACTTGATGTACTTTCAGTATGCACTCCTGAAATTATTAAAATAAACGCAAAAGAATTTTGTGGAACTTTCGGCTTAACTTGCGAAAACAACGACGATGAATTATTGCAAGCCATTTGTGACAAAAGTAAAGAACTTCAAAACTGCATTGTAATTACGCGAGGGAAAGATTCAACTCTTGCGTCATACAAAGGGAAAGGATATTCGCAGCCAATAGAAACTGTAAACCTTGTAAACTCAATTGGCTGTGGGGATTCCTTTTCTGCGGGCTTTTTATACGAATATCTTATAGATAAAACAAATGGAAAAGAAATTGATATTCAAAAAGCATTGAAAAAAGGCACTTGGTGTGCCGCTCGAAATGCAGAAGTAGAAAAGGTTGGATCTATTTATCCATAAGCGATAATTTTTACAGTGCGCATCCTCTAAAGTCTTCTATTTCAGAGTAGCCTTTTCGCTGCATATAACTTTGCAGCCCCGCAATAATTTCAATCATGCAAGATGGGTTAGCAAAAGTTGCAGTACCCACTTGAAGGGCGCTTGCGCCTGCCATAATAAACTCAACAGCATCTTGCCATTTTTCAATACCGCCAAGCGCAACAACAGGTATTTGTTCTTCCTCTGGAAGTTTTGCAAATGATGAGCACACATCGTATACCATTCTAAGAGCGAGCGGCCTAATTGCAGGACCTGAAAGACCTGCTTTAATATTGTTAAAAAGAGGCTTACCCTTTTCAATATCGATAGACATAGCTTGAAAAGTGTTTACCATGCTTATAGCATCGGCGCCTGCTTCTCTTACCGCATGCGCAATAGACACAATGTCTGCAGCATTTGGACTCAACTTTACCATTAGAGGAATATCAGTTACTGCGCGTACTTTTGATGTTACATCAGAGGCGGCATCACAATCTAACCCAAATGCCATGCCCCCAGCTTTCACGTTTGGACAGCTTATGTTCAGCTCAATCATCTCTATTTTTTTACCACTTTTAGTTATGGCACCATTGAGTAGTTTTGCACCTTCAACGTACGTATCTATAGAAGAACCTGATAAGTTTACAACGGTTACAGGCTTAAAACTCATCATAGTTTCAAGTTCGTGCTCAATAAAATGCTTTATGCCAGGGTTTTCAAGGCCTATTGAGTTTATGAGTCCTGAAGGAGTTTCAATAAGACGCACTCCTTCGTTCCCATTTTTTGCTTCCAATGTTAAACCTTTTGAGCAAATGCCACCCAAGGCATTTACATCAATAATCCCATGGTATTCAGAACCGTAGCCAAAGGTACCAGATGCTCCCATTAGTGGATTTTGAAATTGTACGCCTGCAATATTTACAGACAAATCTATATTTTTTTGCATACTTTCCTCTATAAATATATTCTATTAAAGTATTAGCTTTGCGCCATCAAAAACAGGCCCATCTTTGCAACATCTCTTATTGCCATCTTTTGTTGGGATTGTACAGCCTAAACAAGCGCCAACGCCACAA
>CAYJKA010000037.1:0-14206 GCA_964370655.1 uncultured Treponemataceae bacterium | reverse complement strand
AAGTTGGTAAAAAATGGCAAAATCAATTTAAAGCTGGGCAAAAATTCGCTATACAGCCAGCTCTAAACAAAGATGGAACTCTTTGGGCGCCTGGTTACTCTTACGAACATATTGGGGGAGATGCAACTTATATTATTATCCCTGCAGAAGTAATGGAATTAGGATGCCTTCTTGACTACAATGCAGATTGTTACTACTTAGGCTCTATTGCAGAACCAGTATCTTGTGTTGTAGGTGCATATCACGCTCAATACCATACAACAGGTGGAAGCTATGTTCATGATATGGGTATAGTTGAAGGTGGCTCAATGGCACTTTTAGCAGGTGTTGGTCCTATGGGGCTTTCTGCAATTGACTATGCAATTCACTGCGATAGAAAACCTGGAACAATGATTGTAACAGATATTGACGATGAAAGATTAAAAAGAGCCGAAAGCCTTATCACTGTAGAAGAAGCAAAAAAGAATGGTGTAAACCTTATTTATGTAAATACAAAAGATATTGCAGACCCTGTAAGCCACTTAAAAGAATTAAATGGTGGAAAATTATTTGACGACGTGTACGTGTTCGCACCTGTTAAACCAGTTTTAGAACTTGGAGATGCTCTACTTGGAAATGATGGCTGCTTAAACTTTTTCGCTGGCCCAACAGACACAAACTTTAGTGCAACTATGAACTTCTACAATGTACACTATGAATCACACCATATTGTTGGAACATCTGGAGGGAACACAGACGACCTTAAAGAGTCATTAGAAATGATGACCGATGGAAGACTTAACCCAGTATCAATGATTACACACATTGGTGGACTAAATGCAGTTGCAGAAACAACAATTAATCTTGACAAAATTCCTGGTGGAAAAAAGCTCGTGTATACTCACAAAAATATTCCACTTGTAGCTCTTAACGAACTACGCGAAAAAGGTAAAGATTACCCTCTTTTTACAAAATTGGCAGACGTTGTAGAGAAAAACAATGGCCTTTGGTGCAAAGAAGCCGAAGATATTCTTTTGGCAGAAGCTGAAGAGATTTAAGAAATTTCTAACGGGCGTTACCCCTACGGGGTCGCGCTTTTCGGAGTTCCGCCTTTCGGCTTCATTCTCATTTTGTAATGGAGCGACGCTCCCTACAAAATGAGAACGCCTACGGCGCTCCTCCAATCGCTAACGCATAAAAATCTTGGCCTTCCTGCAAGATTTTTTTTTGCTAACGTAGTTCTTCTTTACAACACTTTTCTACAATTTATCCATTTTTCCCTCAAAATAATAAGGCCATCTTGTAAATTGATAAATAAAGATTGACAGATTTAACATTGGGTAGTAAAATTAACAAGCATCTTTTCCACAGGGGTTCATAAAAATGACACAAAACGAATTAACACGCTTGCGAGAATTAGCCTCTAAAATAGCTGAAATTTCTACCTTAAACATACATAAAGAAACAAGGGAAAACTGGCGCGCTCTTAATGCCCTTAAGCCAAATTGTCCCATGTTTATGATTGACCAAATTCCATGGCATGAAATGAATGTTAACAACGAACTTACAAATCAATGTGAAGATTCTTTTTGTAAAAGCCTTGAAACTGAAATGCTTAGAACACTGTATAGATGGAATCACTTACGCGCAGATATGGTTGTAGAAGATTATTTTAGCATTCCAATACCACTAGAAGGTGCTACAATTAAATTTGCAGACTATGATGTGTTAAACTATGGTATTGAAATAAACGAAGAGATACTTTCTCAAGGAGATGGAAACGATATTGTAAGCCACTCTTTTCACGACCAATTACCCGACGGTGAAAGCTTGCATAGGTTAAAAAATCCCAGCATTTCAATAAATAATTCAATTCTTGATAAAAGAAAATCTATCGCTGAAAAAGTTTTTGAAGGTATTATGCCCTACAAAATGCAAGCCTTTGATTTAGGCTTTCAGCTATGGGATTTTATTGTAGAATATAGGGGAGCTGAAAAATGCCTATATGATTTAATAGATGAACCAGAACACATTCATGCAATATTAGAAAAAATGACATCTATAAGCCTATACATTGTTGACGAGTTTGAAAGACTTGGGCTTATTAGAGAACATCAAGAGATTGTTCATTGCACTGGTGCATACAATTATGATAAACACATTGAAGAAAAAGGGAAAAATACAAACGCATTAAATACATGGACTTTTGCAATGTCTCAAATTTTCAGTAGTGTTTCTACAGAAATGCATGAAGAATTTGAATTCCCATATTTAAATGAAATATTTAAGCGCTTTGGAAATGTCTACTACGGCTGCTGTGAACCACTTCATAATAAAATCGAAATGATTCGAAAGTATAAAAATGTAAGAAAAATATCTATGAGTCCGTGGGCAGACATAAATATAGGAGCTGAAAATATAGCCTCTGATTTTGTATTATCTCGAAAACCTAATCCTTCTTTTTTAGCAGCGGACTCTGTTAACATGGATGTAATTTTGAATGAAATAAAACTCACACAAAAAGCTTGCAAAACAAATAATACACCTGTTGAATATATATTAAAAGACATAAGCACTCTACAGGGAAACCCTGAAAGGTTATGGAATTGGGAAAAAGAAATTCGTAGATTGCTAAAATAACTTTCTGTTTATTCAATATTTTTTTTATTGTATCACAAAAAAAGTCTTGCTATTAAACAAGACTTTTTAAGCTATTATCAAATAACATTTTCGCTTATATGCCATTCATAAAAAAACATATGTTTTTTCTTTAGTCATCACTTCCCAAGGGGTCTACACCGTACAATTTTGCTAACTGCTTTCTTAATGAATCCATATCCTTTGAATAAGGGGCTACAAATTCCATTTCTTCACCTGTAGTTGGATGCTTAAATGCAATTTTATATGCATGAAGAGCAAGTCTCTCCAATAACGGCCTTTCTTCAAAAACATCGCCTCTCCAAGAGCGTTTTATATCTGAAAGCCTAATTGCCTTTTGATTGCCGCCATATAATGGATCACACACAATTTGAAAACCTTCATGCAAAAGGTGGGCTCTAATTTGGTGTGTTCTTCCTGTTATTGGTTTCGCTTCTATCCAAGAAAATGCATTGCAAGAACCAAGAACTTTTAATTCTGTTTTTGAAGGCTTTCCTTGCCTTTTGTTTACAATACTTCTATGCCTGGCATCTCCATCTATCATTAAGGATGCATCACATAGTTTTTCGTCCCACATAGGGCGTCCATACACAAGCGCATGATATACTTTTTTTACTTCTCTTTTCTCAAACGCCATACTTAGTTCTCTATGAGCTTCTGCAGTTTTTGCGTATACTATAAGACCCGAAGTATCTTTATCTATTCTGTGAACAGCCAATAGTTTACCATGTTTTTCTTCTGCTAATACATCTAAACGAGGTGCGTCATTGTCATAGCGATCCGCTGCCGTTAAAATACCTGACGCTTTATTAAAAACTATAATGTTTGCATCTTCAAAAATGACTGTAAAATTTTCTCTTTTTTTCATAGTTTACTATACACCGAATTTTGATTTTTAACAAGTAGATAAAAATTTGAAGGTTAAAAATATATTTATATCTATAAAAAAAGCTTGACTAATGTTTTGGATTTTGCTATATTTATATAGATATTTATTTATCGTATAAAATTCTAGGAGAGAAATATGTCAAGATTTACACTACCAAGAGATATTTATTTTGGTGCTGGCAGCTTAGCTGAATTAAAAAATATAAAAGGGAAAAAGGCCATTGTTGTTGTTGGCGGTGGCTCAATGAAACGATTTGGTTTCTTAGATAAAACTGTTGGTTACTTAAAAGAAGCAGGAATGCAAGTAGAGCTATTCGAAAATGTTGAACCAGATCCATCTGTAGAAACAGTTATGAAAGGTGCTCAAGCTATGAGAGACTTTGGTCCAGATGTAATCGTTTCAATCGGCGGTGGATCTCCTATTGATGCAGCAAAAGCAATGTGGATTTTCTATGAGTATCCTGAATTTACTTTTGAAAAAGCAATTATTCCTTTTGGTCTTCCTACACTTCGCCAAAAAGCAATTTTCGTTGCAATTCCTTCAACTTCAGGAACAGCAACAGAAGTTACAGCTTTCTCTGTAATCACAGATTACGAAAAAGGTATCAAATACCCATTAGCTGACTACAACATCACACCAGACATTGCAATTGTTGACCCTGAAATCGCTGAAACAATGCCTAAAACATTAACAGCACACACAGGAATGGACGCACTTACACATGCAATGGAAGCATATGTTTCAACTGTTGCAAACGACTTTACTGATCCATTAGCTCTAAAAGCTATTAAAATGGTATATGATTTCCTCTACGATTCATTCGAAGGTAAAAAAGAAGCTCGCGAAAAAGTTCACTATGCACAATGTTTAGCAGGTATGGCATTTTCAAACGCACTTTTAGGAATTGTTCACTCAATGGCTCACAAAACTGGTGCAGCATTTGAAAAAGGTCATATCCCACACGGATGTGCTAATGCTATGTACTTACCACAAGTAATCAGATACAATGCAAAAGATGCTCGTGCAGCAGAAAGATATGCAGAAATTGCACAGTTTGTTGGCCTAAAAGGCGCTAACACCGCTGAATTAGTTGCAGCTCTTGTAAAATCAATTGAAGATTGCAATGTTAAATTAGATATTCCTCTATGTATAAAAGACTTTGAAAATGGAATGGTTACAGAAGAAGAATTTTTATCTAAAGTTGAAGAAATTGCAGTAAATGCAATTGGAGATGCTTGTACAGGTTCAAATCCTCGTCAACCTACTCCAGCAGAAATGACACAATTATTAAAAGATTGTTACTACGGTACACCAACCACCGTTTAATTTGTCCTTCTTATTTTTTTTGGAGCCTCGTGAGAGGCTCCTTTTTTTATAACTTTGTTTTTTTAACTCTTTTAACTGTTTCTTTTTTTTGCGATATATCTTTTACAGTAGGTTTTACTAGCTCTTTTTTAGGCGCTATTTTTTTTACAGAAGTTTTTACTGGAGGTTTTGCCGGCATATTCTCTGCATCATGAATAACAATTTGAGCAAATGGTATCTCTATCTTTGCTTCATCATATACCTTTTTTATTGCAATGTACAACTGGTTTTTTGCAGGGATATAGTCTTCTTTCTTTATCCAAGCTCCTAGCACAATATCTATTCCTGATGCTCCAAAACCATCAAAAAACACCGCTGATTCTGGCTCATCTACTACTAAATCACACATACTCGGAACTTTCATTAGCGTTTCATAGGCAAGCTCTAAGTCGGTATCATACGAAACGGAAAGCCTCACTTGTACTCGCCTTACAGGATAATACGTAGTATTTTTTAAGTTTGCTTTTATAATAGTTTCATTTGGAACCCGAATAAGCTGATTATCTGTAGTTAGAATTTTTACCGACAAAAGATCAATAGAATGAATATTACCAACAACATCTTCAATTGTTACAAAATCACCTATTTTTATGGTATTTTCGCTTAAAACAAAAAAACCGCTAATAATATTGCTTACCGATGTTTGAGAGGCAAAACCAATTGCAACCCCCAAAATCCCTGCAGCACCAAGAAGCGCATTTAAGTTTACACCGAATACATCTAATATATACAATGCAATTAATACATAAAAAGTATACTTAATTCCCTTTTCAATCAAAAGAGCAGTTTGCGCTTTTAGTTTTTCTTTTGCAATTCTGCGATATATTTTTAAGATAACTCTATAAGCAATATATAAAAGCATAATTGCAGCAATAAACGTAATTGCCTTAAACAGAAAATCCCAAGTAAAAACACCTTTTAGCCCCTTAAAATTTCCTGTAAAATTTAAAGCCGATGTTATAGCATTTTCTGCAGCTCCAATTACTTCATTTGAAGTTTCTTCCATTTCTGTCCCTCCTTACATCCCATTTTTTTTACAAATGTCTTCTATCAAACACTCTTCACATTTTGGACTTCGTGCTATACAGGTATATCTACCTTGCAATATAAGCCAGTGATGCGCATGATCCATAAACGCTTTTGGAATACACGCAAGTAAATCTTGTTCAACTTGCTCTGGAGTTGTTCCCGTAGAAAGTCCTATTTTTGGTGAAATACGCAAAAGATGGGTATCTACAGGCATTGTTGGTTCACCAAAAACAACATTTAATACTACATTTGCTGTTTTTCTACCAACGCCAGGAAGACTTTCTAAGTCTTCCCTCTTTCTAGGAACCTCTCCATTAAAGTTATCAATAAGCATTTGACTTAATTTTATAACATTTTTTGCTTTATTTCTATAAAGACCAATGGTGCGAATATATTCGATAAGTTTTTCTTCCCCAAGAGCTATCATTGCCTCTGGAGTGTCTGCAACTTTATATAAATGTTCGGTTGCTTTGTTTACACCTTTATCTGTAGTTTGTGCAGAAAGAGCAACCGAAACAAGGCATGTATATGGACTATGAAAGACAAGATCAGATTTTGGTTCTGGATTTTCTCTTTTAAAGCGAGAAAAAACCTCAAAAATCTCATCCTGGGTTAGCATTTTTATTGAAGAGAGTCTTTCTGCCATGCAATTCCTTTATTTAATAGCCTTTAAAAGAGCATCAACTTTATCTAATTTTTCCCATGCAAATTCACTTCTACCAAAATGTCCATACGCTGATGTCGCTTGGTATACAGGCTTTTTGAGATCCAAAGTTGTAATTATACCACCTGGAGAGCAGTCAAAAACCTCACTAACAGCCTTTGAAAGGGCAACCTCTTCCACTTTTCCAGTACCAAATGTATCAACCATAATAGAAACAGGAAATGGAACACCAATTGCATACGCAAGTTGTACCTCACACCTTTCTGCCAATTTTGCAGCTACAATATTTTTTGCAATGTAACGCGCCATGTAAGCAGCAGAGCGGTCTACTTTTGAAGGATCTTTTCCACTAAAGGCTCCTCCACCATGCCTCCCCATACCACCATAAGTGTCAACAATTATTTTCCGGCCTGTGAGCCCTGTGTCACCATACGGCCCTCCGGTAACAAAGCGACCTGTAGGATTAATAAAAAACTTTGTATTTGCGTCCATTAATCCTGTAGGATTTAAAACAGGTTTAATAATTTCTTCAATTACGCATTCTTTAATGGTATCGTGAGTAACTTCTGGATCATGTTGATGAGATACAACAACTGTGTCTATTCGTAATGGTTTATGTCCATCATATTCAATAGTAACTTGACTTTTCGCGTCTGGTCTTAGCCAAGGAATTGTTTTTTCTTTTCGTAGTTTTGATGCAAGACGCAAAATATCGTGAGAAAAAGTAATAGGTGCTGGCATTAATTCAGGTGTTTCAGAACAGGCAAAACCAAACATCATACCTTGATCTCCTGCACCTTGTTGCCCTTTGTATTCTTCTAGACCTGTTCCTACAACACCTTGATTGATGTCAGGAGACTGAGAATGAATAACATTTAATACTGCCATTGAATTACAATCTAGGCCATAATCTGCATTCGTATAACCTATTTCACCAGCAATACTTCGTGCTAATTCTGGTATATCAACAAAAGCGTGTGTTGTAATTTCGCCACCAACTAAAACAAGAGCAGTTGAAGCAAAGGTTTCACACGCAACATGGCTTTCTGGATCTTCACGCAAACAAGCATCTAATACTGCATCAGATATTTGATCACATAGTTTATCTGGATGTCCTTCTCCAACTGATTCAGACGTAAATAAATATTTTCCTTTCATTATAACCCCTATTCTATGTATAGTTTTAGTATACTAGAATTTATTTGCTTAAACAAGTAGAAAACATGGTATTTTTTCGTGACAAAGGCACAGAAGGGCTTGACCCTATTCCCTTTTATCATTAGAATCTTTTTTCAAAACGTAAATATATTAGGAGCATATAATGAATTATTTACTACTTATTTTGAGCAGCTTATTTTTGCTCATTTCCTGCCCACAGGGGACAAATCCTGATGTTGAAGAAACACCCTATGACGATGTAGTTATTAGTCGGCCAGAAACACCAAAAGAGTTTCTTCCGCCGCCACCCGACACAAATATAAATGGCGTCATGTATGTTAATGAAGATGGAACTCTAACAATTCCGGACAATGAAGGCAAGCTTATATCAGTGCATGTATGGATGGCAAAAGAAGATTCATATATAACATCAAGCTTTAAAGGCCAAAAAAAATTTGGCTATTATGTGAAATCAACAGGCACGCCTCCGGCTTCTTTGTATTCAGTAACAAAGTCTTTAACGCATAATCCATATGAAGACGGAAAAGAACCGACACTATACCTTTCACCAAGCGAAATGACTTCTATGCAAAGGAATCGAAATGTTTCAGTTGTTAACTATTCAAAAGGCGATATTATTAGAGATATTAGCATTTCAGGCCAATCTGCTGCTGATACACGAACTATCAATGCAAAGGTTTTAGAAGTAACAGACAATGCTGTTTTTTTGATAGAAGATAGGGCTGATTATATTAGCCATATTGAAGCAACTCCAGCTGGAAGCAGTGATACAAGAGCACAAGAATATGTTCGAAAATTTAATGCTGCATATGATAACATGGTTCGCGTTTTTGGAGACCCTGCTACGGCATTAGGTGGAAAAGTTAAAGTTTTAATTGTAAATTTCCCATCTGGTATCTATGGCACTATTGTAAATGGATACTCCTTAGTAAGTTTTAATCAGCTAGCTAAAGAAGGCATAGACCTTTCAGTAGCCACAGCATATCATGAGATTCAACACCAAATAACAAGAAGCAGAGGTTCCTCAGCTGTAGCTAACTTAGTTTGGCTTGACGAAGCCCTTGCGGAATACGCACGACACATAACCACGTATGATAAAACAGATGATACAAAAACCCTACTTAGATCAAGCCACATTACAACAAAAAGCGTATTACAGTGGGAAAGTGACATACCAAGTTATAATTACAGTTACCTATTTATGCAATACTTAGTTGACCGCTTTGGCGAAGAAATCATTCATAAAATTATTGAAGCCGGAATTCCGAAGCCAGGGGCAGTTGCGTATCAGGATGAAATAAAACCTATAAGTGATGCAACAGGCATACCTTTTGATGAATTATTTTTCGACTTTGCCATTGCTTTGGCTCTATTAGGAAGAAAAGTAGAGATATCTAATAATGAGCACCCATTTAAGGATTTCCAAACAAGATTTGTAGATGAAAATTTTATAGGAAACGCCTCTCCAAGAATAGCATATGCAGGCAGCTCAACAGAGAAAGACCCAGGAGGCTTACCAAACACCCTAAATCTTTTTGGACCATATCAAATTGCTATAACGTGGTGGAAGGGTGATGTTGATACTATTGAACTACCCACACCTGTAGACACTCGAAACCAACAAATTAAAGGAGCTGTTTTTTATGACAAACGCTAAATATATAAAAATTTGGAGCTTGTTTGGCTTTTTCTCTCTCGTATGCTTAGTAAGCTGCACCCATCCAAATGAGCCAAAATCAGACATAGAAACTGAAGAAGCAATTATATATGACACTATAATAAGAACTGAGCAAGACCTCATAGATTTTAGAAACAAGGTTAATAGTGGCGATTCAACCGCACAAACTGGCAATACACTTTTGGCAAATAACATTACCTTAACTGAAAAAAACTGGACTCCAATAGGCAACATAGATACTATGCCCTACCAAGGGTTTTTTGACGGAAACAATAAAACAATTTCTGGCCTTCATTTAGATGATACAACGCGAAACAATTTTGGCCTTTTTGGCTACATATACAAAATTGATAATGAAAATACTGGAGTGCGAAACCTTATTTTGCGGGATGCAAACATAAACGGAAATGATTATATTGGATCACTTGCCGCAAGAGTTCGGCCAGGCGTAAAAATAACAAATGTTCATGTTGTCAATGCATTCATTTATGGAAACGATGTAGTAGGAGGCCTTGTTGCATATCTTCAAGGTGGTGAAATAAACAATTGCTTAAGCATTTCATATACTAAAGGAAGCAGTAAAGTTGGAGGCCTTGTTGGTGAAGCGGGATTAAAAGAAAACTCTGATTATTGGTGGAAGGCAAGTATTTCAAACAGTATTAGCCGTGGGATAGTTGATGGAATTAACGTCACCGCAAGATCATATACTGGAGGGATAGTAGGGTATGCAGAGTTTGCAACAACAATAACTAATTGCACAAACAGTAGCGAAGTTTATTCTTACGGAGGCTCTGTTGGTGGAATTTTAGGCTATGGAGAAAGCATTAAAATTATTAATTGTATAAACTACGGTTCTATCGCTGGCTCCCATGAAAATGTAGCTGGCATAGCTGGTTATTTACTGGCAGACCATGATGTAGCTTGCAGCGTTACAAATTCTCGAAATACAGGAACTGTTGTTGGCGATTACAATAGAGTAGGAGGCATCCTTGGCACAGCGGGAGGAAAAATAGGAGATGTTTACTTAGAGAAGGTTATAAACACCGGTAATGTAACAGCAACCGCAGTAGCCCTTGTTGGACCTCTTCCAGGCTATTATGTTGGAGGAATCGCTGGATACAATGCCGCAGAGATACGTAATGCTAAAAACACAGCTGTTATCACGACTATAGAAAAAAGCAATATAGTTGAAATTGGACAAATTGTGGGATTCAACACTTCAGCTAGTGACAGTAACTTAATCGCGCCATTAATCCAAGAAGGAAAAATTGTTAGGGAAAAAAACAATTAACGTTAAAGGGGCAGAGCATTCTGCCTCTTTTATTATCTAAAAAAAATCACTTGCCCTTAATATGATTCTATCATATAATAAGATTATGAAAACCTTAACAGAAGAACTCTGGTTTAATACCACCTATATGCGAGAGTACATAAACATTACTCCGACAATTGAAAACTTACTTACTCAATCAGGAATACAAGAAGGTCTTGTTTTAGTAAATGCAATGCATATTACCGCAAGTGTTTTTATTAATGACGATGAAGCAGGCCTACACTACGACTTCGACCAATGGCTTGAAAAACTAGCTCCTCATGAACCAGTATCAAAGTATAAACACAATGTTGGTGAAATAAATGCAGATGCACACATGAAAAGGCAGATTATGGGAAGAGAAGTCGTTGTAGCAATTACTAATGGACAGCTTCATCTAGGGCCCTGGGAACAAATATTCTACGGAGAATTTGATGGTGGCAGAAAAAAACGAGTTTTGGTGAAAATAATTGGAGAATAAAAACTTTGATATTTTATTTCAAAGTGAAATAGAAAGCATAAAAACAAATCCCCTTTTTGAAAAAAAACTTCCAAGCCTTTTACTTCATGTATGCTGTGCCCCTTGCTCTTCTGCTGTGCTGGAGCGACTATCCGTTTTTTTTAATATTACCATTTATTATTACAACCCAAATATTCACCCAGAAGAAGAATATAACAGAAGACTAAACGAATTAAAAACCTTTTTAAAAGAAGTCAAAACATATAAAAACTTAGTATCTTCACCTATTACGCTCATACAAGAAGAATATATCCCACAGGAATACTTCAATGCAGTAAAAACTGATTCTATACAAGAGCGGAAAACCGAAAAAGAAAGGGGAGAAAGATGCATAGATTGCTATACTTTTCGCTTAAAAAAAGCCGCAGAATATGCTCAAAAACATAAGTTTGATTATTTTACAACAGCACTATCTATAAGTCCTCATAAAGATGCGAGTGCTATCAATGAAATTGGAAGCTCACTTCAAAGCACCTATAATGTAAAATTTTTGTTTTCTGATTTTAAAAAACGAAACGGATATAAAAGAAGTTTAGAATTATCCAAAGAGTTTAATTTATATAGGCAAGATTACTGTGGCTGCATTTTTTCACAACGCAACTAAAACAAAAAAAAGGCGATGCATTTTTGCATCGCCTCTCCTTTAGCTTTTACACTTTCTTATTTATACAATTCACGTTTTGTGTATGTTGTATGTAAGTAGTGATGAGCTTTACCATGGTTAGGTTCACCAAAGTAGTCTTTATAAGCTTTCATAACGTGCTCATTCTTGTGTGACACACGAATTTCTGAGTTTTTATCATCTTGATAAAGACCTGCAGCTCGTTTAGCACGTACTTCGTCTGTTGCACCGTATGGTTGACCACCACCAGCAACACAACCACCACGACAAGCCATAACTTCAATGAAGTGGTATGAAAGTTCTTTACCTTCAGCAATTTCTTGTCGAACTTGTTGAACAATTTTATCTACGTTACCCAATTGGTGTACAACAGCTAATTTAACTGTTACATCTCCAACTTGAACATTAGCAGCTTTTACACCTTCAAGTCCACGAACAGGTTTGTATTCAAGATCTGCAAGTTCGCCTTTTGTTACAAGGTGATACGCTGTACGAACAGCAGCTTCCATAACACCACCAGTTGCACCGAAAATAGTACCTGCACCAGTGTATGGTCCAAGTGGGCTATCTGGTTCTGAATCTTCAAGATCAGTAAAATCAATACCAGCTTGGCGAATAAGACGAGCAAATTCTCTTGTTGTGATTACTTCATCAACATCAGGAGCGCCTGAAGAATTCATGTTTTCATCTCTATGTGCTTCGTACTTTTTAGCAGTACAAGGCATAATTGATAAACTGAAGATTTGTTCAGGTTTAAGACCTGCTTGTTCTGCCCAATATGTTTTAATTGCAGCACCCATCATTTGCTGAGGGCTTTTTGCAGTTGAAAGATTTGGAAGCATATCGTGATAATTTTTTTCACAATAGTCTACCCAACCTGGACAGCAACTTGTAAATAGAGGAAGAACGCCACCTGTTGTTAAACGTGTAACAAACTCTGTTCCTTCTTCCATAATTGTAAGGTCAGCAGAATAGTTTGTATCAAATACATAGTTAAAACCAATTCTTCTTAAAGCTGTATAAATTTTCTTTGTAGAAATTGTACCAGGTTCTAGGCCAAATTCTTCACCAATAGCAACACGTACAGAAGGAGCCATTTGAACTACGCAAGTAATGTTTTCGTCGCCCAATTGATTCCAAATATTTTTATGAGAGTGAGTTGAAGCAATAGCGCCAGTAGGACAGTGTACAGAACATTGACCACAACGAATACATGGGCTGTTTGCAAGAGTTGCTCCAGAAACAGGACCAATCATTGTTTTATTACCACGGCCTGTGTATTCAAGTGCCCATACATTTTGTAACTGTTGACATGTTTCAACACAACGTCCACAGTTAATACACTTGTTTCTATCCAAAACGATTGCATCGTTTGAATCATCTACAGGTTGATCTTTTAAGATTTTGTCAAATCGTACTTCTCTAAGACCAAAATCTGCAGCTAAGTCTTGTAATTCACATTTACCACTTCTAACACATTTTAGACAGTCGTCTGGATGGTTTGAAAGAATAAGTTCAAGAACTGTTCTTCGAGCTTGTACAATTTCAGGATCATGTGTAACCAAGTCCATACCTTCTGTTACTGTTGTACAACAAGCTCTCATCATACGAGCTGTTCCCGCAGCACGCACAACACAAATACCACATGATGCCCAAGCTGGAAGATCAGGGTTGTGACATAATGTAGGTATTTGAACGTTTAATTTTTTTGCGGCATCTAATACTGAAGATCCGTCTGCTACAGAAACTTCTTTGCCATTTATTTTAAGATTTACCATAATTAATTCTCCTACTATAAAACCTTAGCGTTTTTCAATTGCACTAAACTTACATGTGCGTTCACATTCGCCACATTTAATACATTTTGCTTGGTCAATAACATGGCGTTCTTTCTTTTCGCCAGCAATACAGTTAACAGGACATTTTCTAGCACAAGCAGTACAGCCAATACATTTTTCGTTAATGTAATATGATGTAAGGTGTTTACATTTTCCAGATACACATTTTTTATCTGTTACGTGTGCTTCATATTCTTCTCTAAATTTCTTGAGAGTAGAAATTGTTGGGTTTGGTGCTGTTTGTCCAAGTGCACAAAGAGAAGACTTTCTCATTGCTAAAGCAATATCTTCTAGTTTGTCAAGGTCTGCAAGTTCACCTTGGCCTTTTGAAATTTTTTCAAGAATATCGTGCATTTGTTTTGTACCGATACGACATGGAGAACACTTACCGCATGATTCATCAACACAGAATTCCATGTAGAATTTAGAAACGTCAACAACACAGTCATCTTCGTCCATAACAATCATACCAC
>CAYJKA010000036.1:0-14433 GCA_964370655.1 uncultured Treponemataceae bacterium | reverse complement strand
AATAAAAATCTGCGAAACCTGTAAAAATCCCAATGGTATACCCAACCCATTTCTCAGTGCTTGCGAGTGTAATATTAATTATTCATTATTAATTGTAAATTATCCCCTCATCTTGCTTTTTTCCCTCTTTTCCTGTAATATATCACATACAATTTAATTACATAACGAGGTATACTCATGAATTACGCAGAAGAATCATTAAAAAAACATAGAGAGTGGAAAGGTAAAATTTCGGTAGAAGTAACCGTTCCAGTTAAAACAAAGGACGACCTTTCACTAGCATACACTCCGGGTGTAGCACAACCTTGTTTAGAAATAGAAAAAAATATTGAAGAAAGCTATAATCTTACAGGCCGTGGAAATATGTGCTTAGTTGTAAGCGATGGAACAGCCGTTTTAGGTCTTGGCGATATTGGCCCTGAAGCATCAATGCCCGTTATGGAAGGTAAGTGTGTACTATTTAAAGCCTTTGGTGGAGTAGACGCTTTTCCAATGTGCCTTAAAACAAAAGAAGTTGACGAAATTGTAAACATCATTTATGCAATTTCAGGAAGCTTTGGTGGGGTAAACTTAGAAGATATTTCAGCTCCTCGCTGCTTTGAAATTGAACAAAAATTAAAAGAAAAATGTGATATTCCTATTTTCCATGACGACCAACACGGAACAGCTGTTGTTACTGTTGCAGGACTTTTAAATGCATTAAAAGTAGTTGGAAAAAATAAGGAAGATGTTAAAATTGTTGTAAATGGTGCAGGGGCTGCGGGCATTGCAAACACAAAGCTTTTACTTGCTTGTGGGTTTAAGCATATTATACTTGCAGACAGGACTGGGGCTGTTTACCAAGGCAGAAAAGACGGTATGAATGCCATTAAAGACGAAATTGCCCTTGTTACAAATCTTGAAAAACAATCGGGAAGTCTTGCAGATATACTAAAAGGAACTGATGTATTTATTGGTGTAAGTGCACCTGGAACTGTAACAGCCGATATGGTAAAAACAATGAATAAAGACGCAATTATTTTTGCCTGTGCAAATCCTACTCCAGAAATTTTCCCAGAGGAAGCAAAAGAAGGTGGTGCTGCAGTTATTGCAACTGGACGAAGTGATTTTCCAAACCAAATTAACAACGTTCTTGCATTTCCTGGAATATTCCGTGGAACATTTGATGTTAGAGCAAGCGATATAAACGATGAAATGAAAGTTGCAGCTGCTATGGCAATTGCAGATCTTGTAAGTGATACTGAACTTAATGCAGACTACATTGTTCCTGCTGCTTTTGATGAAAGAGTAGGAAAGGCTGTTGCAAAAGCAGTTGCAGAGGCTGCAAAGAAATCAGGTGTAGCACGGATATAGCAATTAATAATTAATAATTAATAATTATTAATTATTGAAGCTTGTGAAAATACCGGTTTGGGTATATAATAAATTAAGTTAAAAATAGGATTTAATTATAAAAATGGCAGAAAAAAAAACACTGTGGCATGGGCGCTTTGAGGAAGGACCAGATGCTGAAGCTATTGCGTTTGAAACATCAATACATGTAGACTCAAGATTAGCGTTAGATGACATTAAGGGAAGTATAGCCCATGTTACCATGCTAGGAGAATGTAGCATTATTCCAATGGAAGATGCTCAAAGCATTGTAAAAGAATTACACACTATGTATACAGAGTTAGAAGCTGGAAAACTTATAATTGATACTACCGCAGAAGACATACACTCATTTATTGAAGGTGTGTTAACAGAACGTTTAGGCGAAGTTGGAAAAAAAGTACACGCAGGGAGAAGCAGAAATGATCAAATTGCTTTGGATGAGCGATTGTATTTGCGCCACGCGATTCCTGCTTTACAAACTAAAATAATTAACCTTATACGAGTATTAACAACTATTGCATCTGAACATACTGATACAATTATGAGCGGCTATACTCATTTACAACGTGCGCAGCCTGTAACCCTTGCTCATCACCTGTGTGCATGGTCATGGATGTTAAAACGCGATTACGAAAGACTTGAAGATTCGTTAAAAAGAATTGCCTTATCTCCATTAGGAGCAGGCGCTCTTGCGGGAAGTGGATTAGGTTTAAATAGGCAAGCTGTTGCTGAAAAACTTGGTTTTTCAGGTGTAACCCAAAATTCAATGGATACCGTTTCTGATAGAGATTATTATATTGAAATGGCTGCTGCTTTTTCACTTTTAATGACTCACCTTTCTAGGTTTTGTGAAGAAATAATAATTTGGTCAACAGAAGAATTTAAGTTTATTACACTTTCTGACAAGTGGTCAACAGGTTCAAGCATTATGCCCCAAAAAAAGAATCCAGACTTTGCCGAACTTATTAGAGGTAGAACAGGCAAGGTATATGGAAACTTAATAGCTCTTTTAACAATGATGAAAGCACTACCTTTGTCATATAATAGAGACTTACAAGAAGATAAAGAAAGTTTCTTTAGTGCTTATGATACTTCATTGTCATGTGTAACAATTTTTACAAAAATGATAGCAACTGTAGAGTGGAATAAAGAAAAAATGTATTTGTCATGCATTGGTGGTTATGCTAATGCCACCGATTTTGCAGATTATCTTGTAAAAAAAGGAATGCCATTTAGAACTGCGCATGAAGTAGTTGCTGGGGCAGTAAAAATATGCATTGAAAGGGGTATTAATTTAGATGACATACCTCTAGGTGAATATAAAACAATGTCTGATTTGATTTCAGAGGATGTATTTGATTATATAAAAATAAATGCGTGTGTAGCACATAAAAATACCGCTGGAGGGCCTGCTCCAGAACGAGTAAAAGAGCAAATTGATTCTTTGTTCAGTTTTTGTGATGGCAATAAATAGTTAATGGAAAGAACAGTGAAAAAAAGTAAAACGTATTTAAGAATTGCAATATTATTATTACTCGCTTTTATAGTGCATGTATTTATATTTTTAAATGCAAAATTTACTTTTTTTACTCAAGACATAGCTACGTATCTTTACATTGGTATTGGTGTAATTATCCTAGTTTGCGATGTTATTTGTTTTATACGATATGGAATAGAAAAAAAACGTATTGCTGATGATATTCAAAAGGCACAGGATATTGAATCATTAAATGAAGTCTTAAATGAAGCTGCAGTAAGTGGGCATTTAGAAGAAAATACCGAAAATGAAGAAAAAGAAGCACAAACTACAAGAAAGAAGAGAAAGCCACCCCCAGTTGACTTTAATCAACTTGAAGAAGATTTATTAACAGCCACAAAAATGGAATCTCTTTTTGAACTTGCAACTAAATGGATATTTACCTATCTTGATGTATCATACATAGCTTTTTCTAATGTAACCACAAATGAAAAGTTAAGTATAGAATCATATAATGAAAATGTTCCAAGTGAGGTGTATCTTGTAGAAGCAGTTGCTGAAAGAATGAATAACCTAGAGTACAAAGGAACCGTAGACCATGATGGACACACCCTTTCTGTTCCGTACTTTCTTAAAGGCTCAATATTTGGGTTTCTTTTCTTAGGAGCCGTTCGCGAAGACGAAAACTTTTTGCCAGTGGATATGAGTTTAATAGGTCCCTTTATTCGTATATTTAGCACTGCTTGTCTTGTTATCGAGCTTGCTAGAATGAAAGAACAACGTAGTTCTTTGCAAAAAGCGTTCTCAAGCTATGTACCTTCTGCAATTGTAGACTCTTTTGAGCATGACCCATCTGTATTAAAGATTGGTGGTGAATATGAAAATCTTACAATTATGTTTACAGATCTTAAGGGTTTTACTACCTTGTCTGAAACAATGTCACCAGACAACCTTATTACAGTATTAAATGAGTATTTTAGTGAAATGAGTGGAGTTATTGAAGCTTTTGGCGGAACAGTATCAAAGCTAGTTGGTGACGGTATTCTAGCCTTTTTTGGAGGGCCAAATTCTCCACCTAATCATGCAGAAAAATGTTGTGAAGCAGCACTCACCATGAAAAAATACGAAGCAATTCTCAATACAAAACTTATTTCAAGTGGAAAAATAAAAATGCCACTTTTTACACGTGTTGGTATAAGTAGTGGTAAAGTAATTCTTGGGAACATTGGTTCTGAAAAACGTTTAGATTATACCGTAATGGGGCCAGAAGTTAATCTTGCATCCCGAATAGAAGCGGCAAATAAAAACTGTGGTACAGCAATTTTAATAAGTTATGAAACATTTTTAATAGTTCGAAACACTTTTAACTGTAGACGAGCTGCTTTTATGAAGTTAAAGGGTTTTTCAAAATCTGTATATTTGTTCGAATTAGTAGACAAATTAAAATCAGCTTCTGAAGAAAAAATTCTACTTGCAAATGATTTAGCTGACTTGCTTGGTGTAAAAGCTGAGAACTTGCTTTCTGGCACCTCTACAGATACCAAAAAAGTTGCAACTCCAGTTTCTGTACAAGTATCAGATGAAGATTTAGAAGAATTTGAAGATGCAGATGATGTTGAAGAACTAGAAGAGCTTTAAATTAAAAAAAAATCCAAAAATTACTAAACAATTTTTTTTATAATCCGAAAATATAAATATGGGAAGGGGAGTACATAGTAATCCTCAGGGGAGAATATATGACGGGTTTTACAAAAACAGTTGATTTGCTACACAGAGCGCTTGATGTTAGCTCTACTCGATATGAAGTTACTGCAAACAACTTAGCCAATTCTGAAGTGCCTAATTTTAAGAGAACAGATGTAAACTTTGAAACTGAATTAAAGCGAGCACTGGAATCTGAAGCAAATGCAAAAAATGCATTTGCACTTACAACAACTGATTCAAGGCACATAAAAAACAACACTTACACTGATTACAGAACAGTTGAGCCAAGACGTGTAACTGATTATCTTTCAACGGTAAAAGCAAATGGTAACAATGTAGATGCAGAACAAGAAGCAATGAATGTTCTTAAAACTCAAATGAATTACCAACTTTTAACACAATTACAAAATTTTCAATTTTCACAAATGAAAGTTGTATTACGATAAAATAGGAGAGTAAAACATGGGATTATTTTCTAGTATAAATATTGCAGCAACAGGGATGAGTGCAGAAAGACTTAGAACTGATGTTATATCAAATAATATTGCGAATGCATCTACAACAAGAACACAAGAGGGTGGAGCATTTAAAAAATCATCAGTAATTTTAGCTAGCGCACAAGAGTATCCAACATTTAGAACTCCATTTACACCTAAAGACTTTGACGGTGGCATTGGAGATGGTGTACGTGTAATGGAAATTGCTAAAGACGAATCACAAGGCCGATTGGTATACGATCCAACTCACCCAGATGCAATTAAAGCAGGTCCTAATTCTGGGTATGTAGAGTATCCAAATGTAAATATTGTTAACGAAATGGTAGATCTAATTGCAGCATCACGCTCTTATGAAGCTAATACAACGGTAATACAAGGATCTAAAGAAATGTTTATGCAAGCTCTTGCAATTGGACAATAAATAAATTATAATTAAATTGGTGGGAAATTATGATACATGAATTACAAATGACAAGAACAAATACTGCACACATGGGAACAAGTTCTATTACTGGCTTAGTTCAATCTAAAAAAGAAAATGCGGGCGTTTCAGAAAAAGGGACATTCGATTCATTTCTTATTGACGCAATGAGTTCTGTAAATGATAAGCAACAAGCTGCTAGTAGCATTTCAGAACAAGTTATTTTAGACCCAGAGTCAGTAGACGTACATGATGTGACTATAGCAATGGCAGAGGCAAACCTCTCCTTAACTCTTGCTAATACTGTGGTTAGTAGAATAACACAAGCTTGGAGTGAAATTACAACTACACGATAATACGCAGAAAGCCATAATGAAAATTATGGCTTTTTATTTTATTTACTAAATGTTGAAAGTATCAATTAGGGTAGACAAATTTTGTAAATTATGGTATACTATTACTTTATAACGTATGTTCGTTCACAGGTTATATCCTGATGGGAGGGGTTTCATGAACGAATGGCTTAATAAGCTTATTTCACAAGTTAAGGATTTTTGGTCTAAATGGTCATTAGTCCAAAAAGTTATTGTATCAGGTGTATTGGTAGTATTTATACTAGCACTAATACTAATTCCAGCTGTTTCTTCTCAACCAACAACAGTTCCTCTTTTTAGCGTGCCTATAACTGATGAAGTAGCACGAGACAAAATAGTTTTTCGTATAGCTGAGGAGAATGTCTCTGTTACGTCGAATGAAACAGGGATGCTCTATGTTCAAGATGATGCAACAGCACGCAGAATGAGGTCTATACTAGTCACTGAAGGTTTAGTTCCAAATAATATAGATCCCTGGTCTATTTTTGATGTAGAACGATGGACTACAAGTGACTTTACCAATGATGTAAATCTTCAACGCGCTATTACTGCTCAGCTAAAAAATCATATTGAAGCTCTTGATGATATTGATAGAGCTGACATTGTTATATCTATGCCAGAAAATGACCTTTTTATAGAAGATCGAAATCCCATATCTGTAAGTGTTATTCTTACTGAAAAACCAGGTAGTGATTTTACTTCAGAAAAAGAAAAAGTAGAAGGTGTACAAAATCTTATATTGATGTCTGTAGCAGGTTTAACAGCTGAGAATATAACCATAACAGATTCTAATGGTGTCCCAATAAATGATTTTGAAGGCTTAAAAGATATTGAAAGAGTTGACATTGTAGAGCGTGAACAACTTTTAATTAAAAACTTTGAAGCAAAACAAAAAAGTGAAGTTTTAGAAGCTTTACAAAAAACATACAGTTCAGACAGAGTAAGAGACTTAAATGTTAGCATAGATATGGATATGTCACAACAAGAAAGTAATATTACTGAGTACTCACCTTTTGTTCGAGTGCCAGATAATCCAGATACACCCTATGATGATAGTCAAGTTTTTGATTCTGTTACAATTTCTTCAGAAGAAATAAATAAAGAACACAGAGGTACTTCATTCAATCCAGAGGGGCCTGCTGGAGTTGATGGACAAAACCCTCCTGTGTATTCTGATATGCAAAATGTTTACGGTATTACTACTGAAAGTTCAGTAATTCGTAATCAAGCAATTAATACAAGACAAATTCATGAGATACGAAGTCCAACTCAAGGGAAAGTTACTGTTTCAGTTAACATTGACGGAACGTGGGAACGTGACTATGATGAAAATGGTGATTTAATTATTAGCCCAGAAGGGAAAATTCAAAGAACATACATACCACTTACTCCAGAGGCAATTGCATCAGTGGAAAGAATAATTCAAGGTGCAATTGGTTATGATAGAACAAGAGGGGATACAGTTGTAGTTGAAAATATTGCTTTCGACAGAACAGCTCAGTTTGCATCAGAAGATGCAGAATTCTTAAGACAAGAACAAACAAGAAGAACTGTTTTAATTGCTATTGTATCAATTATTGCAATTCTATTTGTATTTATAGTAGTTCGCTTTGTTACACGTGAACTTGAAAGACGTAGAAGACTTCGTGAGGAAGAATTATTACGCAAGCACCAACTCGAACGAGAACGAACACTGTGGGAAGCACAGCAGGCTGGAATGGAAGTTACCATGTCAGTTGAAGAACGAGAGCGTGCAGAATTACAAGAAAATGCAATTACCATTGCTCGTGAACATCCAGAAGATGTTGCAATGTTAATACGCTCTTGGTTGATGGAGGAATAGTATGGCAGGTAGTCAAACTAAAAGTTCAGGAAGCGGAAGTTCTAAAAAGAAAGATTATAAAAATCTCAATGGCCGTCAAAAGGCTGCTATATTTATGGTTTCACTTGGTGCAGACCTTTCTGCAGAAATTTTTAAACATTTGCGTGAAGACGAAGTGGAAACACTTACATTTGAAATTGCACGTTTCGAAACTGTTGATGCAGAACTAAAAGATGCTGTTTTACGTGAATTCCAAGAAATGATACAGGCACAAAACTTTATTACCTCTGGTGGTATAGACTTTGCTCGTGAACTCCTTGAAAAATCTCTTGGTAGCCAAAAAGCTATTGATATTATTAATAGGCTTACAAGTTCATTACAAGTGCGTCCATTTGACTTTATTAGAAGAACAGACCCTGCTCACCTTTTAAACTTTATTCAACAAGAGCATCCACAAACTATTGCGCTTATTTTGGCATACTTAGAGCCAAATAAAGCTTCAATTATTTTGCAGAATCTTCCAGATGAAGTACAGAGTGAAGTAGCACGGCGTATTGCAACCATGGACCGTACTTCTCCAGACGTTTTACGTGAAGTTGAACGTGTTCTTGAAAAGAAACTTTCTACTCTTTCTAGTGAGGACTATACAGCAGCTGGTGGTGTTGAAAGTATTGTTGAAATTCTTAACCTTGTTGACCGTTCTTCTGAAAAGGCTATTATTGAATCTCTAGAAGAAGATGATCCAGACTTAGCAGAAGAAATTAAAAAACGTATGTTCGTTTTCGAAGATATTGTTATGCTCGACGACCGTGCAATACAAAAAGTTATGCGTGAAGTTGACACACAAGAACTCGCGAAAGCACTTAAATCTGTCGATACTGAAGTACAGGATAAAATTTTCCGTAATATGTCTAAGCGTGCAGCTAGTATGTTAAAAGAAGATATGGAATTCATGGGTCCTGTGCGTATTAAAGATGTTGAAGAATCTCAACAAAAAATTGTATCGACAATCAGACGGCTTGAAGATTCGGGTGAAATTGTTATTGCTCGTTCCGGTGAAGACGAATTGGTTGTATAAGGATAATATATGGCTAAATCAGTTTTTCGTCCAACAGAAATTAAAAAAATCTCAGACAGTGTGTTGTTACCTTTGTCTCATACTTATGCACCAGAAGTTGTAGAAGAAATTTTAGATGAAGTTCCAGAATTTATTGGACCGACTGCTGATGACCTACGTAGAGAAGCAGAGGCCTTTAAAAGAGATTGGGAAGATGAAAAACGTAGATTGATAGAATCTGCAGAAAATGAAGCAAAAGAAATTGTGCAAAATGCTGAAAAAGCAGCTTTTACAGAAGTTAAAAGAAAAACAGATCAAGTATCTGTGTTAAAAAAAGAAGCCGAAGATGAAGCTGAAGCCATTATTAGACAAGCAGAAGCAAAAGCACAAGAAATAATAAGAGAAGCTGAACAACGTCATGAAAAAAATGTAAGCGATGCTAAACGTGATGGTTTTGAAG
This sequence comes from uncultured Treponemataceae bacterium, assembly GCA_964370655.1. Lineage (GTDB taxonomy): Bacteria > Spirochaetota > Spirochaetia > Treponematales > Treponemataceae > CAYJFX01. The sequence continues at coordinate 5,247 of CAYJKA010000036.1, read as the reverse complement.
CTGGCCATGAAGATGGTTATAATACAGGTAAACAAGAAGTACAACGACTTATAGACAGATTACACATAGTTCTAGAAAAAACTATGGATAAAAGAAAAGTTATACTTGATGAAACAGAACAACAAATTGTAGAGCTAGTTCTTTTAATATCACGAAAAGTTGTAAAAGTTATTTCAGAAAGTCAACGTAATGTAGTAATGTCAAATGTTATACAAGCTCTACGAAAAGTTAAAGGTAGAGGTGATGTTGTTATTCGTGTAAACCTTTCAGATGTAAAACTAACAACAGAGCATACTAAAGACTTTATGGAAGCAGTTGAAAGCGTTAAACATATTACTGTCGCAGAAGATTCAACAGTGGAAAAGGGTGGTTGTATTGTTGAAACTGATTTTGGCTCAATTGATGCAAGAATTTCTACCCAACTTAACGAATTAGAGCAAAAAATTCTTGAAATTACGCCTATAAAAAACATGAGTAAAACCGCAGTAATAACTGGTGAATAATCATGAGTGATATTTTTGACAAATACCTTACAAGGATTGAAAAAACTGAAACTATACATTGTACAGGATCTGTTATAAGTGTTAAAGGCATGCTTATAGAAAGCAATGGTCCTCAGTCTATTATTGGTGAAATTTGTTCTATTCACATTCCATCAACTCAAACATCAATATTAGCCGAGGTTGTAGGATTAAATGGTAAAATTGTGCAGCTCATGGTATATGGTGAAACTACCGGAATAGAAGTAGGAAGTGCAGTAGTTTCAACTGGAAGCGTTCTTGAAGTTGGTGTAGGGCCTGAGTTATTAGGACGAGTTCTTGATGCAACAGGAAAATCCTATGATAAAAAGCCTGATATTATTACCGATTTTTATTATCCTGTAGTAGCAACACCACCCGATCCTCTTGATAGAACTCCAATTGAAGAAAGAATTGTAACTGGTGTACGTGCAATTGATGCCTTTTTAGCTGTTGGTAAAGGACAGCGTATGGGTGTTTTTGCCGGTTCTGGTGTAGGTAAGTCTACTATTCTTGGAATGATTGCTCGTAACACAAATGCAGATGTTAACGTAATTGCACTAATTGGTGAGCGTGGTAGAGAGGTAATAGATTTTATACAAAGAGATTTGGGTGAAGAGGGTTTAAAACGCTCTGTTGTAATTGCTGCAACTTCTGATCAATCACCACTATCTAGGCTTCGAGGGGCATATACAGCAACTGCAGTAGCTGAATACTTTCGTGACCAAGGCAAAGATGTAATGTTAATGTTTGACTCAGTTACTCGTTTTGCTCGTGCTCAAAGAGAAATTGGTCTTTCTATTGGCGAATCTCCTGCACAAAGAGGATATACTCCAAGTGTTTTTGAAACTATGCCTAAATTATTAGAAAGAAGTGGTACTTCTTCAAAAGGGTCTATTACAGGTTTTTATACCGTTCTTGTAGATGGTGATGACATGGATGAACCTATTTCTGATACTGTAAGAGGTATTTTAGATGGGCATATTGTTTTAAGTCGTACTTTAGCGCAATCTTATCACTTTCCAGCTATTGATGTATTAGCAAGTATTAGTCGTTTAGCAAATAGAGTTACAGGACAAAAAACAAAAGAAGCTATAGCAGTTGTTAGGAAACTTATGGCAGCGTATGCTGAGTCTGAAGATATGATTACTGTTGGAGCTTATCAAAGAGGAAGTAATGCTGTTATAGATATAGCTATTGATGCGCACCCGAGAATAAATACTTTTTTAGTGCAAGACGAATTTGAACAAACAACTATTGAAGAAACAATTAAAGCTTTATCAGCATTAACAAATATAGACATCCCCGATTCAGAGTGGAAAACAGAAGACAATAGTACATTAAATATCAATCCGTATGAATCACAAAACTATAAGGATTTACCCGACGAAGAGCTTGACGAGACCTTTATAGATAGCGAGAGTGTTGAATAACAATGAAGAAGTTTTCATTTAGTTTACAAAAAGTTCTTAACTTAAGGGAATTTGCAGAGAAAGAAGCTAAAGAAGAACTAGGGCGAGTAATTAGTATTTCTAATAAATTACAAAGCGAACTTGAAGAAGTAGCTAAAGCACGAGTTACAACGCGAAATTCATCTGGTAATGTCTTTAATGCTAATGAGTTTTTAGCTGTGGAAAATTATGTTAATCGATTAGACATAAGAAAAGAAGCTTTGTTAACTGAGTTAGCTCAAAATGAAATACTTATAGAAGAAAAACGTAAAATATTTGCAGAAGCAATGATAAATCGCAAAGTAATCACGAAGTTAAAAGAAAAAAAGTATAAAGAATGGCGCCAAAGTATGCTAAAAGAAGAAGAAGCATTTATTGATGACGTCTCAAATGCAAAATTTGTGAGCAAAACATAATTCTTTTTTGCATACTTGAAAACAAATCCAGTATATGGTATTCTAATAGTATGTCAACAGAATCATATAATTTTACCTATGCCCAACGGCAAAAACATAAAAGAACTGCATTATTCGGTTTTCTAAGCTTTTTAGCAGTGTTACTTTTTTTACAAGGTTTACTATACTATGTTATAAGACCCTTGCATATAAATTCAAACTCAATGCAGCCCGAATTCGTTGATAATAGTCTCTTTTTTACAGCTCCTCTTATTAAAGGTACAACCATTTTTTCATCTAATTCTTCATTACAAAGAGGCTCCCTCGTTACAATCAATAATGATTCTTTAGTCGAAAAATCAGGCTTTGAGAGTTTTATAGATTTTGTACTTGGTATGGTAAGTTTTCAGCAACTACGCCCGTTTGAAACAAGTCGTTGGGGAGATTCTGAAGTTTATAGAATTGTTGGAATGCCTGGTGATACTCTTTACATACAAAATTATATTGCACATATTCGACAAGGTGGGGATTCTCATTTTTTAACAGAATTTGAACTTTCAACTATAGATTATGATGTATTGTCTACAGATTTTCCAGACGGTTGGAACATGGATATTGGGTCTCAAGGTAATACAGAAGAAATAACACTTAAACGTGGCGAGTTTTTCTTGCTCTGTGATAATAGAACGATGGCTGTGGATTCTCGGATATTTGGCATTGTGCATCAAAATGAAATGAGTTCAAAGATACTAGCCCAATATTATCCTTTTAATTCTATTAGACTTTTTAACTAGTGTACACATACATTCATATCCCTTTTTGTAAATCAAAGTGTTCGTATTGTGACTTTTTTTCAGTGCCAATTGAAGAGAAGCATGGGTATATAGTGCCTAATACATATCTTGAAGCACTTATGGTAGAAGCTAAGTATCGGAAAAATGAATATTCTATTGCCACCTGGAAAACGCTCTATTTTGGTGGTGGCACACCTGGCCTTCTGTTAAGTGAGCAAGTTAAAAAACTAATGGATTCTTTGCGAGCCATTGCGAACATAGAGAAAAATACAGAAGTAAGTTTTGAAGTAAATCCTTTTGAACTTTCTAATGAAACTAGCTTACAGTACTTAGAGGAGCTTTCTAAAGCTGGAATAAATAGATTTTCCTGTGGAATACAGTCTTTGCATGATGAAGCACTTTCCTCTGTAAATAGACGCTCTAATGCAAAAGAGTGTTTAAAAGCATTAGAGTGCTTGAGTCAATGGCGAGATAAAGCTAATAGTTCAATAGGTGCTCAGGCGCGAGAATGCCAATTTTCTGTTGATGTTATTGCAGGCCTTCCCAACCAAACTTCTGCTCAGTTTTGCGCTGGTTTAGAAAAAATACTTTCCTATAATCCAAATCATGTTTCAATGTATAGTTTAATTGTAGAAGAAAGTACGCCTCTTTATAAAGCAATTCGAAATAAAAACCTTATATATGATGAAGATGAGTCTGATGAACAATGGCTTCTTGGAAAAGATATTTTAATAAAACATGGCTACTATCAATATGAGGTTTCAAATTTTTCTAAAAGGCCAGAATATGAAAGCGTACATAACAGTGCATACTGGAAAATGTATGACTATATTGGCCTAGGCTCAGGTGCGTGTGGAACAGTTGGATGCACACGTTATACAGGAAGTACAAACATTGAACAGTATACTGAGTTTTGGTTACAAAAAAAATCCACATTAAAAGAAGTAGAAGATAGTGGAATTTCAATTATAGAAACTTTAAGTAATGAAGATAGAATATTTGAATTTTTAATGATGGGTTTTCGTACTACAAAAGGGATTAATGCAAATGACTTTTATACTAGGTTCTCAATTAAACTTGAAGATCGTATTGGTGAAGTGTTTGAAAAGTGGGAAAAAAAAGGAATGGCATTAAGACATAACGATGAATACAAGTTGAATGAAAGGGGATTGCTATATTTAAATAGCTTTTTAAGTGAAATCATTTAGTTTTGTTTTAAGGAAATTATGCCGATATTGTAGAGATGACTTTTAAAAAGATTTTTTTACTATTATTATTTACTTTTTTACTTTACTCATCTTTTTCGCAAGAATTGGAAGGCCAAAATTCTTCCGTTAATGGGATATGGGAAAATAATGGAAAGATAATCTCTATTTATGAAAATGAAGATGGAATACTAGATGCAAACATAACTCTAAAAACTTTTTATACATTTTATTATGATGGAATATATCCTGTAGATGAAAGCAACAATATAAATTTAGCTCGTATAGGCGATAGCTTGTATACAGAGTATTGGGAAAAGGGAACTGCATATATTACTCTTGGTGACCCAATAGCACAAGATATTGAAGATGACCCTGTATTTAAAGTTAAAGTTGAAAAACCAGTAGTGTTTGACAGTGATACTGCTATTCCTGCGGCGGGTACGCTTTGGCTACCTAAAAGCAATATTACAGAATTAAGTATTGATGCAAGTTTAATAAAGAGTGAAGTAATTGGGTATTATGTTGATGATAATGCCACTTATGAAATTCGCTACTGGATTGTAGATATGCCCTATAGTTTGGAAAAGGTTAGGTTAGATTTAACTATGAGTGAAGATAAGGGGTCAGTGTTTATTGATAAATATATTAAAATTGGAAACATTGTTTATACAAGTACAATGGGACTAAGAACAGAAATACGAAATGTAAAAAGTGTAGAACCTTTTGCAGACACAGCTGTATTGAGCAATGACAATGCAATTCTAGCATTTGGAGAGCCGTATTTAGAATTATCTGATATAACTAATGTTGATGATGCTATTCTGTTTCATAATTCAATTCCACGCCCGCCTAGAAATGGCAAGGCAACTTTTGTTGAACCA
>CAYJKA010000035.1:0-14535 GCA_964370655.1 uncultured Treponemataceae bacterium | reverse complement strand
TTGGTAAGTTTATGACTAAAGAAGAGGCCGATAAGCTTCTTGCTGAAGGCTACACGGTAGTTGAAGATTCTGGGCGTGGATGGCGCCGTACGGTTGCTTCTCCAAAACCTCTCGATATTGTAGAAATTGATGCAATAAAAGTGCTACTCGATGCAGGGCAAATTGCAGTTGCTTCTGGTGGCGGTGGTATTCCTGTTTCTAAAAATGGAAATCACCTAACAGGGAAAGGTGCCGTAATTGATAAAGATTTTGCTAGTGCAAAAATGGCAGAGCTTTTAGATGCAGATTATCTTATTATTCTTACTGCAGTTGAAAAAGTGTGTATAAACTTTGGAAAACCAAACCAAGAAACACTGGATAATTTAACTATGGAAAAGGCTCAACAATATGTTGATGAAGGACACTTTGCGCCTGGCAGTATGCTTCCAAAAGTGCAGGCTGGTATGCTTTTTGCCTCTTCTAAAAAAGGTAGAAGAACGCTTATCACCTTGCTTGAAAAAGCACGTGACGGTATTGCCGGAAAAACAGGTACTGTAATAGAAGGCTAAGCTTTTATTTTAGGTAAAAAAAAGGACGCTCAGGCAGTTTGCTGAGCGTCCTTTTTCGTTTTGAAGACTTGTTTACATATGAAACTTAGAAAGTTCTGTGCTCATTTGTTTTGCGCTGTCGCCATTTTGTTTAGCAATATCTTTGGCGCTTGTCGCGGCTTGTGCTACATCACGCGTAGCTATTTCAACTTCACTAATGGCATCGTTAATTGTTCTTGTTACGTCAGAAAGTATAGTCATTTCTGTAACAATTTCTTGTCCACCACGCATCATTTCGCTTGAACTGTCTCTAACGGCTGTTGTAGTATCGTTGATTTGCTGAACAGCTTGTAATACTTCAGAGCTACCTGCAGATTGTTCTTGCATTGCGTGCATAATAACATTTTCTTGGTTTTTTACTGTGTTTGACAGCTCAAAAATAATATCAAATTGTTTTTGTACCTCTTGAGTGCTTTCAAAAACAGTGTTTATTATCGCCTGTAAGCTGTGAAGCCGTTCTGTAATTGATTTACCTTGTGTATTTGAGTCCTCTGCTAGCTTTCTAATTTCGTCTGCAACAACAGCAAATCCTTTTCCTACTTCTCCTGCGTGAGCAGCTTCAATAGCTGCATTCATGGCAAGAAGATTTGTTTGGCTTGCTATGCTTTGGATAACATTACTTGCTTCAAAGAGCCCCGCTGATTCTTCCATAACCTTGCCAGAATTCTCAACTGCTTCTTGTACTTTTTGAAGTCCCATTTCAGATGCACTTCCAAGTTCTGATACTGTAGCGCCGTTTTTGTCAAGGATATCGGTTACAGAGCGAATATTTGCAACCATCTGTTCGATTGAGGCTGAAGATTCTGTTACACTGCAAGATTGGGATGCAATGTTTTCATCGAGTGATTTAATCCCATTCATTATTTGAAGAACGGTTGCATGAGCTTCTTCAACACCAGCAGATTGGTTTACGATTTGGTCTTTTACAGAGTTTATTGATCTGGAAATTTGCTCAATAGCAGTTGCGGCTCCGTTTACGTTGTTTGCTAATTCGCCTGCAATTCCTTCTGAGGATGCTGATACTATTTTGAAATCACTAAAAAGTTTTTTTGTTTCTTGAAAAAATGTGTTTAAATCGTTTGCAAGTAAGCCTAGTTCATCTCTACTTGAAGCAGAGAATTTTGTTGCTGTATAATCGTATGATGCTAAACCTTCTGTAAACTTTTGCACTTTCTTTATTTCTGCTGAAACTTGTGATATGAAAATAGCATAATTTGCAATACCTATTACAAGAGCAAAGAGTGAATTTGCTAAGCTGTAATTGAAAAATATTTCAATTGGTGTCATGTCGTCATGAGGGATAAAAAATGGTGTTAAAATTAAACAGGCAATACCAGTCATACACATAAAGGCAGTAACAATACCTTTTTGTATCATGGGAAGTGCGATAAATTCTCTTTTAACTACAATAATACGTGATGTCCATCTATCAAAAAAAGATAGATAAACTATTCCAAAAAAGTATGAAAAAACAAAGAAATCTCCCAATATTAATAGCAACAGAGGAATGCTGTGAAACTCTAAATTATGTGTGTTTGCAATAAAGCCAATAACAACCCAGTTTAGAAAACCAAATACATTTGTTGTTAATAATACCCACATTGTATTTGCTTTTGCTGCTCTGTTAGAAGTTATGTTAGATTCTTCGGTCCCGTCATATGAGGCGATTGTTTTAGCAGTTTTTGAATATACTAATAAATATAATCCTGTAAAAGCAAGAAGAAATGCTATATAAATTGGACTTAAAAGAACTGTTACTTCAAACTCTTTGCCGTAAATTCCAGTTGTTAAGCCTTGTAGCCAAAAAATTACAAGAGGTGCTAGCAACGCTAGGAGTGCAAGTAAATATGATTTGTGTAATAACTGTTTTTCTCCAATAACAACCTTTTCTTTCATTTCAAATAACCACCTTTTTATAATATTTTCACCGTGAATTCATTATACCATACAAAAAAAAGAAAGGGAAGAAAAAAAATAAAAAAATAATAGCATATTTGGGAATATTTGGACGTATAAACCGAGGCAAAGAAAAAAAAGTAAAGTTGCAGAAAAAAAAGGATATTCCTATTGACAAAATTATGCAATATCTATATAGTAGTAAAACATCTCATTTTCAACAGACAGTATGTCTGGGGACTGGTGTATGTTTGCCTCTATAGCTCAGTCGGTAGAGCGCAACCATGGTAAGGTTGAGGTCATCAGTTCGATTCTGATTGGAGGCTCTATTTCTAAGTAGGAGAAAGATATGGCAAAGAAAGCAAAAACAGCGGTTGAAATTATAGCATTACAATGCTCAGATTGTAAGCGTAAAAATTATACTACATATAAAAATCGCAAAAATATTCAAGGTAAAATGGAGAAAAATAAATATTGTCCATTTTGCAGAAAGCACATACTTCACAAAGAAACAAAAGCGAAGTAATTATTAAGCGTACTTCAGCGTAAGCTGTTTTACATATAACTAGGTCAGTAGCTCTAATGGTAGAGCGTCGGTCTCCAAAACCGAATGTTGAGGGTTCGAGTCCTTCCTGGCCTGTATTTTATTTATAAAGGATCTGTGCATGAAAGTTATTCAATTTTTCAAAGAGTCAGCTGCTGAATTGAAGAAAGTTACATGGCCTACACGTGATGATGTTTTATCTTCAGCGAAGGTTGTGTTGATATCTACAGCGGTGATAGCAATTCTTTTAGGTGTACTCGATTATGCATTTGCAGCGGGTTATAACTTTATATTCTAGGAATTGAAATGGCAAAAGGTTGGTACATACTTAATACCTATTCTGGGTATGAGGCAAAGATAGAACGGACTATTCGGGCTATGTTGGAAAGCGGTGATCTTTCAGCGGAAATTGTGCTGGATATTAAGGTTCCCGTGGAAGACGTTGTAGAAGTTAAAGATGGCAAAAAACGTTCTGTGTCTAAGAAATTTTTACCTGGTTATATGATGATTGAAATGGAGCTTCCAGATGTTGACTGGAAGACAACATGTTCTGCTATTAGGCGTATTCAAGGTGTTACAGCATTTGTTGGAACAAGTGGGAATATGCGTCCGAGGCCAATTCCAAATGACGAAGTAATTGCTCTTTTACAAAAAGTAGGAGAGATTAAAGGCGAAAAGACTTCTCGAGTTAAACAAAGTTTTTCTGTTGGAGAGCAAGTTAAAATTACTGAAGGTCCTTTTGTGTCTTTTTCTGGTGCAATTGAAGATGTTAATCTTGAAAAAGGTAAGCTTCGCGTTGTTGTAGGTATTTTTGGCCGTGCGACACCAGTTGAAGTTGATTTGCATCAGGTAGAAAAAATATAGTAATTTAGTATTGAAATATATGCCAAATTTTGGGAGAAAGGTTGGTTCGTTGAACAGAGGCCTTTCGCTAGATAAAAGAAAGTATGGTTAGTCTATATAGGTCTTTTATCACACCAATGTAAGGAGAAAAAAAATGGCTAAGAAAAAGGTGACAGCTGTCATAAAGTTGCAATGTCCCGCTGGGAAAGCGACACCTGCTCCGCCAGTAGGTCCTGCTCTAGGTCCTCATGGTGTTAGTGCGCCACAGTTCGTTCAACAATTCAACGATCGAACTAAGTCTATGGAACCGGGTCTTATTATTCCGGTTGTTCTCACAGTTTATCAGGACAAAACATATACGTTTGTTCTTAAAACTCCTCCAGCTGCAGTTTTAATTAAAAAGGCTCTCGGTCTAGCAAAAGGTGCAAGCAATCCATTAATGGATAAGGTTGGTAAACTTACTCAAGCACAGCTTGAAGGTATTGCTCAAGAAAAAATGCCTGATATTAGTGCAAATGACATTGACGGTGCAAAAAAAATTATTGCCGGTACTGCTCGCAGTATGGGTGTAGAGGTGGAGCGATAATATGAAACATGGAAAAAAATATCGTGAATCACTTAAAAAGTATGATTCTTCAAAAGCTTATGATCTTGTAAAAGCATGTGAGTTAGTAAAAGAATTAAAGTTTGCAAAGTTTGATGAAACTGTAGAGGTTCACGTTAACTTACGTTTAGGGAAAAGTCACACAGTTCGTGATACTTTAGTATTCCCTCATCAATTTAAAGGCGAAAAAAAAGTTTTAGTTTTCTGTAAAGAAGATAGAATTAAAGAAGCTTTAGATGCTGGAGCAGCGTATGCTGGTGCAGATGAGTACATCAACAAAGTAAAAGATGGTTGGTTGGACTTTGACGTGGCTGTATCTACTCCTGACATGATGAAAGATGTTGGACGTCTTGGTATGGTTCTTGGTAGAAGAGGTTTAATGCCTAATCCTAAAACAGGGACAGTTACTGCAGATATCGCTGGTGCAATCGGCGAATTGAAAAAAGGACGTGTAGAATATCGTGCTGATAAAACAGGTGTAGTACACATGGCTGTTGGAAAGGTTTCAATGGACGGAGCTAAGGTAGCTGAAAATATTACAGCGCTTATGGCTGAAATTGAAAGAAAAAAACCTTCAGACGCAAAAGCTGGATATGTTCAATCTGTTTCAGTAAATTCAACAATGGGACCCGGTGTTTGGGTTGAACATAAGGAAGGTTAGTAATGGCGATTAGAGCAAAAGAACTTCAACCTGCTAAAGTTGCTGCAATTGCAGAAACAAAAGCGATGTTCGAAGGATATAATGATTTTATTTTTGCAGATTACCGTGGTTTAACTGTAGAGCAAATTACTGCTTTAAGAAAACAACTAACTGCTAAAAATGCCGTATTAAAAGTAGTAAAAAACAATTATGCACGTGTTGCGTTTGAAGAAATGAAAATTGACACTGTTGCAGATTACTTAAAAGGACCTACAGCTATTGTTTTAGGTTCAGAAGATGCAAATGAAGTTGCAAAAGTTCTTTTCGATTTCAAAAAAGAAGCTCCTGTACTTGAAGTAAAAGGTGCATTCCTAGAAAACGAAGTTTATGATGCAGCTAAAATAGAAGCATTCTCAAAACTACCAGGCAAAAAACAACTTATCGCAATGATTGCATCTACAATCAATGCACCAGTACAAAAACTTGCAGCTACTTTGCAAGCTTATGTGGATAAGTTACAAGCATCTGGTGGAGCACCTGCTCCTGCAGTTGAAACTAAAGCTGAAGAAGCTCCTGCTCCTGCAGAAGCGGCAGCTGAAGCTCCTGCAACTGACGCTGAAGAAAAAAGCGCAGAATAATTATTTAGTGAATGAGTTTTTGCTTATTCACTAGCACGAAGAACTTATATTTCCCGTTGTGGTTTTTAAGTTTTAGAGAGTGCAAAGCTATTGAATACTGATGTAATTAAATAGTTTAATTTTGTAAATACGTGTCAGGCTTCGTTGCTGTCGTCCTGTCCGTAAAAAATATAATTCTTTATTAAGGAGAAGATAATAATGGCAGCATTAACAACAGATCAAATTCTTGATGCAATCGCATCTATGACAGTACTTGAGGCTTCTGAGCTTGTAAAAGCAATGGAAGAAAAATTCGGTGTAACAGCCGCAGCACCAGTTATGATGGCAGGTGCAGCAGGTGGAGCAGCAGGCGGAGACGCTGGTGAAGAACAAACAGAATTCACTGTTTCACTTGAAAGTGCAGATCCTGCAAAGAAAATTGCAGTTATCAAAGCAGCACGTGAAGTTACTGGGCTTGGACTTAAAGAAGCAAAAGACCTTGTTGAAGGAGCTCCAAAAGTTCTTAAAGAAGGCGTTTCTAAAGAAGAAGCTGCAAAAATTAAAGAAACAATTGAAACAGCCGGTGGTGTTGTTAAAATTGCATAATTTTTGCTTTAGTTTTGCAAACTAGTGAACTCAAGTTGGTTTTACCATAGCTTCCTGAAATAAGTAAAAATTTTAGGAAGTTGTGGTATGTTTATATGTAAAACAAAATGAGGTATGTAATGGCTGCGAAAGAGCGAACAGTTAATCGTCAATACATAGGAAAAAACATACGCAACTTTATGGAGTTGCCCGATCTTATCGATATTCAACTTCAATCTTATGAAAATTTCTTACAAAAAGAACTGAGGAAAAATAACGCACCTTTAACAAATCAAGGACTTGAAGAAGTTTTTCAAGCAATTTTTCCAATTGAAAGTCCTAATGGTGATATGGTTCTTGAATATGAATATTATGAACTCGATGAAAATAGTGTTAAGTTTTCAGAACTTGAATGTAAACAACGTGGGTTAACCTACTCTGTACCGTTAAAAGCTCGGATAAACTTAGTATTTCAACATACAGGCGAAATTCGCCAAAAAGATATATACATGGGAGATGTCCCATTGATGACAAACCGCGGTACCTTTATTATAAATGGTGCTGAGCGCGTTGTAGTTTCACAAATTCACCGATCTCCCGGTGTTGTGTTTAATCATGAAAAAGGTATTTTTTCAAGTAAGATTATTCCTTACCGTGGTAGTTGGTTAGAATTTGAAGTTGATCAAAAGAAAGAACTAATTTACGCTAAAATAGACCGCAAAAAACGCATTTTAGGAACAATTTTCTTAAGATCACTTGGTATTTCTAGTCGTGAACAAATTATTGATGCATTTTATGAAACAGAAGTAACTAAAATTGTTGACAATAGGGATTTTCGTGATTCTTTAATTGGTAAGGTTTTAGCAAAAGCTGTTTTCATTAAAGATGGTGAATCAGGAGAAGAAAAGAAGCTTTTCTCTGCTGGTGAAAAAATGCAACCACACAGCATTGATGAATTATATTTACATTCTGAAGTAAAAGAATTAGTTCTTATTAATTTTGAGTCAGAAAATTCATTGAACTCTCAAATGGTTATAAACTGTTTTGAAAGAGAGTCAATTCGATATACTCAAGAAGGTTCTGAATCAGACGAGCCAACAATGGAAGATTCTCTTTCAGCTGTGTATCAAGTTCTTATGCCAGGTGAGCCTATAACGCTCGAATCTGCTGAAAAGGACTTAAACAGTATGTTCTTCTCTAGTAGAAGATATGACTTGGGTCGTGTTGGTCGTTATAAACTTAATAAAAAATTTGGTGTAGACGTTCCTATTACAGAACATACACTAGTTCATGATGATATTATTGCAACAATGAAACATCTTATTAAGGTGTACGTTGGTGACACAAGTCTTGACGATATTGATCACATGGGTAACAGACGTGTTCGTTCTGTTGGTGAGTTAATGACAAACCAGTTAAAAACTGCTTTCAGTAGAATGGAACGAATTGCAAAAGAAAGAATGAGCTTAAAAGAAACTGAGACTATGAAGCCTCAGGATCTTATTTCAATCAAACCTATTGTTGCCTCTATAAAAGAGTTCTTTGGTTCAAGTCAATTGTCACAATTCATGGACCAAGTTAACCCTCTTGCTGAATTAACACATAAGAGACGTCTTAATGCTCTTGGGCCTGGTGGTCTTTCAAGAGATAGAGCTGGTTTTGAGGTTCGTGACGTTCACTATACTCACTATGGTCGTATGTGTCCTATTGAAACACCTGAAGGTCCAAATATTGGTCTTATTGTTTCATTGGCTATTTATACACGTGTTAATGAATATGGTTTCTTAGAAGCTCCATATAGAAAAATTGTAAGTGGAAAAGCAACAGAAGAAGTTGATTATCTTTCTGCAATTGATGAAGATAACTACTTCATTGGGCAAGTTTCTGTTAACATGAATGACGATGGTTCATTTAAGACTGAACAAATTGCAAGTCGGCGCTACGGAGACTATACTTCAAGAGCTCCTGAAGATGTCCAATATATGGACGTTTCGCCTAAGCAAATTATTTCAGTTTCTGCATCGCTTATTCCGTTCTTAGAACACGATGATGCTAACCGTGCACTCATGGGTTGTAACATGCAACGCCAAGCTGTTCCTCTTCTTTTCCCAGAACCACCTCGTGTAGGAACTGGTATGGAAGCTAAGTGTGCTTATGATTCTGGTGTTTTAGTTAAAGCAACTAGAGCAGGTACTGTTGTTCATATTACTGCAGAAGAAATCAGGATAAAAGCAAAAGCAGACGGTTTAGAAGATGTATATACATTATTGAAATATCAAAGAACTAACCAAGATACTTGTTATCACCAACGACCAGTTGTAGAGCTTGGTCAAGAAATTGAAGCAGGTGGCGTTCTTGCAGATGGGCCAGCAACATATCAAGGTGAATTAGCTCTTGGTAGAAATATTCTTGTTGGATTCGTTCCTTGGAATGGATACAACTACGAAGATGCTATTCTTATTTCTCAACGTGTAGTAAAAGAAGATATGTTTACTTCTATACACATTAAAGAATTTGTAACAGAAATTCGAGAAACAAAACTAGGTCCAGAAAAAATTACTCGTGATATACCTAATACAGCTGAAAAAACACTTGATAACTTAGATATCGAAGGTGTAATTAGAATTGGTGCTAAAGTTCGTTCAGGAGATATTCTAGTAGGGAAGGTTACTCCAAAAAGTGAAACTGAAACTACCCCAGAATTTAAGCTTCTTAATTCTATTTTCGGTGAAAAAGCCAAAGAAGTACGTGATACTTCTCTTCGTATTCCACACGGAACCGAAGGTACTGTTATTGATGTTCAACGATTACGACGTTCAGAAGGCGACGATTTAAATCCTGGCGTAGACGAAGTTGTAAAAGTTCTTATTGCTACAAAACGTAAATTACGTGAAGGTGATAAGATGGCTGGTCGCCACGGTAATAAAGGTATCGTAGCAAGAATTCTTCCAGTTGAAGATATGCCGTACTTAGAAGATGGTACTTCTTTAGATATTTGTCTTAACCCACTTGGTGTACCTTCTCGTATGAATATTGGACAAATTATGGAATCAGAACTTGGGCTAGCAGGTCTTTACCTTAATGAATGGTATGAATCTCCTGTATTCCAATCACCATCGAATGAGCAAATTGAAAACAAGCTTGTTGAAGCAGGATTCAATGCAAACTCAAAGGCTGTGCTACGAGATGGCCGAACTGGTGAGCCGTTCCAAAATGATGTATTTGTTGGTGTTATTTATTACTTAAAACTCCATCACTTGGTAGACGATAAAATGCACGCTCGTTCAACAGGTCCTTATTCACTTGTTACTCAGCAACCTCTTGGAGGTAAAGCTCAGTTTGGTGGACAACGTTTAGGTGAAATGGAAGTTTGGGCATTAGAAGCATACGGTGCTGCTAATACACTTCAAGAGCTTTTAACCATTAAATCTGATGATATGAATGGACGTTCTAAAATTTATGAATCTATTGTTAAGGGTGAACCTTCAACACCAGCTGGTGTTCCTGAATCCTTTAACGTTCTTGTTCAAGAACTTAGAGGTCTTGCACTTGATTTTAGTATTTATGATGCAAAGGGTAATCAAATACCGTTAACAGAACGTGATGAAGAATTAATAGCCAAGTCTGGATCAAGCTTCTAAAAAGCTTTGTTCTCGATTTGAAAAGGTATGCGTGCTTAAGCATTGTTTAGGCACGTATGGTTTATAAATCAATGGATGTCATTATAATTAGTGACATCTTTTGCAAAGCAAAGATAGGTTTTTGCTTTGCAAAATAACGTCATCCAAGACGTCCCTTTTAGGGGAGTTTTTATAGGAGTTATACATGCGAGATATTCAAGATTTTGACAGTCTGATGATAAAGCTAGCCTCACCTGAGGCAATTCGTGCATGGTCATATGGTGAAGTAAAAAAACCAGAAACTATAAATTACCGGACATTACGACCGGAAAAAGATGGTTTATTCTGTGAACGCATTTTCGGTACCACAAAAGAGTGGGAATGTTATTGCGGGAAGTTTAAATCAATTCGCTACAAGGGTTTTATTTGTGACCGTTGTGGTGTAGAAGTTACACACTTTAAGGTGCGCCGTGAACGTATGGGTCACATTGAATTGGCAGCGCCTGTTTCTCATATTTGGTACTATAGATCTGTTCCTAGTAGAATGGGTCTTTTGCTCGATTTACAAGTTAGTGCTCTTCGTTCTATACTTTATTACGAAAAATATATTGTTATTGACGCTGGAGATACTGATCTTAAGAAAATGCAACTACTCACAGAAGATGAGTATTTAGAAAAACAAGAACGCTACGGTGGTGCATTTACCGCTGGTATGGGTGCAGAAGCAGTTAAAACATTGCTTGAAAACTTAAACCTTGATGAACTTGCTTCAGAATTGCGTACAAAAATGATTGAAAAAGGTGCGAAAAGTGATCGACGTTTATTAAAACGAATTGAAATAGTTGAAAATTTCCGCGCATCAACAAATAAATGTTCATGGATGATTTTGGATGCTATTCCTGTAATTCCACCTGAATTACGTCCAATGGTTCAATTAGATGGTGGCCGTTTTGCAACATCTGATCTTAATGATCTATATAGACGTGTAATAAATAGAAATAATCGTTTGCAACGTCTTATGGACTTAAACGCACCTGATATTATTATTAGAAACGAAAAACGCATGCTTCAAGAAGCTGTTGACTCATTATTTGATAACTCAAAACGAAAACGAGTTGTAAAAGGTGCTTCAAACAGGCCTCTTAAGTCAATTTCTGATATGTTAAAAGGTAAGCAAGGACGTTTCCGACAAAACCTTTTAGGTAAACGTGTTGACTATTCTGGTCGTTCGGTTATCTGTGTTGGTCCTGAACTAAAATTATGGCAATGTGGTCTTCCTACAAAAATGGCTCTTGAATTATTTAAGCCATTTATTATGAAAAAACTTGTAGACAAAGACGTAGTATACAATATCAAAAAAGCTAAAATGCTTGTTGAGTCTGAATCTCCAGAAGTATTTGCAATTCTCGATGAAGTAGTTAGAGAACACCCAGTTATGCTTAACCGTGCGCCTACTCTTCACCGTTTAGGTATTCAAGCTTTCGAACCTGTATTAGTAGAAGGTAAAGCTATTCGTCTTCACCCACTTGTATGTCACGCATTTAATGCCGACTTCGACGGTGACCAAATGGCTGTACACGTACCTCTTACACAAGCTGCCCAAATGGAATGTTGGACATTGATGTTGTCAGCTAGAAACCTTCTTGACCCTGCAAATGGTAAAACAATTGTTTATCCATCACAGGATATGGTTTTGGGTATTTATTACTTAACAAAAGTTAAGCCATCTGGAAAGGGAACTGGGAAAAGATTTAGTTCTGAAACAGAAGCTTTGTTAGCTGCTGAATCAAACAGTATTGATTGGCAAGCAGAAATACAAGTACCTGTATTAAAAGCTCCTTACAATGGTAAAATAATTTCTACAACAGCTGGCCGTCTTGTATTCAACGATGAAATGCCAAAAGATGTGGAATATGAAAATGAATTGCTTGGTGATAAAGAATTAAAAAAACTTATTGAAAGAGTTTATAAGAAGCAAGGTCCATGGTTAACAGTACAAATGCTTGATGCAATTAAAGCTGTTGGTTATAGATATGCAACATTCTTTGGTGCAACAATTTCAATGGATGACATTCTCGTTCCAGAAGAAAAACCTGAAATGATGGAAAAAGCCAATGCAGAAGTTGATGCTATTACAAAGCAGTACCGACAAGGTAGAATTACCCAAGACGAACGTTATAACAGAGTAGTTGAAGTTTGGACAAAAACAAATGAAGACTTAACTAATGTTATGATGAAAAAACTTGAAAACGATAAAGACGGTTTTAACACTATTTACATGATGGCATCTTCTGGTGCTCGTGGTAGTAGAAACCAAATTAGACAGCTTGCTGGTATGCGTGGTCTTATGTCAAAGCCTAATGGTGAAATTATTGAACTTCCAATTCGTGCAAACTTTAAAGAAGGGTTGTCAGTTATTGAGTTCTATATTTCTACCAATGGTGCACGTAAAGGTCTTTCTGATACAGCTTTAAAAACTGCTGATGCGGGTTACTTAACTCGACGTCTTGTTGATATTGCACAAGATGTTGTTATCAATGAAGAAGATTGTGGAACTATCAATGGTATTGATTATGAAACAATTAAAGATGGCGATGAAGTTGTTGAAGCATTAAAAGATAGAATAGTAGGACGCTTTACATTAGAAAATGTTGCTCACCCAATTACAGGTGAAGTGATTATTGGTGTAAACGAATACATAACAGATGAAATTGCAAATGAAATTGACTTAGCTGGTGTTGAAAAAGTAAAGCTTAGAACAGTATTAACTTGTGAAGCTAGACACGGTGTTTGTTGTAAGTGTTATGGTAGAAACTTAGCACATAACAAAAAAATTGAAATAGGTGAAGCAGTAGGTATTATTGCAGCTCAATCAATTGGACAACCTGGTACACAGCTTACTATGCGTACATTCCACGTTGGTGGTACTGCATCAAAAGTTAGTGAAGAAAATAGAATTGCATTAACATTTCCTGCAATTATTCAGTCTATCACTGGATCTCATGTTGTTATGGAAGATGATACATGGCTCTTTACACGTAAAGGTAGTATGGAAGTTACTCGTGTTTACGGTGATTTCTCACTTGATGGTGCAAAGGTGCTTGTTTCTGACGGAGATAAAGTAACAGCGGGAACTCCATTATTTGAAATAAAGGGCGAAAAAACGCTTGCAGCTGATCCTGGAAGAGTTATTCTTAATAAGAAGCAAATGTTTTTAGCTGGTAATAATGTTAAGGTTGAAATCAAAAACGGCTCAACAGTTTCAGTAAAAGAAGGCGATTTTATTGCTGCGAATAAAACAATTGGACGCTTTGATGCATTCTCAGAACCAATTATTGCTGAACATACAGGATATGTGCACTATGAAGATATTATCCTAGATTCAACACTTGCTGAAGTAGTGGATGAAGAAACAGGAAACGTTGAAAAACGTATTACTGATTTACACTTAGATACAAAGCAACCTAGAGTATTAATTACAGATGAAGCTGGTAATGAGTTAGGAAGTTATTATCTTCCTAGTGGTGCGGTTCTTCTTATTGAAGATAAGCAAGCTATTAAAGCTGGTACACATATTGCTAAAACTCTTAAAGAGTCAGCAAAAACAAGTGATATTACTGGTGGTCTACCTAGGGTTTCAGATCTTTTTGAAGCTAGAAAGCCAAAAAATCCAACCGTATTAGCACAAATAACAGGTGTTGTACAGTTTAAGGGTATTACAAAGGCAAAACGAGTAATTACAGTTGTAGATAAATATGGTAAAACTTTTGATCACTTAGTACCAATGACAAAGAGATTGTTAGTTCGTGATGGTGATACTGTAGAAGCAGGTGAAAGCTTATGTGATGGATCAGAAAGTCCACATGATATTCTTGCTATTCGTGGTGAACATGCGCTTCAAACATACTTAATGGATGAAATACAACAAGTTTACCGTATGCAAGGTGTAAGCATCAATGATAAACACATTGGTATTATAGTTCGCCAAATGCTTAGAAAAGTAGAAATTGTTGCTGTAGGTGATACAAGGTTTATTTTTGGTCAACAGGTAGATAAGTACAAGTTCCATGAAGAAAATAACCGAGTTATGGCTGAAGGTGGACAACCTGCTATAGCTAGACCTATGTTCCAAGGAATTACAAAAGCTGCATTAAATATTGATTCATTTATTTCAGCTGCATCTTTCCAAGAAACTACAAAGGTATTAACAAATGCTGCAATTGCAGGTGCTGTTGATAACTTGCGTGGTCTAAAAGAAAACGTAGCAATTGGGCACTTAATCCCAGCTGGTACAGGTATTAAGAATTATAAAAATATAAAACTGTTTGATGAAAATGCATCAGACTTAGACATACAAATGGAAGAAATCCTAGAGAGACGAAAGATTGAAAAAGAAATGGAGTCTCAAATGGAAGAAACTTTGTATGAAAACGAGAGTGATGAAGACTAGATAATTAATAAATAACAATTAATAATGAATAATTGTTAGGGATAAGGTATAGGGTATCTACACCCTGTACCTTTGACTATATTGACAGTATGACAATAAATTTGTTATACTGTCTACCCAATGGTAATTTCGACCGGAGTGCTGGCCGG
>CAYJKA010000034.1:0-14542 GCA_964370655.1 uncultured Treponemataceae bacterium | reverse complement strand
AGGTATTTTGAGAGATAAAAAAAGCAATTCTGCAAGAGCGCAGAATTGCTTTTTTGTTTGTTATTGTACTACTATATCAAATATAATATGAATATCTTTTGTTGATTTCCCATCTTCAAAGATATAGTATTCGTTAGCTTGTAAAGTTACAATTAACGTTACACCTGCTTTGCTTTCAGTAATCTTGGTACTATCCATTATAACATTTTCGTATGCAGAGGTAGCAGTTGTGTGCTCGAAATATACTGCTTGCTCAATGATACCCTTGATTTGTGAATAATCATATGTGTTAGTATCGAGAGTTAAAGCTGGGCTTTCACCATTAAAATTACCACCAACAATATTCCAATTTCCACTTACTTTACCAAGAAGATAAGCAACGATAGTATGTCCTGTTTTGTTATTTAAATCAATAGCAAGATCACTATTTGGAATTATTGTGTATCCATCTGGAATAATAACTTCATTATCGGAACCATTATCATTTCCAGATCCAGTTCCACCTTCGTTTGTTCCACCAGTTCCAGTATCGCCAGTACTACCACCTGGTGAACCACCAGATTCACCAGTTCCGCTTTCGCTTGAATCACCAGTTCCTTCAGACCCACTAGAACTGCCTGAACCAGTTTCATCTTCTGTATTTGGTGTGTCTGGTGTTGTTTCTACTTCATTGCTATCACCTTCCAAGTTTTCGGAAGGTACATTCGGCCCTGCTGCATTTTTGCACGCAATAAAAAACAATGCTATGAACAATAGTATGCATAGCTTTAAAAAATGTTTCATACACATTTCTCCTATAAAAAAATAGTTAAGGCTATGTTGCTACATGGTATATGCTAAAATCCCTTTATTCACCCTTAAGTACTAGCGACTATAAAACAATATGTAGTAAAAAAAGTTACAGGTTTTTAAAAAAAAAGCAATTCTGCACTCTTCAGAATTGCTTGTATGTATGTTTCGTAAATAGTTATTCTATTCTTTTAGCGGTTGTCGGTTAGAATTCCACCCTCATACTTCTGCAGTTCTCCAATTACAAAGTCTAATTCAATTGTAATGGTCGTGCCGACAGCAGTCTTAGTTTCACGGGGTGAGCCAATAAGAATATCTTTTCCAGTAGCTCCTGTGCCTTCAAGTCTATTGTCGCTAATGTTTCCACCTTTGAAGATAGCAGTTCCACCATTAATGCCATTTGATTCTATGTTAACGCCTCCTCCAAAAGATGCATTATTTTGAGTAATGCTACCACCATTCATGATAAATTTTCCCCCTACATTCACTCTTATTCCACCACCTTCATGTCCATAATTGTCTGTAATAGAGCCCGCTTCCATTGTAAATATTGTTCCGTCTCCAACGACAACAGCTCCTATTGAACCATTACTAAAAATATCCATACGTACACCATTACCACTAATAGTTCCTCCATTCAATATAACATTCCCATTTGTAATGCTAATACCGGATCCAGAGCCACTGCCCTTCGTAAGGGTCATCTTTTCTCCGATAGTTACAGTAATATCTGAACCATTTACAGTCATTACCGAACCACCCTTGCCATTCCCATTAATGGTACCTCCACTGTCACCAACACCAATAAATGTAAGCGTTTTATCAACAGTCACTATTTCATTGAATGTTCCAGAAACTCCAATGATAGAACCAACTGGTGCGTCGTCAATAATTTTTTGTAAAGTTTTTCCACTACCTGCATCAGCAGTCACTGAAACTTCTATATCAAATGTTATTAGAATTGTTTTAGTTTTGCTACTCCCTTCAAAAATATAGCCATCATTAGCTGTAAAAATACCATTTAGCTTAATATCTGTTCCGGCTTGTGCGATACCTTCTAAATTTGATTCATAAGCAACGCTACTGGTAGTATTGTCTATTTGTAGACCATTTTTTATCACATTAGCTATGTCTTCATATGTTACACTTGTTCCATCAACTGATATGGTTGTATCTGTTCCTTCAAATTCACCATTTTTTATTGACCATTTTCCAATTGAACTTAAGCGCGGACTTGGAAAGATATTCTCAATATTGATTTCTTCGTCTGTTATAACGATATCACTTGTTGTGTCCTCTGGTGGTATCACAGGGGATGGGCTTTGACTTGCATTTTTACATGCAATAAAAAATAAAGCTATGAATAATACAATACATAGCTTTTGAAAATGTTTCATACATTATTCTCCTAAAAAAATTAGAGTCTAGGCTATGATGCTACAATGCTAACGTTAATAGATTTTACGAGTTAGCAAAATATAAACAATTAAAAGAAAGAAAAGTTACAAGGCATTAACAAAACGAGCGTTTTTGTATATTTTTGTACTTTTTTATGCAGTTTTGTTAGAAAAAAAGGTGGTTCTCATTGCATGAAAGCTCTCTGTGTGCTATACTCATTCAACATAATGCTAAATTGTTGCATTATATTTTGGGAGTAAAAGGAATCTGCATGAATGATAGCTCTGAAAAAACTACAAGAAAAATATATAAAATAAAAGATTTACCTATTTTCGATACTTATTTCTATGTGTTAACACACTGGAAACCTTTTTGGACTATGCTACGGTATTTACGAATTGTAATTCTGAATTTCTTTCTTTTACAGTTTACGGTAAAGTGGGGGTGGCGGAAAATTGAAATTATCAATGTAGATCATGAATTAGATAATGAAATACCGTTTGAACCATCTCTTGTTAATATCTATTTAGACTTTATTAACTTTTGGATTCGTCCGCTTACTCTTATTATTAGAACCTTAGGAAAACGCTCAGGACCGTATGTAAACGAGTTTTTACGAATTATAGGTGACACATATTATCAAGCGTCTGTGTTTTACAAATACAAGATGACAACAACAAATAGACCAACAAATAAGGATTATAGAGACAAGCAGTTTGATGCAATTCGAAGACTCGACCCTCATTATCTTTGTGTTCCAAGTTTGCATATTGCAGTTGTTGTGCTTGTGTATAGTTACTTTAGAGATTTATTTGAAAAAGAAGGTTTTTCCCAAGAAGAAAAAGATGCTTATAACAAGGAATTATACGAAGGGGCAATTGAAATTGGAGAAACAGTTTTGTATGTAAAACAACATAGCGTAAACTGTATTCCTGCAGCCGTGTACATGATGACAGATGCAACACCTAGCATTTTTTCAATTGAAGATGCTGTTCAGTTTTTAGATGATCTCTTTGTAAACCAATCAAATATTTCTGAAACTGCAAAAAAAGATATCAATGCACACTTGCATCGTTTATTTGAACAATTATTACTAGAAGGCCAGTATTCAGACTACTGGTTAGAACCTTTAAAAAGATGGCTGCATAAGTATAAATCAGGTGCTTACGACGTTTAATATTTAGTTTTTTAAACCACACCCTTTATTGCACAGTGGTTTTTCTTTTTCTAGGGGTGGGCTTTGTTTGCTCAAAAAAATCTATAAATCCAAAAACGCTTCCGCATAAAGCTCCTATAAACGGAATAATTTTTTCAGAAAAACTTGCATTTGAGTTTTCAAAGGTAAAAAATATTTGAAGAAGGAATGCAATTATTATAGAACAGGACACTGTTTTTGTTTTTGCGTGCGCTAAAATTGTTAGTATAAAAAATAGCACAACAATACCTTGTGAGCCAATAAGTTGAGTGCTTACAAACAGTGTGCTGAATACCCCACTTATGAATGCTGTAATAGTTATCATCAATATATAAAGACCCTTGCCATAGGATGCTTCAATTTGGGGGCCTAAAAAAAGTATACAAAGTGTATGTATTACAAATGTTGGAACAGAGGTATGTGCAAAAACATGGGTAAGGATACTAATATAATCAAACAGTGAAGTTCTGTCAAAAGGAGTTGCACTTGATGCATTTCCTCCTACTGAAAAGTAAATATCAACAAAATTTTGACTTGAAAAGAATTGAACTAAAAAAACGCCAATGCTTATAATTGAAAAGAGTAGGGTAATAGGGGCTTCAAAGCCAACAGTAATTTTTTTGCGAGCCATATTCTATATAGTTACATTGATGCCAATTGTTACAGGGCAATGATCAGAACCCATAACATCTTGCAATATTGTTGCCGATTCAACTTTATCCATAAATTTTTCATTTACGCAAGCATAATCAATACGCCAACCAATATTTTTTTCGCGAGCCTTAAATCTATAACTCCACCAGCTATACTGATTTTCTTCTTGACAAAAATGTCTAAATGTATCGGTGTAACCAGATTGCGTAAAAGTATCCATCCATGCACGTTCTTCTGGTAAGTATCCTGGGTTACCTTCATTTTGCTTTGGTCTTGCTAAATCTATTGGTTTATGTGCAATATTGTAATCGCCACAAAGTACTATGTTTTTACCTTCTGAAACTAAATTGTTACACAATTCGAGCATTGCATTACAATAGCGAATTTTGTAGTCTATTCTAGCTCCTGCATCTTGACTGTTTGGAAAATATGCACTTATTACAGCAGTTGTGCCAAAATGGGCTATAAGAGTTCTTCCTTCATCATCAAATTCATCTATTCCCATTGTTTCAATTTTATCAGCTTCTTTTTTTGCATAAATGGCAGTTCCTGAATAGCCAGCTTTTTTTGCTGATGCCCAGTATGCATAATATCCTTCTGGACTCAGAAGATTTTCTGAAAGTTGTGAAGGGTTTGCCTTTGTTTCTTGAAGACAAACAACGTCTGCATTACTTGATTGTAACCATTGTATAAAATCTTTTTTTTCAACAGCTCTAATGCCGTTTACATTCCATGAAATAATATAAGCCATAGAATTATTGTACTATATTTGCAACTTTAAATCCATAGAATGCCAAGTGGAATCATGGAAATCAATTATGAAAATAATTTAAAACTAATTGAATTCAGCTATAGATGAATATGATAGTAAGGATGTTTTTCTCTTTTAGTATATGCTTCTCATTATCCTTTTAATCCTAAATATCCGCGGCTATAAAAATGACAAGATTCGGATGAACATTGATTTCACTGTAGGAGAATAGTGTTTTTGTAACAATATACCTAAGAAATGTAGTTTTTCTTAAGGTAGTGTGTCATTATGATACATATTTGAGTTCCTTTTTTTTTACTGTGTCACTTTGCTACATAATGAAGGTATTGATTTTGAGTAAAAAATCGTGTACCTTTTATTTATGCGTTGTAATTTGTTGTATTATAAAGAATTAAAAATTATTTGAAAAATTTTAAAAAAGTTGGCACGGTCTTTGCAATATAGTTAGTGTAGTAAACAATCTTTGTTGCAAGGAGCAAATATGAAAGCAAACGACGAAGTATTATCAATGTATTTAAAAGATATCAATAAATTACCTCTTTTAACACGCGAAGAAGAGGTAGAACTTGCTACACTAGCAAAAAACGGTGATGAAAACGCAAAGAAAAAAATTGTAAATGCAAACCTTAGATTTGTAGTAAGTGTTGCAAAAAAATATCAAAAACATGGTCTCGACCTTGTTGACCTTATAAGCGAAGGGAACATTGGTCTTATGACTGCAATAGAAAAATTTGATGTTTCAAAAGGGTACCATTTTATTTCTTATGCAGTATGGTGGATTCGTCAAGCAATTCTTAAGGCAATATGTGAAAAATCACGTGCAATTAGACTTCCATTAAACCGTGCAAATGAACTTGTGCAAATTGAAAAAACACGAAAACTTATCACAGGCAATAAAACTGATGAAGAAGAAATAAAAGAAGTAGCTGAAGTTTTACATATGACTCCAGAACACGTTCGAGATATTCTCAATATAGCTCAGGATATGGTGTCATTGGATTCTCCTACTGCAGTGTCAGATGTAACTTCTATTGCAGACTTTATTGAAGATGATAATTATGTGAGCCCAGAAGACCATGCTATTCAAAGCACTATGAGAGATGATATTGATACTGTTCTTGGTGAACTAACCGATAAAGAAGCAGAAGTTTTACGCTATAGATTTGGACTTATTGATGGAAAAACAATGTCGCTTAAAGAAGTAGGGGACGTTTTTAACTTAACAAAAGAACGTATTCGCCAAATTGAAAAAAAAGCTATACGCCATTTACAACATCCTAGTCTTTCACATAGATTAGAAGCTTATGTGGCTTAAGTAAGGGCGTTCCCAAAAAAAGAAGAGGCGGATATGGAATCTGCCTCTTCTTTTTTTTGGTCGGGCTGTCCGCACTTCACTAACGCTCATCGTCCTCGAACCGAGGGTTCTGCGGTCGACGCTACGCGGTGCTCCCATCCCTAACACATTTTCTTTTTCAATAAACAAATAACTTGGGCACTTATGGCTTTCCCTTCGCCAATGTCGCCCAATCCTTCTCCTGTTTTTGCTTTTACAAAAACAGCATCTTTTTCACATTCTAGTATAGATGCAATAGATTCAATAGCTTTCTCTCGCCATGGTAAAAATTTGGGCTTTTCCATGTGCATAACACAGTCGATATTTTGAATATGCCATCCCTCTTTTTGTACTTTTTTCCAGGCTGTTTGTAAAAGTTCTTTCGAATCAGCATCTTTCCATTTGTTATCGCTTGGAGGAAATAATTCACCAATGTCGCCCATTCCAACAGCACCCAAAAGGCTATCGGTTATTGCGTGTAGCAGAACATCTCCATCTGAATGGGCAGCTTCTCCTTTTTCAAAGGGAATCTCAATTCCGCCTATCATAAGTTTTCGCCCTTCTTCAAGTCTATGAAAATCGGTTCCAAGTCCTGTTCTATATGTGTAATTTTCTGCCATCGTATTTTCCATATCTTGTTTAAAAGTAATTTTTGTGTTTGTTTCGAAACCTTTTACCGTATATACATCTCCAACATATGTGCCCCAGATTTCAGTATCATCAGTATATTCTTTTTTATCGTTATTTGCTTTTTCATGCGCACCAACAAGTCTGTCAAAATGAAATCCTTGTGGTGTTTGAACGGCAGCAAGGTTTGCCCTAGTTAGGTGTCGAACAATCATACCCTCAGAGTTTATCTCTTTTTGAGTATCTACGGGGGTGGTAGAAGGAACAGATGCTCCTTTTAGTAAAGACATTTCCACAACACTGGCAACTGTTTTTGTAGTTAAAAATGGCCTTGCTGCATCATGAATTAAAACTAGATTTGTATTATTTTGCAAGCTTTTAATAAACGATAAGGCACAGAAAACGGACTGTTGTCTTGTTGTGCTTCCTAGAATAAAAAATGGTTGTATGTTTAGTGTATTTAGTGAGTCTTTTACAAAGGAACTAGAAAGTAATGCTTCTTTTGCTGTTGCTTCTTGCTCTTTGTTTGTAATTGTAATAATTAAACTTGATAGGATGTATTTTTTGCTTTCTAAAAAAAATTGTAAAAAAGCTTCTGTGCTACATGAAAGAACAGTACCCCCTTTTTGGTTAGGACGTACTGTGGAAGAAAGGGGGAGAAATTCTTTTTTCTCCCCAGTATTAAAACGAGAAGAAGTTCCGGCTGCGGTTATTACTAGTGCAACTTGAATAGCTTCTTTGTTCATGTGTTTTTAATCGTCATCTTCAAATTCATCTGAATCATCTTCGTCTGCTTCAATCATGATATCATCATCTTTGTCATCGTCTTCAAATGAATTATATGTTTTCTTTGGTTCAATTTCTTGTCCAAGAGGCTCAAGCTTTTCGTGAAGAAGCTGTTCAACTTCTTTTGGTGATAATTCGAGAGCTGATGCAATTTCATCTTCTAAAAGTTTTTTTGCTGAATCGTAGAGTTTTCGTTCTAGAATTGGTAGTTCTTTCACCTTGCTTCTGTGATAGAGTGAGCGAACAATCATTGCTATATCTTGTACGGAACCTTTTTTTAAGAGATCCATGTTAAGTTGGTAGCGTAATTTCCAGTCAGATGTAATAGGTTCAAAACTTTCGCCAATAATTTCGAGAGCTTTGTGTACTTCTGCAGCAGATACAATTGCACGAATACCCAATTCTTCACAGCGATCCACAGGAACCATTATTGTCATGTCAGATACTTCTAGGTAAATAACATAGTACATAGTTTGTTGTCCATTAAAGAGTTTTTCTTTAATTTCTACAATCCTTCCTGTTCCTTGACTTGGGTATACAATTTGTTGATTAACTTTAAAATTCAATTTGTTTGTACTCATACAAGTTTATTATAGCATAAATAGTAACTATGGTCAAAGGCTTTAGTGGCAAAAGCTACTATAATTATCAGAAAGTTTCACTTTTGAAAGAGGGCATTTATGCCGATAAGATAGCATGAATGTTGTAAACGAATTTGAAACGGTTCTATATGAATCTGCAGAAAAAAAGATTCAATGGTATAATACCTTTGCTCTTCCTGGTATGTTGGAAAATTATAGGACCTTTCATTCTGCCATAAGAAATATGATTGGAATTTTTGAAAAGAAAAAGCTTCTTATTGCTGACCCCTATAAAAAAGATAAAAGGGTTGTAGACATAACTGTGCCTTCTGCTGAAGATTTTCCTGACTCTGAGGGGCCAGCAACATTAGGTATACGCTTATCAGACTATGAATCTTCACTCGATTTTTTATGTAACTACAAGCAATTTACTGTAGAAGCATTAACACCTGAAAATATTAAAAAGCTTTCTCTTTTTAATTCTTTTATAGATTGGAACAATCTTAATAGGGGGAATCATCAAAGTAATCAACGTTATTTTGGTGGAATGGTTTACACATTAAAAAATAGTAACGATTCATTATCTCTTGGCTTACTTAATAATATGTTATCAGTTGTTAGTAAAACCATTCATGATATAAATACAGAATTAAAAAACCTTACAGGTTTACAAAAACAACTTTACAAAATAGAAGTAAGAAAAAACATCTTTGATAATCCATCTTTTTTATCTACATATAATTCATTAAGTGTTGATAATGCTTTATCAGAAATAAAAAAAGTATTTCCTTCCATGATGGGTAAAAAACGATTCTATCCTGATTTAATTGATGAAATTGTACAAGAAGATTTTTCTCCTTCTAAAGAACAATTGCGAAGTGCAATACTGGAAACATTTCAAATTGCATCTGAAACAAAAGAAAAAGAGGTGAAAACTGTAGATACACGAGTAATCCTTTTTGAAGTGGTTAAAATTTTACCTGCTTTTGCTCCTACATTAGAAGTATTAAAACAAAAAATTCAAGAAAATCATGAATTGTTACAAAGTGAGCATAAAAAAGGCTTTGCGAAATTTATTCAAACGTTACGTGGTGCATTTGGTATAAAAGAAAAAACTGTTGAATATAAAATAAAATGTGTTGATATGCATTCACAGGCTGAACGATTTGAAACAATTGAGTATAATAAATTTATTGAGGGCATGGGGCAGAGGATACGTCTTTTTACATCTCTAAGTTCTCGTAGCTCGCCTTTAATGGTAAAGCTAGAAGGTGAATCTGAAGAGGCTGTATTAGAATATATTCAAAAGCGAATAAGCGATTGTCAGTCATTATTTGGTACTCTTTCAGGTTTTGATAATTTTTTCAAAACTGAAGTTTCAAGTGCAAATAGAAATCGTGTAAAAGGCTTAAAAATTGACTTAGATGTAATAAAAAACACGCTTGTAAAAGCAAATAAACAAAAAGCTGAGTATGTTTCAACAGTTACTACTGAGCAACAAATGAAAAAATTAGGAATAACAAATGATTAAAAATATAATTGCAGTTTTTATTGTCGCAAGCATGCTTTGTTCTGTTTCGGCACAAATGCCTTTTAACCCTGATATACAACAAGAATTGGTTATTATAGATACTGTTCATGATTATGATTTAAATCCACACACAGCTAATTATAGCTCTGAGGGGCAATTATTAAATGCACTGTATGAAGGCTTGTTTGTTTCAAATCCTTTAACTTTAGAACCTGTTCCTGCAATTGCCGAAGATTTTACTGTGTCTAGAAATAAAAAAGTATGGACTTTCTCTATACGCCCTGAAGCTACGTTTTCTAATGGTGAGAGAATCACTGCCTATGATGTTAAGGATTCTTGGATAGCATTATTAGATCCTAATCTTTATGCTCCTTTTGCATCTTTGCTTGATTGTATTGAAGGTGCAGCAGATTATCGTCAAGGAAATGCAAGTGCAGATAAAGTAGGTATTGAAGCAAAGAATCGAGGTACGCTTATTGTTCGTCTTAATGCACCAACAGATTTTTTTGCAAAAATACTTACACATCATGCATTTTCTGTAGTACCTAGTGAAAAAGGTGTATATTCTGGTGCCTATGTTCTTTCTGAACGAACAAGTGAAAATATTATATTTGAAAAAAATAAAGAGTATTATGATTTCAAAAAAGTTGCAATTCCTTCTATAAAAATCATTTTGGATGATGACTTAGAAGAAAATGCATTCCGATTTAATATAGGTGATGCACAATGGGCTGCAGGTGGTGTAATGGTGGATGCTATTTATGATACAGAAACTCTTTATATTGCCCCTCAGTTTGGCACCGAGTTTGTATTTTTCAAAGCGCAAAATAAGCCATGGGATAATGCCGATCTGCGAAATGCTGTTATTTCTGCAATTCCATGGAGTGTGCTAAGAAGCGGTATTATGCCAGCAGAAACGCTCATTTTACCTATTGGCTCATATCCTGACATAGTAGGCATTACTGAAAGAGATATAGAATACGCAAAAGAATTACTGAAAAAAGCAGGCTACGAAGTACTGTATGATGAGGATGGGAATGCAATTCCTACTGGACTAGAACTTACGTTTGCAATTCCAGATTTAGATTATACAAGAGAACAAGCTCAAATTATGGTAGATGGGCTTGCAGAAGTTGGAATACGTCTTAATATTGAAACAACACCAAGTGAACGCTATCTAGGAAGCTTTGAAGGATGGGATGCAGATTTATTTACCTATACATGGATTGGCGACTTTGCAGATCCTTTGGCCTTTTTAGAACTTTTTAGAAGAGGTTCTTCACTTAGAGAAACAGAGTGGACAGACGATGAGTTTGAATCTTTGTTAGAAGAGGCTACTACAATAGAAGATCTTGATGAACGTTATGAAAAGCTTTCAGAAGCGGAGCAATTTTTATTGGATGCTGGAGTAATTTTACCGCTTTCACACCCTGTAT
Organism: uncultured Treponemataceae bacterium; assembly: GCA_964370655.1. Taxonomy (GTDB): domain Bacteria; phylum Spirochaetota; class Spirochaetia; order Treponematales; family Treponemataceae; genus CAYJFX01. Next base: position 3,440 of record CAYJKA010000034.1, on the reverse strand, counting down.
CTTTCAATGTAGTAGATACAAGTGTTCTTGGTGGTTGGTATCCTAATGCGCTTGATATTCACCCTTTTAAGAATATGTACTTTATAGAACAAGAAGCCTCTACCGATTTTATTTAGATTATAAATTTTCACGGCTTTCAGTCCGTACCTGCTTCTTATTAAAATGTTCCTATTTTTTATTATCTTAGGGGAAGAGGTGAGGCTATTTTCGTAAAAATTGCCATAGCTCGCTACGCTCCCTGCTCTAAGTAGTGTAGCAAGCGGGTTCAACGGGTCCTTGCAATTTTTACTACCGAGTTTTGCGCTTCCGAAGCAAATTGATTAGCACAAAACATCAATTATTGTTTGAGTTTAGCGACATCCGTGTCGCACCAAACGATCTCATAAAACTATTCTCCATTTCTTCCTAAAACCCCAACTCCCCTAGGCGGCTTTTTTTTACTATCTCAATATTGAAAACTATTTCTCTTACACTAAAATTCTTTAAAGTTAGTTTGTTAGTGCAAGGCTTAATAAGTAGTCTATTGGGAAAATTGAATAACCTTTTTCGATGTTTCTATCGGCAAGCAGTGGGACTCTTTGTATTTCGTTTTCATCTGCTACATACAACACATATCCCAGAGTGTCGCCTGTTTTTATAGGTGCTGTTGCAAAATCATCTAATACAATGGTTCTTGTAAGTGAAGCTGCAGATGTTGGTACGGTAACTCCTGTATCCCATGCTTCTCTTGCAAAAAGTAAGTTGTCTTTTCCCCTTAAAACAGGTAGAGTTACTTGTATATCAGTATCATAATGGGCAGTCATAAAGTTTGAAAAAGCATAATCTACTATTTCAATTGAATCCTCTAATCGATATGCCTGCCCTTGTCTAGAGTTACTTCCTATTCCTCCCATTGATACACTTAGCATATATAAACTATCTCTCTCTACCGTAAGTGTGAGGTTATACCCTGATTCATCTATAAATCCTGTTTTAAGACCTGTAACGCCTTCAATTACACCAATAGTCGGATTTGTATTTTTTTGAACAATGGGAAAGTCTAACCCTACTCGATATGATGGAAGGTTGTGTTCCTGGGGATACGCAATTTGAGGCACTATGTGAAAAAGCTCTAAGGTTTCAGGGTATTTTTGTATGTAAAGTCGAGCAAATTTTGAAAATTCTCTTGCCGTGGTAGTATTTTTTGCTGAATAACCGGAAGAATCAAAAAAGCGTGTTTTTTCCAATCCTGCTTCAATTACGACTTCATTCATTCTTTCAATAAAATTTTCCATCGACCCTGAAACGTAGTTTGCAACTGCAACGGCAGCGTCATTCCCAGAAGAAATATTTAATCCAAGAAGAACTTCTTGTAATGTAACTTTATGGCCTTCTCCTAAGAACATCAATGAAGATTGAGGCGGGGCATTTATTGCCCAAGCTTCGGGTGGTAAAGGAACTATGTCTTCCAGGCTAATTCTTCCTGATTCAATTTCTTCAAATACAACATACATTGCCGCTACCTTTGTCATAGATGCAGGAGGAATAATTTCATCGGCATTTTTTTCATATAAAATACTTCCTGTTTGAGCATCTATAATTATTGTAGATTTTGCATATATTGAAGGGGTTTCATTAGGAAGTAATGTTTTATCCCATGCAAGTGGAGTTGATTCAGTTCTGTCATAAAGAGATTTTGCGCTTCCTTCAAAACGCGCATTGTCTAGCGTTGATAGTGTTGGCGCAGTTGCAGTTTGTAAGTAGTGAACATAGCCATAAAATGCGCTTATAAAAATAATCCAAAATAGTGTATTGAAAAGCATTGTAATGCGAATATTCGATAAAAAAAAGTTCTTTATTTTTTGCATAGGTACTCCTAAAAAATTGTATAGTAATGTGCTTTGACAATGCTCAGTATGACAGTATTTTTTTGTCACTTATTGAGCAGTTTCAAAGGGAATTTTTTTGCTATGGTCGAAAACGGTATTCAGCGTGATGCACGGTTTTGCAATAATAAATCTGCTAACACTAGGGCTGCCATTGCTTCAACAACAGGTACAATTCTTGGCGCCAAGCATACATCGTGCCTACCTGTAACTTGAATATTTGCATTGGAATAACTGCCATCGTCATTCAATTGGACTGTTTGTTGCTCTTTACTAATGCTAGGAACTGGTTTTACAGCAAGTCTAAAAATGATTGTGTTTCCGTTTGTCATTCCTCCCAGAATACCACCAGCATTATTTGTCTTGAATTCAGGTTCCCCGTTAGAGTTAATTTCCATTTCATCGTTCCACTCAGAACCTAACATTTTACCACTGTCAAATCCTGCTCCAAATTCAATGCCTTTTACCGCTCCAATTGAAAGCATGGCTTTCGCAAGTTCTGCGTCTATTTTATCAAAAACAGTTTCGCCCAATCCTGCAGGAACATTTTTAATGACACATTCTATTATTGCTCCCGTGCTGTCACCAGCTTTTTGAATATCAGCAATCTTAAGAAGCATTGCATCACTTGTTTTTGAATCTAAGGTGCGCATTGCATTACTTTCTATTACAGCAGCATCAATTTGCTCAATTGGAATAGAAGGCGCCTGTATGTTACAAGCTTCTTTTGTGTAGGCAATAATTTCTATTGGGTTTTCGCATTCACTTTTTAAAACTGTTTTTGCAATGGCACCGGCTGCAACTCTGCTTGCGGTTTCCCTTCCAGACGAGCGTCCTCCACCTCTATAATCTCGAATGCCATATTTTTTATAAAATGTGTAGTCTGCATGCCCTGGTCTAAAGGTCTTTTCTAAATGTGAATAATCCTTTGAGTTTTGGTTTTCATTTCTAATAAGTAAACTTATTGGTGTTCCTGTGGAAAGGCCTTCAAAGGTTCCGCTTAACACTTCTACTTTGTCAGCTTCTTTTCTCGGTGTAACGGCAGCATTTTTTTCGCTACCATGATTTCCAGGTCGTCTTCTATTTAGTTCCTGTTGTATGTATTCGTCAATAATTGGTATTCCTGCGGGGCATCCGTCAATTATGCAACCAAGTGCCGCTCCGTGAGTTTCACCAAATGTTGTTACTTTAAAAAGTTTTCCGTATGTATTTCCTGCCATGGGTAGAGTATAGCAGAATAATTAATAATTAACAATTAAAAATTAATAATTATTTTGGAAAAATGAAGATTTTTAGTGACTCAAAGAGTCTTTGATAAAATTTACATATTACTTTAATATGGCATACATTTGAATATAACTGCTATTTTCTTCATTTGCTTGAGCGTAGGTAAATCCCATTTTTTCATAGTACCCTTGTAATTCTGCTTTGCAATCTAGATATACAAATCTGCCTCCAACTGCTTTTTGAGCAACTTTTATTGTTTGTATGGCTAGGTGTATTAATTCTTTTCCAAAGCCGGAATAAGTTGAATCATCCCGTGCAACTTGTCCAAGAAGATACCCCGATATATGA
>CAYJKA010000033.1:0-15784 GCA_964370655.1 uncultured Treponemataceae bacterium | reverse complement strand
GCTAGGTAATTAATAATTTACAATTAATAAGTAACAATTTTTTTTCTCAAATAATATGGTATATTCAAATGATTTTTTATTATTGTGTACTTAAAGAAACTATAAGAGTTATTCTCTATAATGATATTACAAGGCCTAAAAAGTAATTTGGCACCTCTAAAAACTGCAGTTTTCGAGGTGCCCAATTATTAATCAATAAGTTTTACAAAATGTAAACAGGCATAATAATTATCAATTATTAATTATTAATTATTATTTATTAATTAATGTACATTTCCGTTTACAGTTTTTTCTGTGGTCAATGCTTTTCCATCAACCATAAGGTTTTTTCCACCAATTTGCACATTCTTATCTTTTACTTTTATTTCAACAGCAAAGAACTCTTCTGCGCCGATAAGTTCTGGTTTTTCGGTAGAATCTTCACTACCTTCGAGTAGCACTAGGCTACCAGGTTCTGCCCAATCGCAAGTAAGAGGCTCTACACAGTCCTTTCCGTCTGCATCTTTATAATCTGAAGCTAAAAGCATTCCATGGCTTTCTATGCCTCTCATTTTTCTAGGTGCTAGGTTATACGCTATAATCACGTTTTTACCTAAAAGTTCCTCTTCCTTTAAGAAAGGAACAAGACCTGAAAGAATTGTTCTAGTATTACCAGTACCATCGTCAAGAGTTTCTATGTATAGCTTGTCTGCTTCTGGGTGCTTTTCTACTGTAAGAATTTTAGCCACACGCAATGAAATATGCTTGTTAAAGTGTTCTACAGGGTTTTCAGCCATTACAATTTCTGGAGCAGATTTTTTTTCTTTTTTCTTCTTTTCTTGCTTTTTGCCGCCATTTTCTTTTGCTTCTTTTCGCATAGCTTGCGTTCCGCTGTAGCGTTCTCTGTACTCGTCAATAGCTTTATTGTCTAGAGTTGTAAATATAATTTCAGGATTGTCAACTCTTACTAAACCCTCTTTTACACCGAGGTTATCCCAAAGTAGTGAATTTTCGTTATTAGTTACACCAGTTTTTGCAATACATCCAGATTTACCAAAAAATCCTAATACTTTTTCTGCGTACTGAGGAATAAATGGATGAACCATAATCATTAAGTCTTTAATAACGTAACAAAGGTCGCGAATTAAGCTGGCTGCAAGTTCTGGGTTTTCGGTTCTTGTTTTCCACGGTTCTCCATCTTGAAATGCCTTGTTTGCAATATCAGAAATGGCAAAAATCTCATGAATAGCATCTTTTAGGTTTGCCCATTCAAAGTTTTCAGTAACCTTTTTTTCGCCTTCCAATACTTTTGCCCAAAGTTCGTCGTTAGATTTTCCTTCTGGAATAATACCATCATAATAGCGGCTAACAAAGGTAGTTGTTCTGTTTACAAGGTTTCCTAAGTTACCTATTAATTCTGAGTTTAGCTTAACTTGAAAGTCTGACCAAGTAAACTGAGTGTCCTGCTTTTCAGGTCTATTATAAAAGATATAAAAACGCCATGCATCTGCTGGAATGCCTGATTCTTTAGCGTCACTTCCAAATACACCAACACCTTTAGATTTACTAAACTTTCCATTTTCATAGTTTAAGTACTCAGAACTACTCATGTGATAAAGTTTTGTCCAGTCTTTTCCGCTACCAATTAAAGTTGATGGGAAGATAACAGTATGGAATGGAATATTATCTTTCCCAATAAATTGAAATAAGTCTACGGGAACCTTTGCATTTTCAGCGTCTGATTCTGATGGGATCCACCAGGACTTCCAATCTGGAACCTCGCTTTGCGCAATTTTACCACTGTCGGCCATTTTTTGCATTTTGTTTGTAAGTGCATTTGTGATTGATATATATCCAATAGGTGCATCAAACCAAACATAAAACACCTTGTTTTCAAAGCCTTCTTTTGGAACAGGTATACCCCATTTTAAGTCTCTAGTAATAGCTCTTTCATGCAAACCGTCTCTAATCCAGCCTTTTGTCATTTGGACGGCATTTTTTGCCCAACGACCTTTTTCGCTTGTTTCATTCATCCAAGGTGCATATTCGTTTTGAATACCAGGTAGGTCAATATAAAGATGCTTTGTTGATTTCAATGCAGGTGTGCTAGAACACGTTAAACAGCGTGGCTCTTTTAGTTCTGTTGGCTCTAAGAGCTTTCCACAAGCTTCGCATTGGTCGCCACGCGCATCATCATACGCACAATGAGGACAAACGCCTCTAACGTAACGGTCTGCTAAAAATCTATCGCAAGATGAACAAAAAAGCTGTTCAATTGTTTGTTCTTTTATAAATCCTCTTTCGTCCAGTGCCTTAAACATATCTTGAACAATTACTGTTTGTTCTGGCTCTGAAGTTCTACCAAAGTGGTCAAAATTAATTCCAAACCATTCGTAAATTTCTGTATGTATTGCATTGTAATAATCGCAAAGTTCTTTTGGAGTTTTTCCTTCTTCAATGGCTTTTGTTTCTGTAGCTGTTCCGTATTCATCGGTACCACATACGTACATTGTATCGTATCCACGGCTTCTGCAAAAGCGTGCAAAAACATCTGCTGATAAAACTTGAATTAAGTTCCCTAAGTGCGGAATATTATTTACATAGGGTAGGGCTGAGGTTATTAGTCGTCTATTCATAAATAACAGTGTACTATTTTTTTGTTTTTTTTGCAACCGTCTTTTTTTTGTTTGCTTTTATTGTGAGTGATATGCTTTTTTCTGTTTCAAATCCTGGAGGTAAGTCTATATCCCAATAGAAAACACAGGAGTGAGCTTCATATTGACCTTCAAAAGAGTTATCTTGGCCTAGTCTATATGTGTAATAAGGTTCCATTGAATAGGCACTGTCTTCATTTAACTCGAAAGTAAAGAGTGTATTTGCACTTACATCTTCTAATCGCACAATTGATACACCTTCTTTTTGGAAATAGTGGCTCTTTGTGTCTGGCTCATCTCTGCTATCTATGCTAACTATTTCAGCCTTTATTGCTTCTTGTTGAACTGATGTAAAGGACATATTATTTTCAACAGCAAACTTTGCTTTTAAATTCGAAGTACCTTCATTCTTTATTATATATTGAACTAATATGCCATTTTCATTTAAACTATAGTTTTTTCGTAGAGTAATTGGAATTCTTTCATCGCCCCAGTGACAATGAGCTAATAGACGAATTATACTTTTAGATCTGTTAAATGATACTTCTGAATATGGTACATGGGAAAAGGACGCACTTGAATGCATCTTAGTACTTGTTATTTTGTTATAGTCAGACTTTGTTAATAAATGGTCAACGAAAATCTTCTTTGCATATATGTCTGCAATTTTATCAATTTTTTGAATACGTCTACTTGCTAAACAATAGTTGGCACAACTTTCCATAATATCTAGCTCAATTAGGGTGCCCCCAGCTTGAGAAATAAATGCATTATATGTGTTAAAAAAGCAAAGATATTCTTTTAAGCCATCATGATTAAAGTCAAATGAATAAGAATTTTCAGTAAAGTCTGATGCTTGACGTATAAGCTTTTCAGCCTCTAAAAGGCTTCTGTAGGCATCTTGTAGGAGTTTTTTATCCCTTATTCCACCTTTACCAGTAAATACATATGCTGAGTAATTTTGAGCTTCAAATAAAAACTCTTTTGCAGCTTTCTTTCTAACTTTGTCACCACGACATTGGTTTACCATAGCACTTGTGTACATCATTCTGGAGTACAATGAAAGTGCTTCTGGATATACAGCTAAAAAATCTCTTGCAGTAGGATATATATCTTGTGTTAGAATGTTTGCGTGAGCCACGCAAGGCTCTGTTGCCCATACCGCTATGTCAGCACTGCAACCTGCTGGAATATAAGACTTACGCCTTGAATGATTTGTTTTTAAATAATCGTAGGGAAGAGTAAAATGCACATCATTATCATCGTGTGTTAGTTGTTGAAATGTATCAAACCATTTAGAATCTATTAGCTCTAAAAATGCATCTAGAGTGAAAAAACTTGCAATAATAATATTAGGCTCTTCGGAATTTTGAATATTATGTAAGAACTTAAGGTACTCAAGTGGAGATTGCTTAGAATGCGGCTTAAAATCTTGATGAAGCGGTAATACAGTTACTGTTCTTCCTAAGTCTTCAACAATATGAGGGATAAATGATGACTGAGGTTTTTGTTGACGTTGTGGTATGATTCGTGAATCTAAAAAAGTGTATTCCATTGCACACGTATTAAATGTAGAAATTAAAGAAGGGTCCCATATACTTTCGTTAAGAAAAACGCCTCGGGGTTTTTTTCCTATAAGTTTTCGCACCAATGTTGTAAGATTTTCAATTTGTGTTACTCTATCTGCGGGAAGAATTAATGGTAGCACTGGCTCATAATATCCTCCACCTAGAAGTTCTATTTGACCATCTTGTGCTTTTTCACTAAGAATAGTAATAATTTCTGGATGATTGTCTCGTAACCACTCTAATACAATACCAGGTATAAACAAGGTCATTCGTACTGTTGGGTGCGAACATATAAATGTGAAAATTTTTTTGTACTTATTTTGGTATATTTCTTTTATGTTTGAAGCTATTTTTGAGCCTTCGTTCGAAAAAGTTAATCCAAAACTTAAATTAATTCCATTCATCAGGTCTTATATAATATACTAAAATTAATATTTTTTAAAGGGGAAAACGGTATTTTTAATAAAATTAATTAAAAATTTTATCGTTTAACCATGATACATTCCAGCCATATAAAGCTAAAATAATACAAGCCATTGTTATCAACATCAGTGATACATTGTTAAATACTGGTGATGTAATTACGGAGGCATTTTTTCTGTTCACGCAATATAAAAAGAATAACAATAAATAAAAAGCCATTATTGCAGTTATTGAAATAATAATACTTCTTAAAAATCCAGCTCCTTCGCTTAATGAAAGAAAAACGGCAAAAAAACTTAATGTAATTTCTCTAGTATTAAGCACAAATATTGAAGGCCATAGATGTTCAAGTAAAAATGTTACTATAACAAGTATAATTAAAATAACTAAAGGAAAAACAATTTGAAAACTATAAGGGAGTAGTACAAATTGGATTAGTAGCCCTGATATAAGCATTGTAATCACGGTAGTTATTATTGTTCTTGCTAACGGCAGTCCAATTTTACCAATGCGGTCTGGTGATGTAATAATATCTCGTAATCCCACGCCGTAGACTAAGCATACTGAGGATATAAAAAGGTACATGAATATTGTTTGAAAAATCACTTGGCTTCCTCCTCTATTTTTGGTTTATCTTTTGATAAAGATGGGATTAGAATCATGAAAATAGTTAAAACTACTATTGTTCCTGGTATACTGCTCCAGAAAAAAGAAAATCCATCATAGAAAATTATCGGTAATTGTATTTTAATAATTCCTTCAGTTGTTGGATAAGAAATAGAGCCAAATGCTAAGAGTTCCCTTACTACAAAAAATAGCAATGTGAGAATATTTAAGCGAGCCATATATTTAAAGTAGCGTTTTCTTTTTTCAAATGTTGTACCCTCATTATTACAGTTAAATGTATCAAAAGGTATTACAGAAAGAGGCACAAGATAAATAACAAATCCGAGTGTTAACGCAATAACTGGGGAAAATAATGTTAGCCCTTGGTGAAATAAGAGCGTTAATACGCCAGCTACAATTAATAGAAGCGGATATTTGTACTTTTTTGGTAGAGTAGTTATATATAAAGAGTAAAACATTGCACTCATGTATACAATATTTATTTCTAAAAGTAATATTAGTCCATAAGCAATGTATGGTGGGGTCGGAATAAATATTGCTAAATGAGTTATAATATATATTAAAGTTTTTTTATTTGTCATTGAGTATCATCCTCTTCGCTTATGTACTTTACAATTGCTTCAGTGATTATATTTTCCCAGTAAGTGCGTTGATTGTTTGTAATTCCCTGTATAGAAGTATCGCTATTATCAGAATCAAGATCAACTATCCCAATGAAGTGAGCTAAATCATCTTCATATAAGAATACAGCTGGAACAGGTCCTGCTATTCCCATTATTCTTATAATTCCAGCATACAGTGTTTCATTGAACCTAGTATTTACGGAATAAAAACTCCCAATTGTAGATATAGTATTTTGTAATATTATTGGTTGGGATAATGTATATGTATCTTCACTGTAGTTTTCAAGGACACTTTGAATTTTTTGTGACATAACTATGTCAGTTTTAGTTTTTAGTGGTATTGAAATAAAAAATGTGAGGATAACTAATACTATAATTGCTATAATGGAATATTGTATTTTCTTTTTTTCGCTTCTTTTCACTATTACCCCCTAGAATCTTTTGCAGTTGCAAAAACCTTTTTCATTTTTGAAACATAACATACTGTTTCAATTTGTAAAATAATTGGGCATAAAACATTCAGTACAATTATAACAAAAAATATTGCTATTGACGCTGTTCCTGCTCCACAAAACAAAAAGGCTAAAAAACCAGCTATAATACCGTGAATTATTTTTCCCACTAATGTTAGTGGAGTAGTGCCAAACCATCCAATTAGAAAAAAAGCTGAAAATAATGTTCCGCTTGTAAATAAGGCTAAGAGTATATCTCCGTTTCCAATAACTTCTGCATATGGATATAGGCTAAAAGCATAAACAAGGGCTGTGTATACAAATAAAAATATTGCTGGTAAAGTAAAATCTATTGTTTTAGTAAGAAAAAGCACCATTGATGCAATTATTGTTAAAACATTAAATCTAAATGCAGGTATTGTTGAACCTGAGTCCCAAAAAAGTGTAATATACCCCTCAGGAACAGATATACCTAGTGTATTAAAAAAAGCGGTATTTAATAGGGTTGTAATCCTTACATCAAAACGAGATATGCTCAATATGCCATCTGAAAAAAGCTTCATACCTATGTTATGTTGTTGCAAATTTTCTGGAGCAATTAAGTAATCAGGAAAAAAACTAGGTGCTACAAAATATAATACAATCATAATAAGTGCTATAGTGTTTATCCATGATTGTGCAAAGTTCATAAAAATTACTTTTTCAAAAAATAAGATTGTAAAAGTAATAATAAATGCTATTACAGGAAGGTAGCCAGTTGGTATTAGTAGTCCAATAATTGTACCTTGTAATATTGTAGACCAAGAAAGCGAAATTGAATGCTTGTGGGTTGCCTTATACAATAATTCAGAAAACACTGCTGCAAGTATGGTAAAAGAGAGTAGCCTCAAAGACTCTAAACTCATTGTAACAATAAGCATAATTATGTGTGGTAATAGACAAAGTAATAAAACCTTAATCATTTCATTTACGGAAAGATGAGATGCACAAAAGGGTGCTGGTGTAAGATGAGTATATTTAGGTTTCATTTTTTTCCTCTTTAATCTGAGTTATAGCTTGATACAGTGGCAATCGTGACGGGCAAGTAGTATTACAAAGAGCACATTCGTCACAGAATTGAACTGATAAGCGAATCTCGTCGTGAATTTCAAAACTATTTGCTTTATACGAATATAAAACATCTGGCAATAAGCCTGCTGGACACGTTCTTCTGCATAAACCACAATGAATGCACAGTGCTTGTTTTTGATCGGGAATACTGTCTGTTGATAGCAATGTGATGCTCTTAACATACTTTGTAATTGGTGTATCCATGTTATTAATTGATGTACCTTTTAGTAAACCATTAACTACAATTTTTGCCGGTATTTTTTCAGTTCCACCAACTTCTTCTAACAACTTTTTGATTGGTGTTCCAATTTTTACTGTAAATAACTTTGCTTCGTGTAAGGCAGAACCATTAATCTCTACAAAGGTTTGAGTAACAGGTAAATCATATACTATCCCATAATATATATCTAATGCGGTTGTCGTTTCCATGCAAAGGCTCATATTTGCAGAAATTTTTTCTGGAATAATATGTCTGTTTTTTTGTATAAGTGATTGTAATTTTAGTTCAGATGCATTTGGGTATAATTCATAGTCTACTGGTATAAAGCAATGTTGCGTTTCCGAAAGAAATTCTTTTATTTCTTCATTTTCAATAGGTTCTTTACTGTTGTAGAAAAAAATGATTCCATCAGCATTCATTGCTCTTGCACAAATAATGCTACCTTCAAAAATTTCTTTTTGGTAAAAGTTCATGCAGGTTTTGTTTACTGTAGTACTAGGATCAAAGTCATACAACAGGATACCGAGTGTTTTTTGTGTAGGTTCAAGTTGTTCAATTTGTTTTGCAAGAGAGCCGACTTTCCTGTCAACAGTATTTAAAATACCTTGTTGTTTTATTTGAGAAATAATACGAGAAGATGTATCGTACTTCCAACTGCGTATTTTCATTTCTTTACCAATAAAAGAAAAATTTCCTTGTAATTGTATTATTATGCACTCTTGGTTTGTTCCATTGGGCATAGATCTCTCTTCAATTGCTATAATAGTACCAGGAATTGGAGAATGTATATTTACTCCTCCAGTTCTAGAATTTGCAATTAGTTGACCTTCGCGTACATTTTCACCAATGGAAACACAAGGTTCACATATTATTAATCCGTCTTGACTAAGTGATACATACGCAATGGATGGAAGGTATGATGAATCGATAGTGTTATATGAGTAATGAGGGAAGTTAAAATTTTCATTCTTTTCTGCCATAATTCTAAAGCCTCTTTATTCGTGTCGCTAAAAGTGTATAAAATACATACGCACAAACAATTAATAAAAAGATAACAGATCCTGTTGGATTTGCTATGGTACCACTCGTTGCATAACTCACGCGTGAAAAGCCGTTTTGACTTGCTAATAACTTTTCTGCTCCTGAATTAACGGTGGTTAATGCTAAACTAACAATTCTTTGTATATATGCATCATCGAAAATAGCTACAGTTTTTATTTTTTCTTCTAGGGCATTTCCATTTTTTACATAGTCTATCGTATTAATTGTTGCTCCAGGAGTAACTACATCTACAATTTTTTGTTCTAGTTTTAAAAATGGATACGTTTCAAAATACCAAGCGGTACTTACAAAATCAGTTAAATCTGGAAGCCTGCTATCTGTATATTCTGAAATTACTTGCTCATAACTTTCAATAGAAAAATTGTCTGTAATAGTATACCCCGAAGGGCTAGGTATATGCAAGGCTTTTTGTGTATTTTTTTTCTGAGGTTGTATATTAGAAAGTGATAAAGTTGAAAGAGATACCACAATAAAAAAGGCCATTAGAAGAAATTTAAAACTATGGGAAACTTTGTTGTTTATTGTTTGTGCTGTATGAATTGGAAGAGGTTTAAAGACTGACTTATTGTATTTGTAGTGTTTATACGTATATAAAATATAATACATTGAAGCACTTAATAGAGATGTTAATAATAATAAAATAAAGCCCTTAAAACCTAAGAGTAGGGATGCTATTATTAATAGAACAGTAGAAACAATACTGAAGATATTTGTGAATACTTTTTTTTCAAAATGCTTGCGATTCCAAAATTTTTGAAGCATAAAAAAAGCTAAAATTATTACACAGACTGAGACAGCAATATGATAAAAGGGAGATGCAAAGGTATAGAGAACTAGTGGTATTTGCATACAAAGAAAAAACAGTTTGTCTTTTGAATACAACATGAGTATACAAGAAAAAAGCAACGTTATAATAAAAGGTAAGAAAGGAATTGATGCTTGACTATCAAGGCCCCATTCATAGCTTACATCTTGTAGAGCCTGTGAAACCATTTTTGTTTGATTTTTTTCAATATAAAATAAATTATATAGGTTGTCTTTGTCTGTAAAATATAAGCTTTGTAAATCTTCGTAGGTGAAACCTGAAGAAAACTGATGGTATTGTACTGGTGCCAGCTTGGAAGGAAGTGGAAAATTACTATGATCAGGGTATATAATTCCTTCAAAAGGATACTTTTGTAAGTCTGCTTTTACAATTGATACATCGGCATTATTGTCTACATACAAAACATTGTAATTATCCCAAAACTGAGCGCTAGGCACAATGCGTAAAATAAAGAGAAAACATAATGACATGAGTGCAATAATTATTGCACCATAAAACAAAGTATGTTTATTCATAAACTTCCGAGTATTATAATAGTTTATTTATCAAAGAATTGAAAATCCCAACCCAAGAAAGAAACCTAAAAGAGATCCAATTGCTACTTCAAGTGGCTTGTGACCATGAACTTCTTTTATGCGCTTATATTCAATGATATTTTTATCCTGAAGCGTCATTCCTATTTCATTTATAGAGCGCGCTTGTAGTCCACTGGCTCTTCGAACACCCACCGCATCACGAATTACTACTAAGCTAAAACAACAGGCTAATACAAAAATATCAGTGTTTACTCCAGATGAAACACCAATAGAAGTTGTAACGGCACATACTAAGGCTGAATGACTAGAAGGCATTCCTCCTGTTCTCCATACTAGTAGCGCTATGAGTTCTTTTATGTCTTTTACTTTTCCTAGTAATAAAGCTACGACTGTTTTAATAAATTGAGCTGAAAGCCAACTGAGTACACCCGATAAAAATACAGGGTTTTGAAACAGTAGCTCTAGCTGTTCTTTAGAGTTTTCAAACATACTATACATTGTACTTGTAAAATGAGTTTTGTCTAGTAGTTTGCTTGCTAAAAGTACTTTTTTTATTGTATAATACTACTAAGATGGTATTTTTTGAGTTCCCAATTGGAAATGACGATGTAGGTAGGCGTGTTGACAGAGTTTTAAGGAAGTTTTTAAAGACTACAACACTGTCAATAATTTATAAAAACATACGCAGTGGTTTTATTCGAATAAATGGTTCTAAAATTAAAAGTGATTATAGAACCAATGCAGGAGATGTTGTTTTTATTGAAAAAAATTTTTACGAAAGCAATAATCTAGATGACACAAAGTCTAATAGTAATGCAGTAATAAAAAGCAAGGTGAAATTTGAAATTATTCTTGAAAATTCTTTTGTAAAAATTATCAATAAACCGTATGGCATATCTGTTCAACCTGCTAATAAAGGTGATGTTTCTCTTGATATAATTATACAACAAGAATTTATTCAAAGTCAAAAAAAAGGACTTCATGAGCAATCACTTTCTTTTTTACCCGGTCCTCTTCATCGTCTCGATAAAAATACAACAGGGCTTTTAGTATTTTCACAAAGTTTAAAAGGCGCTCAATACTTTAGTGATGCAATGAAACAACACCGTGTAAAAAAACAATACCTTGCTATACTTTCTGGCATAGTGAAAGAAAAATGCATATGGAAACACTCTATTTCAAAGAAAAATGTAACAAATACAAATGAATTTGTTACTGTTGATGTAAAACCTATGCATTCAAATTTTGAAAATGGTAAGCATGCAATGACCGAAGTTCAGCCTTTGGAATATGGAACCTTTTTAGGAGAAAGTTTTACACTTGCAAGTATTACTATTGAAACTGGAAGAACACATCAAATAAGAAGCCAAGCTGCTCATATGGGGAATGTACTTCTTGGAGATGTTGCCTATGGCTATGAAGGGCCTGCAAAAAGCATTTTTCTTCATGCGTGGATTTTAGAGTTTCCGAGCGATAATGAAATAGACTTACCTGAAAAAATTACTGCACAAATACCAGATTCTTTTAAGAATTTTATTCAAGAACACTTGCCGTATTCAAGCATTTCATCGTATAATAGAGTATAATGAAGTTTATTAATTCTATTTATTCAATGTTTGCAGGTATTACAGTAATGGCGCTTGTTGGTGGCAGTGGGACTGGAAAGAGTTTTCGTGCCAAGCTTTTAGCGCAGAAGAACAATATTGATGCAATTATTGATGATGGTTTACTTATACAAGATGATAAAATTTTAGCTGGACACTCTGCAAAAAGAGAAAAAACTTTTCTTGCAGCGGTACGCGTAGCTGTTTTTGATGATAAGGCTCATAGAGATGAAATAGCAAGAGCTGCAAAAAAGTACAATGTAAAAAGAATTCTTATACTTGGAACTTCAGATAAAATGGTAAATAAAATTGCTATGCGTTTGCAACTTCCTGTTCCTTCAAAGATTGTGCGCATTGAAGATATTGCAAGCCAAGAAGATATTGAACGCGCTATCCGTTCTAGAAATATTGAAGGAAAGCATGTTATACCTGTGCCATCGCTTGAAATAAAACGAAGCTATCCACAAATATTTTACGATTCAATTCGCGTTAAATTAGCTAAAAAGAATCCAATAATTACTCCCAATAATACAAAAGTTTTTGAAAAATCTGTAGTACGCCCTGAGTTCTCTAAAAAGGGTAGAGTGAGTATTTCCGAAGCTGCATTAACTCAGATGGTAATGCATTGTGTACACGAGTTTGATTCAGAAGTAAATATTAAAAAA
This sequence comes from uncultured Treponemataceae bacterium, assembly GCA_964370655.1. Taxonomy (GTDB): domain Bacteria; phylum Spirochaetota; class Spirochaetia; order Treponematales; family Treponemataceae; genus CAYJFX01. Next base: position 3,435 of record CAYJKA010000033.1, on the reverse strand, counting down.
ATAACAATAAAAACAAACTCTCAAGGGTACAAAATTATTATAACAACTGATGTGCCATTTGGAACACAGTTAGCAGGAAAAATACACAGTTTACAAAAATATCTCATTGAAAATATTGAAAGATTTACTGGTATTTATATTGAAGAAGTTAACATTATTGTAGATAAAATTTCACGATAAAGTTATTTTTTACTTGGTTGCTTTTGGCTTTGCTGAGGGTATTTTCTCGGTTTTCTTTGTTGTTTTACAGGAATACCTAATTGTTTAAGGGATGACTGAATTGCAAAATCAAGTTCGCTTCTTTGAGGATTCATTGGTAACACGAAATTTCTACATGCTTTCCAAGTTGATGCGTATAATTCATGAATATCGCTTCGTTTAGTAACCTCTGTTGCTTCACCAACAAGTAAACAAATAAAATCAAAAATAAAAAACTTTAATTTTTCACCTAATCGTAGTACTTTATTTGTCTTAGATAGTTCATCAAGAGCCTTAAGACTTGCAAAATACCTTTGAGCAAAGGCTTCATCTCCAGTTATTATATCATTTGCTGCAGGCTGTAAATAGGCAAATAAGTTTGCTTGTATTGCTGCTTCCACGATTTGATATGAAAAACCTGAATTAATAATTTTTAATAATTCTTCAGTAAGCCTTGAAGCAGAAATTTGAGAAAGCAAGTGCGATTGTCGTTTAATTTTTTGTTTTACAAAAAATGGAATTTGGAATCCTGTTGTTGATGCATACTTTATTGCTCGTAGCATTCTAACTGGATCTTCGACAAAGATTGTTTTTAGTGGAATTACTGGTACTATTTTTTTTGTATGTATAGCTTTTACACCATTTACATAGTCAATAATTTGTTTTTTTATTGGATCATAGAAAAGGGCGTTTATGGAAAAATCTCGTCTAAATACATCTTCATCCATAGTTCCAAAAGTATTATCGTCTGATTCTTTTTTATTTGAGCGAAATGTAGTTACTTCAAATATTACTGAACCATAGAAAATATGAACAATTCTAAATCGCTTTCCAATTATCCGGGAATTTCTAAATATTTTTTTGATTTTAGTTGGAGTTGCATTTGTAACAAGATCAAAGTCTTTTGGTTCTTTGTGTAAAAGCAAATCTCTCACAGCGCCACCTACGATATAGGCTTCAAATCCATAGTCGCGTAACATTCTTATTGTCTTGACGGCATTAGGATCTATGAGTGAGTTTTTTATGCAATGTTCATTTTCTGTGTAAATCATCGCAGTTTTAACTGGACGACCTTTTTTGTTTTGTGAATATCTGTATAACACTTAGTATATAATAGACTTTTGTGTGAGAATCGTCAAGTACAATCTGAAAATCTCATGTGATATTAACAACTTTCTAGCCACTTTAGTACATCATTATATACTTCATCCTTGTTATTTTCCGAAAGCATTTCATGGCGTCCATCTAAGTAATACTTTTCATCTACTTTTTGTACATCATGTTTTCTGTACATGGTGGCTAAAGTCTTGATAGTTTTAGTATATCCGCCTACAGGATCTCCTGTTCCTGCGAATAAAAGGATAGGTAAGTCTTTTCGCACTTTTCTAATATTTTTTTCTTTATGAATTGTATTTAAACCATGTGTAAGATCCGCAAAAAATCCTGCTGTACAAATAAATCCACAATTAGGGTCTTCAATATAATTTTTTACAGACTCTTCATTGCGTGAAATCCATGCTTTTTCAGAAGTTGGATTATTTATTTTATTATTATAAGAACCAAAAGTAAGTTTGTCTAAAAAAGGAGAGGGTTTATCACTTCCCTTAACTTTTATTATACAACGTGCAACAAGTTCACCTAATGTTGTTAGAACAGGGTTTGGTCCGGCAGTACCAGAAAGGATGCAAGCATCTACTTCGTCTCCAAACTGTTGAATAAAGCTTTGTGAAACAAAGGATCCAAAAGAGTGTCCAATGAGTATTGTTTTTACACCCGGAAAATCTTTCTTTGCATATTCTATTACGTTTCGCAAGTCTAACACAACTCGTTGAAATCCATTTGATTTGCTAATATACCCTAGTGTACCATTTTTTTCTACAGTTTTTCCATGCCCCCTGTGATCATGTACAAAGACTATACATTCATTGTCACATAGAAATGATGCAAACTCGTTATACCTCTCTGCATGTTCTGCCATACCATGACTTATACAAACAATGTATTTGGGCTGCTTTTTTATTAGAGATTTTGCTTTCCATGTATGCACTGCTATTTCAAAGCCATCATCCATAGTAATAAAATCAAGTGTTTTTTCAATAGTATTTTTTGTCATAAGATCCTCCATCTTTTGCTTAATATAGTATAGCACATTTTTTTTTATTGTGGGATTTTTTTATAAAAGAGTTTAATTATACTGCATTTCATGGTATACTTATTGATGAAATAATCGCATATTTTTTTATTTCTGTTCTTCGCGAAGCGACAACAAATGCAATTCGCCATGCAGAATCAACAAGGGTTACAGCTATTGTAAGAGAATTAGAAAATAGTTATACTTTTGAAATAACTAATAATGGAAATCCCCCTTTTAGAGAAGGACTATATTGTGGAGGACTTTCTGGAATTAGGGATCGATTAAATAATATTGGTGGAGCACTTACTATACATTGGATGCCGAAATTTAAAATGAATATCAATGTGCAAAAGACAAAAGTGGTTCAAGGAGATACATGATGATTAGGATACTTATGGTTGATGACCATCGTTCAATTTTAGATGCATTTAGTAGTATGATAAATGAGCAAGAAGACATGAACTTAGTAGGAAGTTTAACATCAACTACTGATGCTTTGCAGCAATGTCAAATGCTATATCCAGATGTGGTTTTAACTGACATATCAATTGATAAGCATAACAGTGGTATTGAACTAACTCAAAAAATAAAAGAAAAATTTAAGAAGATAAAAGTTATTGTAATGTCAGGTTTCGATGAAATATCATTTATTCCTCAAGCAAAAGCTGTTGGGGCTGATGCATTTTTATCTAAATCTCGACCTATTCCTGAGTTTATACAAATGATACGTGCTGTAATGAAAAATGAAGGTACATTTCCTGAGCCAATTACAATACCAACAGCAAATGGGCAATCTCCTTTTAGTGAGCGCGAAATCGAAGTTTTACGTTTGCTTTGTCGCTCTTATAGTAGAGAGGAAATAGCTGAAGAATTAAATATTGCTCAAGGTACCGTAAAGAGGCACCTTGAAAATATGCTTGTTAAGTCAGGCTGTAAAAAAACAATGGAACTCGTAGTTCATGTTATTGGGAATGGATGGATTTCAGCTGAATAAGCATATTTTATATAGTTAATTCTTAAACTCTTTATATGCAGCGTCGATATAGGTTTTTATGCCTTGGTAGTATTCTTCGCCCCATGGTAAAAAGAGGTATTCTTCGGTT
>CAYJKA010000032.1:0-15808 GCA_964370655.1 uncultured Treponemataceae bacterium | reverse complement strand
ACTCTCCCTGTACTGTTTCTGCCTCTCTTTGTCTTTGCCACCCTATGTATCGGGTGCCATCATATGAAATTGTTAATGCTATCTTTCGCACTATTCGTCATCATCCTCAGTTAACATATTTGCTTCTTGAAGCTCTTTTGTCATTTGATCATAGAGGGATCGTGAATGCTCTAATAATGGACCAGGTTTATTTTTTGACGATTTACCAAGCCCAAAACCTCTAGCAATAGCCCGTTTATATTCGTCAAGTTTTTTTAAGCGTTCATTCATGTTAGTCCTTTGTCCATATTTAAACTCAAGGAAGCCACATAAATAAATAACACCATCGTATCCATAGTTTTTATCGATATCAGGACCAAAATGTCCAATTGCAGTAATATCTTCTATCCGCGCTTGTTCAAATTCTAAAGCCTGTTGATAAAAAAACATTGATTTTAAATAAAAACGTTCCTTTATATACCCAAAGCCTCTATCAGGAACAAGAGTATCTAAATCACCTGTAAGCCATGCTAAACGAAGTGTAATTAAAGCCTTTTTTATACATGGAGAATACTTATTTGGAAGCTTTTCATAGCATTGTAAGGCTAAATAATATGCAGCAACGCCATCATAAAGAGTTCTAGGCCGAGTTAAATCGTAATATGGAACAATTTTTTCAACTATTTCTTTTCTCTCAGACTCAGAATCTATCATTGCATTTATTACATCTTCATCTTTTATGCTTTCAAAGTCGTTCCATAAAAAAGCTGCATGACATACAGGGCAAGCCGCAATTGAATAAATCATTGGATAAATGGGTCCATATTTTATAGAGGGCTCAAATGTACGCCTAAGCTCTTCAGTTAAGTTCCCTGCGATCATACGCCCACCACCAGATAGAATTTCTTCTTTTGCAAATTCTTTTTTACAAAATGGACATAATGTTTTTTTCTTTGAGTAAAATGAAATTGCTAAATTTTTTGGTTCATCCTTTTTTTTATACCTATTCATTGATTCCTCTGTTTTTCTCTAAAATTACTTGTGCTATTGCAAAATCTTTTTCATGTGATAACGACACATGAATAAAATCAACATTGTATTCTTTAATCTTTATTTTTACATCATCGAATACTTCTAATATTGGTTTTCCACTAGGCAAATTACTTACACAAATATTGCGTAATGTTAAACATCCTATTCCACTTCCTAAGGCCTTACCCAAGGCTTCTTTCGCTGCAAATCTAACAGCTAAACTTTCCTTTGCCTTATTTGCATTTTTTTTTACATATTCCACCTCAGTGGGATGAAAAAATCTCTGTATGAATTTATCATTTTTTGCAAGTTTTGAAAAGCGCTCTACACTAACAATATCAACTCCACAACCTATTATCATTCTAATTCCTCTTCTAAAACGGAAAAGTCGGTTATAGGTGGAATAATACCTTCAATTAGTCCCTCGGCACTTCCAAGCTCTTCTTCTATAGGTGCTTCAATTATATTAACCGTTATTTCATTTATACTAGTCGAGTTTAGCACAAATACGCTAGGTATATTTACTCTAACTGGAAGCGTATATTCACCAATTTCTGTAATTTCAGAAAAGTCTATTTCAACAAAATTTTCATTGGTTTCAAACATTGATAAAGGAATTTTATCTCCTGTTATATCAACCGCAACCTGCGGCAAGGGATTTGATAACGCTAACGACGGTATCAAAGAAGACGTATTTATTTCTATATTTTCAAAAACTCGCGTAATAATTTGAGGTACTATCTCAATGCTTATATCAGCTTCGTGAACTCCAACTAAATGCACTCTTTTGCTAGTTGTTTCAAGGCTTGCTTCGAAAACAAAAGAGTCTTCTGCATCGTGTAAATCAACAGCATCCGCAATTATTGAAGTAGTAGATTCAACAATGCTTTTGGGTCCAACTATTTTCACATCAGAAGGTACACTAGTCCAAGATACTACTTCATATCCATCCAATGGTATTCCTTTAAATCGTGGTTCTACTGGTACCCATGCAGTAATACTTTCTTCAAATTCTAAAGATACAGATGCAGGTGAAACCTTTATATCAAGCGTATCCATTAATGTTAAAGACTCATCTAATTCTAAACTTACATTTAATGTTGATTTACCACTATTTATTATTGAAGACGTGTCAATAAACGCTTTAAAATAGGCTTCCTGTATACTTGCAACTTCATCTGATTCACCACGAACTTCAATTCGTACAAAACTTGGCGCATTTTCGGCTAAAACAAAATTGCCTCCTTGTTGCACAGTTAACGGTATTGAAAATGATTTTGTGTCTAATGAAATTATTTGAAAAGCTACATATAAAAGTACTGCCAATCCAAAAGAAAGCAACTTAACTTGCCAATTTGTAAAAACCTTATCAAAAAATGACTGTAGGCTCATAAAGAAACCTCCTTTGCAGCAGTTGATGAGATTTCTAGCAATGTTTCAAGTGTTTTAATAAGCTGAGTTTCTGTTAAGTCATAATATAGATGCGTGTCATAAGCAAGACTTATTGCGCCACTTTCCTCTGATACTATTAGAACCACTGCATCTGTTTCTTCTGTAATACCAATAGCAGCTCTGTGACGAGTCCCAAATGACTTTTTAATGCCTTGTTGCTCTGTTAACGGTAAAAAGCATCCTGCAGCAACCACTTTATCAGCTTGAATTATTACAGCACCATCATGTAGCGGAGTATCATGTCCAAAAATTGTAACAAGGAGGTTAGAAGTTAAATCTGCATTTATTCTTGTACCACTATCAATAACTTCTGAAAGTGATGTTTTACGAGTAAAAACTGCAAGCATACCTCTTCTTTGGCGAGCCAAAGTATCAGCAGCAATGAGCACTGAATCTATATAACTATGTTTTGTACGATTTCCAAATTTAAACCAATCGGCTTGCAACAAACGCATAATCATCTTACGCAATTCAGGCTGGAACACAATAGCAAAGCTAATAAGCAACCCAGGTCCTAATAAATTGAGAAGTTGTAAAATTGTAGTTAAATTTAAAAAGAGAGAAATAACATATACTGAAAAAATCAGAATTAAGAACTTTATAATTTGTAACCCGTGTGTTTTTACGGCAATACCATACGCCTTATATAATATAAACGTAAGAATTCCTATATCGAGTACTGGTTTTATAAAGTTATAAATTTCAATAAACCTATCAAAAGCGTTCATCTTGCTCCTATTCCCTCTTAAGCTCACATAGCATTTTTAGCATATCAACCGTTTCAACTGTGTCATGTACGCGCAAAATTTTAGCTCCATGCTGAACAGCTATCAGATTTGCAGCTAAAGTACCAGAAAGCCTGTTTTCAATTGGCTTCCCTGTAATGTCTCCTATACATGACTTTCGCGATAAACCTACAAGCATACCATACGTATCAGTACCACTTAGGGTTGAAACCTTTTTTTCAATTTCACTTGATGATGTAATTAGTGCAATGTTTTGTTGCGTTTCCTTTGCAAATCCGATGCCAGCATCAAGAATTATTTTTCCAGGATCTACACCATGTTGTATTGCATACAAAACTCTTTTATGCAAATAATCGCACACATCCTCTACTACACTATTATACACGGTATTTTGTTGCATTGTAAGAGGGTTAGAGCGTTTATGCATTAAAATTACAGGAATTTTTTCACTAGCTACAATGCTTACAAGTTTAGAATCGTCTTCTAAAGCACTAATATCATTTAGAATATTTACCCCATTTTTTAAAGCTTCTTTTAATACGTCAGCTTTACGCGTATCTACAGAAATAGCGCCATTTGAATATTTGCGTATTGCTTGGATAACAGGAATAATTCTTTCCAATTCTTCTTCTGCTTCTATATAGGAAGAACCTGGGCGTGTTGACTCACCCCCTATATCAATTATAGATGCACCTGCTTCAAATTGTTCTAATGCATATTCTGCAATTTTTTGTGTGTCAGTTTTATTTTTTGATAAAAATCGGCTACCAGACCAAAATGAATCAGGAGTACAATTTATTATTGTCATAACAAATGCCGGCAAGTTTGTAGTTAATACGTTATCTCTAAGTGCAAGGGCGGGAACAGAAAAATGCATTATCTAGCCCCACAAGCGCAACGCTTTTTTTGCTAATAGTTCACCGGTTAAATGAGCATCTTCTAATATGTCGTAACGAGTACCTTGTGGTAAGAACCTATCAGGAAAACCACTCACCATAGTAAGTTTATCGTTAAAGTTTCTGTCCAGTAAGGACTCTAAATATGTGCCTATTCCACCAATTCTTATCCCATCTTCAACAAACAAAATTCTATCATATTGTTTTGCAAGAGAAAGAAAATAGCCCTTATCTAAAGGTTTTAAAAATCGCAAATTATACACAGCAGCACTTTTATTATGCGTTTTAAGAATATCTACTGCTTGCAATACCTCAGGTACAATACCACCTGTACAAACAAAAAGCATAGATGCCTTTTTCTCAGATAAAGGTAAAAGAACACCTCTACCTTCTTCAATAGGCTCACTAAAAGCTGCACATTCTTCTGGACAAGTTGATTTTGGGTATCTAATTATCACAGGTTTATTCTGAGCTAAAGCCCATTCAACACTGTATTCAAGTTCTATTTTCGAAGCTGGAGCTAACAAAGCAACATTGGGAATAGGTCGTAGAAGTGAAATATCAAAGATTCCTTGATGCGTTTCTCCATCTGCGGGAACGGGACCTGAGCGATCTAGTACAAATACTGCTGGAATATTTTGCAATGCAATATCATGAATAAGTTGGTCTACACCGCGCTGAATAAAGGTCGAATAAATAGCTACTACAGGTTTTAAACCTGCACGAGCAATACCACCAGCAAAGGTTACAGCGTGTTCCTCTGCAATACCTACATCAAAAAAACGACTAGGAAATGATTTTGCAAATTCTGTTAACCCAGTTCCATCTGTCATTGCAGCGGTAATAGCAACAATTCTATCATCTATTTTTGCAGCATCTAGTATTTTTTTTCCAAAAACTTCGGTAAAAGTCTCACTTTTAGTTTCCACATCATTAGAAACAGCTGGGCTTACGCCATGATATGAAACGGGATCTTTTTCGGCCGGTTCAAAGCCTTTTCCCTTTTTTGTAATTACGTGAACTACAACGGGTCTATTCATTTTTTTTACTTTACCAAAAACATCGATAAGTTCTTTTATATTGTGTCCATCCAAGGGCCCAACATATTCAAAGCCTAAATCAGAAAAAATGTTGTTAGAATAAACAAGCCCCTTTATGGCCCTTTTCATTCTAAAAATTAACGTAGAAAAAGATTTTCCGAAAAAAGGTATTTTTTCTACAAAACGGTCAAAGTGATATCTAAAAGATTGATATTGTGTTGTTGCAGTTAAGTGACTTAAATATCGAGATATGGAACCAGTATTACCATTTATGGACATTTGATTATCATTCAAAACTACAATTAAATCATTGGGTATTTGTCCAGCATGAGACAGTGCTTCAAAAGACATACCACCTGTTAAAGCTCCATCTCCTAGTATAGCCAAAACTTTTGAATTATCACCTTTTAATTTACGTCCTGCTAACAAGCCCAATGCAGATGAAATAGCAGTTGAAGCATGACCAGAGTCAAACCAATCATGCTCACTTTCTTCAAATTTTGTAAACCCTGAAAGTCCATTCTTTTGGCGAATTGTATTAAAACGGTCATTTCTATTTGTGAGGATTTTATGTGTATAAGATTGATGACTAACATCCCAAACAAAGGCATCGCTTGGACTATTGAAAACAAAGTGCAAAGCAATAGTCAAGTCGACGATTCCTAAATTACTCGCTAAATGACCACCATTGCTACTTATAACTTCAATAATTCGTTTTCTTACATCATCAGCAAGCACAGAGAGATCTTTTGCAGTAAGCTTTTTCAGTTCATCAAGTGAATTAACTTGCTCTAACAGCGTAACATGCTCCTAAAAAAAAAGACTTCCGCCGTTTATTTTCGACAGATAGTCCTTTTAATACCTTGCAAAATCGAAAAATATCAATGATAAAAAATCAAACCTATCTTCCGATATGCAACTAAATTGTAGAGAAACCAGTATTTTACTGAAAACTACTTATTCTTATGTCTGTTTTTTCTAAGCTTTTTCTTACGCTTGTGCGTAGCTATCTTTTTGCGCTTTCTTTTTTTTCCACAAGGCACAATAATACTCCTAAATTAAAACTGTAATCTATTATGACCTATTTTTGCAAATAGGTCAAGTACTCAGATTATTACATTCATAGAAATTTACGATTTTTTCCTCAATTTGTGAAAAATCATCGAAATTTACACTGCTAGCATTTTGAAAAGACTTAAAAAACGTTTGTTGACGTTTAATATATTCCTTTGTATTTTTTACTATTGCATCTTTTATTTGATTGATGTTGTCATATTCAAAGAACTCTCTATAGCCTATTGCTTGCATTCCAGGGTCCCCACTTGAAAAGCCCATTTTTTTTAATTGCAACACTTCATTTTCAAGCCCCATATCCATCATAGAGTCAACACGCATTTCTGCACGTTCGTATAATTCGCTTCTTGAACGAACCAAAGAAAGTATTAAAAAATTATATCCAGAAACAAAGCCCTGAGGAAGATGAAAACTACTCCTTGGCAAACCTGTTGCTATACAAACTTCAAGTGCTCTTTTTATGCGATACTCATCATTTATATGAATTTTTTCTGCACTAATTTTGTCTAGAACATACAATTCATCCCACAGTTTTTGAGCGCCTTCGTTTTGCATCCTGTTTTCTACAAGGATTCTCGTTGCATCATCTACACGAGGAGTAGTGGGAAGTCCATACACAAAATTTTTTATGTAAAATGCTGTTCCCCCAAGAATAATTGGGATTTTCCCATTTGAAAGTATTGTCTGCACACTCTCTTTTGCACTTCGTACAAAGTCTCCTACCCCGAACTGATAATCTGGAGTACACATATCAATTAGATGATGTGGGAGGTCTTTTAAGAATTCTTTATCTGGTTTTGCTGTTCCAATATCCATATACTTATATACTTGCATTGAGTCAGCACTTATTATTTCTGCTTTACCTGAGAGAGTGGATTTTGATGAATGAGAAAACAAATTATAGGCTAAATCTGTTTTTCCGCAAGCGGTGGGGGCACAAATTACAACAACAGGGAGCATGACTCCCTGTTTATTTTTTTCTATCACGTTAACACGCAATTTTTATTGTTCGATACGATAGTCTATTTGCTTTGAAAAAAGCTGACGTGCTGCAAGGGATACTACCTTACCATTGTTTTCTTCAATAAGGCTATCTTTAACCATTGAAAGCTGATACACACGGCGACTAGCAGCACATGTTATCTCATATACGTTATCACGAAACTCTACAAGTTCCTTTAATGGAAATACCATATTTTTTATCTCCTATAATGCATTTTAGCACATTCTATACTATCATACATCACAAAAAGATTCAAGTATCTAAAAATATTTACAGCACGTTTATCCTATTCTTCAAAAGTAAAATCTTCTACCTGTTTAGCTAATTTATTCATTTCTACTCTATTAGTATTTGATAAATCTTTTGCTGAATTAATTATTTTTCTAATTGTAGCAGTATTTGAATCCATGTCACTTACAGCAGCATTAATACTTGCCCTTTTCTCAGTTAGCTCTTCGATTTTTCCAACTATCGCAGTACTATCAGATAATATATTTTCTGCTTCTGACTGTACGTTAACTGTAATTACTTTTATTTGATGAATTGCTTCTAAAATCTGACTACTTCCTGCAGACTGTTCTTGCATCGCATCCATTACAAGCGTTTCCTGATTTTTTACATTTTCAGCATGCTTGAATATTTCATCAAATTGAGCTTCTACATGGCGTATCTTTTCTGATATTTCAATGATAGAACTTTTTAGTATTGTAAGCCTATTTGTAATGCTTCGCCCTTGTACATTTGAATCATCTGCAAGTTTTCTAATTTCATCAGCAACTACAGCAAATCCTTTTCCTGCTTCGCCAGCATGAGCAGCTTCAATAGCCGCATTCATAGCTAAAAGGTTTGTTTGGTCTGCGATACTTTGAATTACAGCACTTGCTTCTAAAAGTCCTTCTGATTCAGAAAGCATTTTTTCTGAAATTCCTACCGTTTCTTGCACTTCATCAAGACCTGTTTCAGAGGATTCAGCTAATGCATTTACGGTTGCAGTATTACGTTTTAAAGTTTCAGTTACAGAAACGATGTTAGCAAGCATTTCTTCGATAGCTGCAGAAGACTGAGTTACATTTGCAGACTGCGAAATAATACTTTCATCAAGTTTTTCCAATGCTCCTTGAATACTTTCTATCATTTCTGTTACAACATCCAAACGTCTTGCTTGATCTCCGGAAAGTTCAACAACCTTAAAAATATTTTCTGTTACAGAAGAAGTGTTTTTTACTGCTTCTATCATTTCATCACTCATTTTATTTGCAGTATGTTCAGTATTATCAATAGCACCTTGTAAATTCTTAAGAAGATCATGTGTTTCTGTATAAAAAGTATTTAAGCTGTTTGTTAATACACCACATTCTTCTCGAGCCTCAGTTGGCAAAGTGTCAAATGTGTATTTTTTTTCTGCTAAGAGTTCTAGCGCGTGATTTATTCTGTTGAGTGTTTTTTCTGTATCTAGAGCGAATGTTCTAATCATGAACAAACTTGATATAAGACTGAGAATTGCTATAGGAAGCACATCCTTTATGTATAAACCAAGCGTAAAGTTTTTTTCTCCTAGAATTAATGCTACAGCAAAGTTTGTAAGAAAAAGACCTGAAAGAGCTAAAAATGTAAGCACTAGCATACGGTATTTCTGGGGCATCATCATATATTTCTTTTGGAATGGAAGCCACCCAAGCCATCTTTGATACGTTGTAAGAGCTTGCATTGAGAAAAATGTTCCAAAAGTAAAGACAAGCCCTAAGTTATTAAGCATCATTGGAACTGTTTCAAGTTCAACTCCAATTAACTGATTAATATGTGAAACAAAAAAACCGGTAATTATATTAATAAGAATAGGAAGACCTAAAATTACATTCATATATGTAATTGCGAGTTTATTCATTTTTGAAATAGATTCATCACTTCCGTCAAAGGTTGCAAACTTTTTATTAACTATTGCAAGAATAATACCTGGAATAAAATACACTACAACTTGATAAGGTATTAATATAGGCGAACTCAATATTTGCACAGCACTTGTTGCATTATACACACCATAATACATTAGCTGAAATAATGAAAAGAATAACGGAAACAAAATCGCTAAATAATGAAAAATAATCATCTTTAGTGGTGGCTTTGAATAAACAAAATTTGACATACACTACCTCCAGTGTTATACACACATTAAACAATTAAAAAGGCTAAGATGTTACAAGTATTTGTTATATTATGTATGAATATTAAAATAAAATGATAAAATACTATCGGGCAACCCGGATTTGAACCGGGGACCCCAAGTCCCCCAGACTTGTACGCTAACCAACTGCGCCATTGCCCGTAATATATATCTGTATAGTATCAAATTTTATCTACGCTGTCAATTATACTAAAGATTTGACTTTTTTAAGCCAAATCTTTATTCTCTGCTATAGCATCAAGAAATTTCCCCATAGCAAAAAATGCCTGTTCTGATAAACTTGCAATATTATCATGCTCTGTATGCATCATGCGCCATGTACGTGGGAGCTTTTCACTCATCAACAATGCTTCTGCAGGTTCAATGTTTGCTTCTCTGAGCGCTGCAATTGCAGATGAACTAGAACGCGAATCCATACTTAAAAATCCTGCACCGTGAGCTACAACGCCCTTTGTCATCACAGAACTTGACAGATTTCTATCTTTTTGTAAATTTCTCATATACAAAGAGGCTTCATCGGATGGTAAAACTGTTATAGCAACTGCAGGAATACCATTTGCAATAAATCCTGCATTGTCGCTATATGGCACAGGGATAGTTACCCAATTTCCTCTTGAAGCTTCCCTCGCTAATTTACAGGTTTTTTCAAAAAGCGCATCAAATTTTTTAGTAAATGTGAGAGGAGCTTTACTTGATCTTCCTGCATTGGATACAGCTATAACATCCCCTCTTCCACAGCCATCTAGTACATATACGTCATCATTTGCGAGCCTCATTCTCTTAAAGAGATTTGCCAAGGCAAAAGCACCTTGCTCTTGAGCGCTCCCCATTTCTTCACCATCTGTTAGAAAAATTCTAACATTAGGTGCGTTTACCGTAAAAGAAGGCGTATCAAGTAGTCGCTTTGCCCATAGAAGAACTTGAAACACTGCCGCAGAATTATCATTTGCCCCTGGAGTTATATATTCGCCATTTGGTCCTTGTGCTCTATCGTAATGGGCTATTACAGTTTTCATTTTAAACATTGGATTATAGGTACGTTCTGGGAATTGTATATAAATATGATTACAATCTTCTATTTTAATTACACTAAAAGGGATGTCTTTTTTTGTTAGGTATTCTTGCAAAAATGTAAACCTATTGCATTCTGGTGCAATAAATTTTTCAAAATCTTCTGGTAAAAAGTGCATACTATCATATCGGCACTATCTGGCTTTTTAAACACATTGCAACATACGTATTTTAAAATAAAAAAACCATCGAAAAATATCGATGGTTTTACTTTAATTAATTATTATAGTTAATATTAATAATCGCGGTTAAAGTCTCTTCTAGGTGGTCTAGCTGGTCTTGGTCTATCTTCTGCAATATTTACACGAATCATTCTTCCATCAAGTTCAGTTCCATTCAAAGTTGTCATTGCTGCTTCTGCAGCACCTTGTTCTGCCATTTCAACAAAGCCAAAACCTTTTGATCGTTGTGTTTCACGATCTCTAATTACGATAGATGATACTACCTCTCCGTACTGAGAAAATGCTTCACTCAGTAATTCTTCGCTCGTTCCGTATGACAAATTGCCAACATAAAGTTTTTGAGCCATTTCTTGTTTACCTCTTCAATCTAATGTAACGCTAATAATTGCCAATTGGTAATTACTGTAAGCTATTACAAAAATAGTATTACGTCACCTTCTATTGTATGAAATCAGAACAGCTACATCGGAAGAAAATAAAAGGCAGAAACAGTGTTTACAAACTCAAGACTCTTCAGACAAAACATTCAGACGGCATTACATTTTAAGAAACGTGTCTATATGTAGTATGGGGGCAAACGTATAATTTGTCAAGTAAAATCGGTGAAATTATCGCATATTTACCAATTATTTTACAACTTTTTCTTTTTTTTATCAAAAAAGCCTTAAAAACCCAGTATATCTTAAATTAGGAATATATTTTCGTATAACGAATAAGCGCAAGGGCGGAGGCGGAAATACCACAGAAAATGCTTTTGCATTTTCGAGGAATTGGAGCCGTAGACCGACCAGTAACTAAAAAAGGCTTTGCGTTTAAGCAAAACCTTTTTAGTTACTGGATGCGCCCAAAATACTTTTTGAAGTACTTTTTACATATCTAGTTTTGGCGTTAACCTAAAGTCAATTTCCATTGGGATATTGTCTTTCTTTTCAAACTCTGCCACAAGCTCGCTTGTAAAGGCACAACCTGTTTTTTTGGCATGCTTGAGGGCTTCATACGAAAAGTAAAAGTCGGTTAGCCCACGCTCACCTTCTCTGAGTATTGAATATTCCCGATCGTAAATCGTGTCTAGGAAGTCAACATTTTCTAGGTGAATTGCAGTTTCAATCATTAGAAGTGACACACGCTCGCCTTTTTGGATTTTACATGGAAGGGAATTGTAGTAGTCCCAAGTCTTTTGGTACAGTTTAGCCTTCGTTAGAGCTGCTATGTATTCTTCTGCATACTCTCGAAGTATATTTTTGCCCAGTAGCGATATTGCTTTTTCAAAGTACTCGAGCGCCTTTGTTTCGTCGCTATCTTTTGTTAGCACATAAAGGTTTCGATACGCTAGAGGATTTTCTTTTAGACTTAGAGATTTTTTAAAGCATTCCATAGCGCTTTCATCGAGGCCATTTTCGAGATACATTATTCCGAGCAAGTTTTGTGCTGTGTAGCCTGATTTTTTACATGCTTCAACGAGTAGGCTTTCATATCTCAAATCTACCATGTAAGATGCTGGTAGTTCGTAGATGCTTATGTCATGCACTGTTTTGTTTTCCATTAGGTTTAGCCACACAAGTTCATTTTCTTTTATACTTGCTAGTGGGAATGCAAAACCTTCTGGTGTTATACTAGGATTTTTAATGTGTTCAATTGCGCCAAAGCCGTTACCGAAGTGCATTACGCTACTAGGCATTTTTGATGCATTTTTTCTATATTTTTCGAGCAATGCATTAACGGTATCGCTTGATATTTTTGAATCGATTAGGTTAAACACTTCTACTTGTGTTTCATCCCAGCTTTCTTTTACCTTAGAGCCATCGATACTTGTTCCGCCAAACACTTGTACAAAGTCCCATGTTGTATTTTTTGGCATTATTATACCGTGAACTTGCGTTGGTGCTAATCCACCTTGAATTTCAACGTATTTTTCTGTTCCTTTTTCGGTTAAGAACTCTTGCCAACGTTTACCACCGTTATGCGTTCCCCAGCAAAACATTTTTCGGTACTTTAGTAAGTCACTAGAGCGTTCGAAAAACATTGTATTATCGTTATAGAGGGCAGCTTCCCATGTTTGTTTTACATCTTTTTCATTTTGGAAAAAGTATTCACTTGCATAGGTGTAGTTTTCTGGGTATGTTACATCCCTTCCTGGAAGTACTGGAAGGTTAGGAACCGCTCCGTGTCCCATTCCTTTTAGTGCCCCTTCTTTTTCATTTGAAGATGGATTAATATAGATAACTTCTTTATTTCCTGAGAAAATGCGAACATCTTTATTTTCTGGAACGGCAATATTTGTCCACCAGTATGAAGACACGTCTTCATCTTTTGGGTTTACCATTCTAACATACGCTGCCAAAAAGTCAGCATCATCGCTTAAGTGAAAGTCTATATGCCAGTAAAGCCCCTTACAGCGCTCGTACTCGTAGGCACGCACAAACTCTTTTCCATCGTCATCTTTACAAATGGCCACAAACAAGCTTTCGCATGTTGCAAATGTGTGTCCGAGTTGTCCAATATTCCATTCAATTCCGCCTGAAAACCATGCATTTCTAATTGAAAGGTTTGCAAGCTGAAACACAGGATTAACGTAGAGTAGTTCTCGACCTTCTTTTTTACTATAAAGAGAGTATAAGCGCATTCCATATTCTGGTAAAAAGATTGCTTTAATATGGTCATTTTCCATAACAATTGTTTTTAGGCTTACCATTTCACGTTCTCTTGAATAGAGGTCTTGCATTGTGTATGGAAGGAATCTGTCGCCTGTTTCGTGGCCATAGAGGTGCTTTTCACTTTCTAAAAGTGCATCACCATCCATTGCACGGTTGTATGGCCTTTCTCTAAATTTTGGAAGCTTGTTTTCGCCAAGAAATTTATTTCCTTTTAGTTCTAACGTTGAAACTGATATTTTCATGTATACTCCAATTAATAATTAAAAAGTAATAATTAATATTTATTTTTTCTCACTTGAAACATTTTCAATATATGAAAACTAACACAAATCATTTATCCAATACAGATAGTTTAGAAACTGTAACTGTTTTAACTATCTAAAAATCTTTAATTCTCTATATATTCTTGTAGTTTTATCCATTAATTAATAATTAATTATACATTATTAATTATTAATTAACAACTAGCCTTTAATTGCTCCGCCGGTTACACCTGCAATAATTTTCTCTGACAAGAAAATGTACAAGAAGAATGTAGGCAAAAATACAATAATAACCGCTGCGAACATTCCTGACCAGTTTCCTGTGTACTGCATTGATTGAAGCATTGCATAAAGTCCAACTGATACAGGGCGTAGTTCGTTACTATTTGCGAATATGAGTGAAAGGAAGTACTCATTCCAAACAGTAATAAAATTAAAGATTGATACGGTGATAATTCCAGGTTGTGCTATAGGGAGCATTATTTTCCAGAATGTTTTTGCTGGAGGGCAGCCATCTATAGCTGCAGCTTCTTCAAAGGTTCTTGAAATATTTGCAAAGAATGCAAGTAAGAATATTGTTGTATACGGAACATTGATACCAACATAGAGGAATATCAGTGTTACCTTTGCTGGAAAGGTTGAGTTAAGTACACCACTCATCGCAATAAGAGAGAAAAGAGGCAGCACAACCATTATTATTGGAATTGACATTGCAGATACAAAACTTGTTTGAATTATTTTATTTCCTAAGAATGTATAGCGTGCCAATACATATGATGCTGGAGCACAAATAACAATGAGCAAGAACACTGAAATAAGTGAATAAAAGAGTGAGTTTGTGAAGAATGTTTCAACACCACTTTGGCTCCATGCCATTGCATAGTTTTCAAAATGAAGTCCACTAGGGAACTTAAATACTTCGCCTGCAAATATTTCTTGTGTAGTTGAAAGGCTTGCAGCCAATATCCAACCAAGAATTAAAAATGTAAATGCAATCCATGCAATTACTACTAAATACCCTGGAAGCAAGGGTAATTCTTTTTTCCAATTTATTTTTTGCATTTTATACCTCCAAGTCGTCTTTTCTGATTACTTTGTTTACAACAGTAAAAATTACTACTACACATAAACAAAGCACTATACCAATCGCTGCACCATAGCCGGTGTTACGCTCAGTAACAGCATTTCCTGATCCAAAGATTTGACCGTACATATATTGTACTGGAACCAAGGTTGATTCCCCTGCCGTAACTGATGAAAAAAGCTGTGACCATACAAAGAACGCTGATGTACTTACTGTCCATAGCGTGATATTTGTTTTGAATACTGCTTTTAATAAAGGTATTGTTATATAGAAAAATTGTTTAATTTTATTAGCACCGTCAATTGTTGCAGCTTCGTAGTAGTCTGCTCCAATGCGTTCTATTCCACTAATCCAAATAAGCATGTGATATCCTACCATACCAAAACAGTATGCCATGAGCAATGCCATAAATTTATTATCAACGCCTAACCATGGGGTTTGAGCGATTTCTTCCAATCCAAGAGCATTAAAAAATGATGTTAATAAACCATAACGGTTATTGTATACATATTGTAACCACATTGTTGCAAGCGCTACTGCACTTACGATATTAGGCATGTAAATAATTGCCCTAAAAAATTTCTTAAATCTAATTCCACTTGTGAGGATTGCACCAAACAAAAGAGATATTGTCATTACGATAAGTCCACCAAAAAACCATATTTTAAATATATTTTTCATTGATGTAATAAAAAGTGGTGTTGTCATCAATGTTGTGTAGTTTTTAATGCCGACAAATTCCCATGTACTTACAGGGTCTGTTGCTGCTGCTATTTTAAAAAAGCTCATTGCCACCGTTCTACATATTGGATACAAAAACACCAATACAAACATTATTACAGCGGGTAGCAAAAAACCTATTATCATTCCTTTGTTTTTTTTCATACCATCCTCCTTAATTTACAAAAGATGAAAGCCTTTCGGCTTTCATCTTATTTTACTTTACGCAACTTTTAGTAAGCTGCAAGAAGAACATCAATAAACTCATCAGCAGTAATTTGTCCGCTCATTAATCTAATAGTGTTATCTTTAATTGTAGGTGTTACATCTGGGTTTGATTCTAAACCAGCTGCCCAGTTTGTACCTGCAGTTGTGCCATTGAATGCAACTCTAAGTTCTGCAAGTTGTTTTGGCCATTCTGTATTTTGTG
>CAYJKA010000031.1:0-15909 GCA_964370655.1 uncultured Treponemataceae bacterium | reverse complement strand
CACAAGTCAAAAAAAGTTACCAATAGTTACTAAAAGTTCTTTTTGGTTACCCTGAGCTTTCCCCTCCCCCCAACCGTTCCCACACCCTGTAAGTTTAAAAAGCCGCGCAAGGAAAAGGAGAGTTTGAGAGGAAAAAACTGCGCGCTGCAAAAGCTGGTTTTTCCTCTCATAAAAAGACAGTTCCTACTCTTCCAAGCGTAAAACATTTGCATTGTTAAAATCTTAAAAAAATTTAATAAGTAACACGTAACAAAGAATTGAAATGCCATTTTCAAAGCAAAAGTTAGCTTTGCGAATAAAAAAGTTCCTACGCTTACAAGCGTAAATATAAAAAAATTTCTTTTTTTTGTAACCTTTTTACATCTTGAAACTTATTTATTTATACGATATATTTCAACTTTATGTTAAATTTAAAAGGGGAAGATAGTCTTATGTACGATGATGAAGATGATGATTATGAAGAAGATTTTTATGCCGATATTCCGGATGAAGCTTTTTACTATGAAGAATCTGCACGACGCTATGGATTAAAGCTTGGATACAAAGAAGCTGAAGAAGGCATAGATTCTGAAAGTACTGTTGAAAATTTTCACTATCCAAAAGATGCAGATGAAGACATAATTGAAGTTTTTAAAGATGCATATTTTGAAGGTGTAGACAAGTACAATAATGAATATGACGATGACGAAGAAGATGAGTGGAACTAGCCAAAATTATAATATTGGCCAGCCTTAGCAAAACCTGCAAAACCATCTTTTTCAGGGTCATACTTTTCAGCAGCGTCTCCATAGTGGCATAAAAACATTTTTTGTTTTATGTCACTTGGAAGCGTCTTTAAATCTTCGTAAAATGAATGAACCCCACCCGCAAAAAATTGACAATCGTGAAATATTGTTTCGATAGATGGATACCTCTCCAACATCATATCAATTAAATCTTTGTCAAATCGAGTATCTCCAGTAAACATAATCCTGTCATCTACTAAAATACCTATAGAATAAAAAGCTTCATCCCAGTTATTATTACTATGTGGTATGTGCTTTGTTCTAAATGTTTTTATATTTATGCTACCTAATTGAATTTCGTGCATAGGACGTGGTTCTTTTGTTAAAAGACTTGGCCTAAGTTGTGTAAAATAGCTATCAAAGTTTTCTTCGTCATGGTATTGCCCGTCAGGAGTCTCTCCATGTGACATACCGCCCTTTAAAGAATTTTCCCACAAATCCTTTTTATATTCATCTGTAATTATTACATTTACTTTTTTATTTGAAAAATACTTTGCAATTAACGCAACCTCTTCTATTCCACCAATATGATCAGCATGAGAATGAGTTACTAACAGGTTATCCACAGATCCCAATCTTGAATTATATTTGTAAAAAGCTATAGGGCATAACGTACCACAATCTACTAATAAGTGGTCGCTCCCCTTAATTATAAGAAGGTTAGTTTGAAAATATTTTTTTGAAAATGCGCTACCAGTTCCTAAGAAAAAGAACTCTAACGAACCCTTATTCTTAAAACGAATAGTATGTTTAAAAGGTATAACATTCATACATACATTATAACCTATAAATGTTTATTTTTCAGAATTATTTTTAGAAAAATTCAACATTTTTTTCAAATTGTACACATCCTCAACTGTTTCAACAAGAATTCCACCCATACCCATTGCTAAAGGGGTTTCAAGATCTATATCGTAGCGGTCGCCCACAGAAACACAGTTTTCAACGGGTATACCAACTCTTTTGGCAGCTAATTCATACATTTTTGTATCGGGTTTTGAAATATTACAAGTATCCAAACCAATAATTTCACTAATAACAGCATCCGCACCCAAGCAAGCCAAAGTTTTACGTGCAACTGAAACAGGATTGTTTGTTACACATACAAGAGCGTATTCTTCAGAAAGCTCATGCAAAGCTTCAACAAGTTTTTTGTCTTCTGTTAAGTAGTTTTCAGGAATTACTAGTTCTTTTCGCATTTTTATGCTTTCTTCTATTGAGATTCCTAAATCTACAAAGGTGTTTCCAAGGGAAAGTTTCTTCCCTCCATTTAACTTAGACCATTCTTCTTGGTATGATAATACCATTTTTTTTGCATCTTCATATTGTAGATTTTTTATTTCAGCAAATCTTTTGATTTGCACATCATTTTGTTCTTGCGCAAATTTGTCATTTGTGTATAAGGTTGAATCAATATCAAAAATTATTGCTTTTAAGGTTTCGGGTATGTGGTAAATTGTCATAGCTTTCCTCCTTATGAACCTTCGACTACATACTAAGTTATTCGGATTTAACCAACTTTTCTATAATTCCTCTGTTATCCAATAAATCGCTCAGCGACTGCCCATGATGAATGCGCATAATAATATTTGCAAAAAGGCCACTTACATCTGTATTTATGTACCATTCGTAATTTAAAAGCTCATCATGTGAAACTGCGTTTGTTCCAATTATTCTATAAAAATGACCTTTTTTATATGCGTCGTCAAAGAACTCAATTGCTTTTCCATTGAAAAACGGCAAACTTATTGCAGCAATTACTTTTGTTGCACCTTGCTCTTTTAAGAATTCCATAGCCTTTAAAAGGGTTCCACCAGAACCAAGCATATCGTCTGCTAAAAACGCAACCTTTCCTTTAACATCTCCAAGAAGAGTCATTGTTTTTATATTTGTATCTTTTCCACTTTGTGTAACAACAGAATAATCTCTTTCTTTATAGATCATAGCAAGTGGTTTATTTAATCCTGATGCATAAAACTTATTTCGTTCAACAGCCCCTGTATCTGGTGCCACAATAACTAAATCATCTTCTTTTCCATTTATGTCGACCAGTTTTATGAGTTCTCGAATTATTTGATAACTAGCATGAAGGTTTTCAATATTAACATGAACAAAAGAGTTTTCTATTTCTCTTGAGTGTATATCTAATGTAATAATTCTAGATACACCCATGCTTTCATAAATGGTACCAAGTGTGCTTGCAGTTAAACCTTCTCGTCCTTTTTTCTTATCTTGTCGGCTATAGGGATATGTTGGTAATACCAAAGCAATAGAGGCAGCCCCAGCTCGTCTAACAGCATCTATTGTTACCAAAAGTGCCATTAAGTGGTCATTTACAGACATGTTTTTTTCTATTTTTCCATCATTCAAACTTAGCACTTGTTCATTTGCTACGTCTTGCACAATAAAAACGTCTTTCCCTCTTACACAAGTTTTTACCTGTGTTTTAAGTTCTCCGTTTAAAAAGTATGTAAAATCAATATCTGTTTTAAATTGAGCTGGCCGGTATTTTTCTACACTTCCCTTAATGTAAAGTTCAGATGCTTCTAAGTCATTATAATAATTAATATCTCTTACTATTGTTGTTTTATCAACATCGTAACGTTTTGAAATAACATCTCTTTTTAGACCAAAACGATGTTTATACATATGGCGAAGGTGTGTAATAATTTTATTCGCAAAAAGCTCTCCACCAGGACAAGCAATAATAGCTAGATTAGACGGTTCTGAATATGGCATCAGGACTTCCTTGTTTGTGAGGGTAATTCTATAATACCACATTGCCATTGTTTTTTCAAGTATTTTAAAAAGTTTATAATTCAATTACGCATAAAAGAGGAAGGTGATCTGAAGCTCCTTTTCCATTGAAAACATCATAACGCATAGGAAAACCTCCTATTGTCGCATTTGTATCCGTTAATACAGTTTGAAAGTCAACAATTTCAAAATTTTCGCTATAAAAAATATGGTCAATTTTTTCCCATTCTCCCTGATAATAATAAGAGCCTTTGTCAGAATAGATATCTCTATAAACCAGCCAAGAAGAAATAACAGGAACACTTCCGTTACTGCCTTGTAACTGCACCAAATTACTTTTACTATCTGTATTTTTTTCATCCATTAAAAATTCTTCTAAGGTTCTATTAAAATCTCCCGTTATTATAAAGGGCTCGTTATATAAAAGTAATGTATCGGCCAAAAGCCTTTCTTGTGCATTACGCCATACTTCACTTTTTTCCGCTCCTCCAAACTTCGATTTCCAATGGCATGAAAAAAGTGAAAAGCTTTTATTTTCATCTACTTCTATTTTAGAATGTAATAGCACTCGCAAAGAAGGTTGTTCCAAAGGAGTTCCATCTACAATTTGTTTACTTGTTTCAAAATTTGATAGTCCAAGGGCTACACTTAAGTCAATATGATGAGTAGATGTGTCTTTCAAAGGAAACCGCGATAGAATCGCAATACCTAATGCTTCGTCTTGATTTTTTGAAAAGGCACTGTAGGTATATCCTTTTTTCATACTTCGTAAGGCAACTAATTCGTTCGAAATATCTTGAAGTATGCTTGATTTTTCAATCTCTTGAAAAACATACACGTCAGCCTGTGTTTCCTCAATAAAGCTGCAAAGAGTTTTTAATCGCTCTTTATATTTTTGTTCATTCCAAGAAGAGCTAGAGCCTCTAAAGTCTGCATATTCTGTACCATCATCTACAGCATCAAAAAAGGTTTGTAAGTTCCAGTTTATTAGTGTAATTATTTTTTGTTCGCTGTTTGCTTTTGTGCCATCTATTGGCATTTTGCAAGCAAAAAAAGCAAGCACAAAAAGAACGCAGTAAACATATTTTTTCATATAGCCTCCACTATAATTTCTTTGTATAGAATTTATAGCTCGTTTGAGGAAAAAATTTACCTTAAATTTTGGTTTTTTATAAAAAATTTTTATTTTTTGCTAGATTCTTTTTTGACCCATTGCGCCACTGGGCGGAAGCGATATCTAAAAAGAAACTCAATTTAACAGCTTTTTAGATTCTAGCGGAGCACAGGACGCCAAGAGACCTCTTGGCGGGGCGCCCAAAACAGCATTATACCCTTGTAACTTTAAACAAAAAAAGAGCCCTGCATTACAGAACTCTTTTGTCTTAATAAAAATATTATGATTATGTTGTACGAACAGATGCCTTTGTGTCAACAATACGTCTCATGTCAACAATATTAGCCACAACCATATATGTATCGTATACTTCAAGTTTACGTTTTTCAACAAACTTATTTACCTCATCGCGGGCAACATCAAATGGGAGTCCTGCCCAGTGCGAAAGGTCTTGAATTGTTAAATTAAACTGTCTTGACCTATCTAATCCTTGAGGTGTTCTGTTCATTTCATCAAACATTAAGAATACATCTGCAATTCTTGCTTGCAAATCTTCGATAACAAGAATTTTGAATCGTCTTTTTTGGTCGTATATTCGTTTACAAAATAGTTTTAAAAGAATTAATGCAATTTGTGGATTTCCCATAATAAGAACTTCAAAGTTTTCTTTATTGAACTCTAATACCACAACATGGTTAAGAGCTACTGCTGTTGCAGAACGAGGAGTGTTTTCCAATATTGCCATTTCTCCGAAAAATTCTGATGGTTTTAATATATCAATATTTTTCTTTGAGCCTTTTACACATTTTACTAACTGAACTTGCCCAGATTGAATTAGGTAAAAGCTATCCCCTGATTCGTATTCTGAAATAATAACTGATTCTGGTTCAAAGTTTTTAGCAAACCTAGAGAAGGTTGGAAGAGAGAATTGTTTTAAGGCTGATGAGCCTCCAGTAAGATCATCTTCAGAGTCCCCAATATGGGCTGTTTTTTTCGAGCGCCCTCCTTGAAGGTCTAGGCGTCTTTTTGATGAAGCATATAATTTTGCAACATCTTCTTTTTTTGATGTATTTGGAAAACGTGAGAGTAGTTTTGTACAAACATCGCAACAAGCCTTGTATTGCTCATCGTCAAAAAAGCTTTGTGCCACAGATATCATACCTGTTACTTGGTCAATATCTACTTCACTTTTAAGTATTGATTCTGTTTTTTTATGAATTGATCGAAGTTGATTTGAAAAAACACGTAACATTTTCATAATAACTTGTCTGTTACCACTAAACATTTTTTCAAATTCTTGTACCGTTAAGGCAATAGCAATTGTTTCTGTTACAACTGTTGCTGTTTCTTCGCGAGGAAAATGACCTAAAGCAGATTTTACACCAAAGAATTCTCCTTCGCGTATATGTTCTGTTGCAGGAATATTTGTTTCAATATCTGTACTCGTCAAGAGGACCATTCCCTTTTGCAGAATGAAAATTCTTTCATCCATGTCTCCAGCGAAATAAATTATAGATCCTTTTGTGTACTGCATTGCCTTTGGCATTTTTTACCTCTATATCTATTATATCATATAATTTTATTTTTTACATTATATCATAAAAAAAAATTTTATGATATACTTTTTTTCATGATCGACTTACATTTACATTCCAGTGCTTCCGATGGTTCTTTATCTCCAAAAGAACTTATTGAATATGGAGCAAACAAAAACCTTTCTGTCATGGCCCTTACCGATCATGATACTATTGCAGGCCTTTCAGAAGCCGAAGAATCTTCAAAAGAAAACAACATAATTTTCGTTCCCGGAATTGAATTAAGCATTCAATGGCCTACAGGAGAATTCCATCTTCTGGGTCTTGGCATCAAAAAAGCTAGTTCCTCGTTACTTGATATTATCGCATTTTTACGCAAAGCTCGCAATACACGAAATGAAGAAATTGTAAAAAAAATGCAATCTTATGGCATAAATACTTCTGTAGAAGAACTAAAAAATATGTTTTCTACTGAGTCCCTTGGCCGTCCTCATATTGCCGATTTTCTCGTTTCAAAAAAAATTGTAAAAACAAGACAAAAAGCTTTTGACAAATTTTTAGCACGAGGAAAGCCTTTTTATGAGCCAAAAGTAGGGGCAAATTTAGATGAAGCAATCATTGCAATTAAAGATAGTGGTGCAATTCCTGTACTGGCGCATCCTCTTTCTCTTTATCAATCATGGGGAAAAATAGAACCCATTTTGCAAGATATTTTTGACCGCGGAGTAGAAGGCCTTGAAGCCTGGCACCCTGGTGTAAGAGAAGTAGAGGCAAAAAGGCTTGAAGCCATGGGTAAAAACATTGGATATTTTATTACCGGTGGCAGCGATTTTCACGGAGAGCACGTTCGCTCAGACAGAAAAATAGGCAGAACAAGTGGTGGAAAAGTCATTGAAGAACGTTTATGGACAGAAGAACTTCTTCCTAGATTAGAAAAAAACTCATAAAATCATTGTTATTTTCTCTAAAAAGGTAATTTTTTTTCTGGAAACAGCTAAAACTACTATATAGCTTTTTTGGAGTAAAATATGCGTATAACCAGTTTTTCACCCTTTGGATATGAAGGCGCCCTTGTTTCTACTGAAGTTGACTTACGTAGAGGTATTCCTCTTGTTGAAGTTGTTGGTCTTGCTGACAATGCCGTAAAGGAAGCTCGAGAGAGAATGAGAGCCGCCATTAGAAATTCTGGCTTTGAATTTCCCCATGATAGAGTGCTGATAAGCCTTTCGCCTGCAGATGTAAAAAAAGAAGGTGCAGGCTTTGACCTTGCTATAGCATTGGCTGTTTTACAAGAAAAGTTAAAAATGGAAAATGAAGAAGTCTGCTACGAAAAGGCTTTTCATGACGATATTCCAATTCTTGTGATGGGAGAATTAGAACTTTCTGGAAGAGTAAGGCCTGTAAGAGGCGTTCATGCAGCTCTTTCTACATCTGCTGAAAACGGCATTTCCATTTGTATAATTCCCGATGAAAATGCACAAGAGGCTGCTGGCTTAAATGGAATACGAATCTTTACAGTAAAAAATTTACAAGATGCATATCGTTTATTATTAAAACTTCATTCAAAAGATTTTTTTGACAAAGTTAAAGCTACTACCCCAACACAAAAACCAACAAAAAATAACATTGAAAAAATTGAGTTTTCGCAAGTGGAAGATGGTTTTGATTATAGCACCTTGCGTGGCCAACCATTTTTTTTACGTTGTTTACAAATTGCTGCGGCAGGTTTGCATAATGTAATAGCGTATGGCCCCCCAGGTTGCGGTAAAACTCTTGCATTGCAACATTTTTCCTCTCTTCTTCCAAAACTCTCTGTCGAAGATGCCCTGCCTGTTACGCGTATTTATAGCCTTGCTGGCAAATTAAAATCTGGTGTAAGTCTTATGGTAGAGCCTCCTTTTAGAATGCCTCATCAAAGTTCCAGTTTAGAAGGTATGATTGGCGGAGGTCCAAATTGTAGACCTGGTGAAATATCTCTTGCACATAACGGCATTCTTTTTTTAGATGAAGCATCAGAATTTCGAACAACTGTTCTCCAAACCTTAAGAGTTCCTTTGGAAGATGGGAAGGTTACCTTAAGCAGGGCTGGTAGAAGCACAGAGTACCCTGCTCGCTTTCAGTTACTTGTAGCCTCAAATCCTTGCCCCTGTGGCAATTTTGGATCTCAGGATAAAATTTGTTTATGCAGTGCCCGCGCTGTTGAACAGTATTGGAGAAAATTTTCTGCGCCACTTTTAGATAGAATAGATATTAGAGTCTCTCTTGGAAGAGCTAATCTTGACTCTTTACACCAATCTGATGAAAAAAGCATTAGCACTGAAGACCTACGAAAAGAAATTAAACTTGCTACAGAAATTCAAAGAAAGAGGCAAGGAAAAGCAAATAGTTATCTTAATGCTACTGAAATAAAAAGTTTCTGTCTTCTTGATGATAAGACAGAAACATTTCTTAATACAGAATCTCTGCGGTATGGTTTTTCTGCTCGCGGACTGCATTCTTGCATAAAGCTTGCTAGAACAATAGCTGATATGGGAAATAGTAATGCTATATTACTGTCTCATATGCAAGAAGCAGTTCAACTACACAGAAATGAAGGTGTTATGTTCTAAGATATTTCTGTAAAACCAGCACCTATTTTATTCATTGTATTAAAATATCCAGGAAAAGAAACTTCATGGCATTCAAAATCGTTTATTTGAACTTCTTCACCTTCAGGAAGACCAAGTGCTAAACACGAAATAGACATTGCAACTCTGTGGTCATGAAAACTTTCTACTTCCCCACCATGTAAACAGAAATTCTCATTAGAGCTACCATCTGCCTTTATTGGAGAGTTACCTCTAATTATTAAGAAATCATCGCCTTCTTCTATATTTGCACCAAGCTTTTTTAATTCACTTGTCATTACGGTAAGTCTATCGGTTTCTTTTTTTCTACAGACTCCAACATCTTCAATAATTATTGTGCCTTCAATAAAACACGCAATCGCAGCAAGGGCACAGATAGCATCAGGATAGCCTGAACAATTAATACGTAACTCAGAATTCTCAGACGCTACAGCAAGCCTGCCTTTTATCCAACCATTTTCTTGTTTTTCTACAGTTGATAAATTTCCACCACGTACAGTTAATGTTTTTTTATCGCTATCGAGAACAATATCTGCCCCAACAGCTTTTAAAACATCTACAATTGCATCATCACCTTGCGTTCCTGATGTATCTACTTTGTCAATAACAATGCTACTATCTGAAACAAGGGCAGCAATAAGAGGAAATGCTACTCCTTCCCAATCTGATGGGACAGGAACATTAAATCCTTTAATAGTGTGTGGTCCTGAAACTGAAATATGTTTGTAATCTGAACTTATTGATACAGGAATTCCTGCACCTTCAAGCCAGTGTTTTGTCATTTTTAAATAAGGTGTTTCTTTTGGATCTGTTAACTCAATATTTGTAGTTCCATCAAGCAGTGTTGCTGCCATCATCATTCCACTAATATACTGTGATAGGCGGCCATCTGTTTTAATATTACTTGCCTTTATGGGGCCTTCAATTAACAGTGGCGGAGAATCCATGTCCGGACGACTTATATGTACCGTAGCGCCGGCTTGCTCTAATAGACTTGCCAAATGGCTTACAGGCCTTGTTCGTATAGACTTATCGCCAGTAAAAATGCTCCACCCTTTAAAGGTTGCCGCTATGGGACTTAAAAAATATAACACAGAGCCAGAATTTCCAACATCAACCACATCATCTGGCAAATGAGCGTTTTCCCCAGCACCTTTAACTTTCCAAAGTTTTGGGTTTGAAAAATCTGCCTTAGCACCTAGCTTTTCTATTGCTTTAGCACAAGACACACAATCCTCACCTGTTAACGGATTTTCTATTTCTGAATTACCATGTGCAATCGCTGCAAGTATTAAGGCACGAATAGTATGGCTTTTTGAACCAGGCACTTGTGTTGTACCTGCTAATGTAGATTTTTTTGCTATAATTTTCATAACTAAATAATAGCATAGAATAAAAAAGGTTTCATCCTTTTTTAACTAAAAAATGTAAAAAATGATGCTTTTTTCAATAGAGAGGTTGTCTAAACCTTTTAACATTTCTTGCCTGTCCTATTAAAAGCATAATAGTTTTTGTGTCTTCTTGCACAAGCGTAACATTTGCATCCCCATCTCTCTTTTCAATTTTTATAGGCCTTCCTACATAGGTTGCATTCGCACTTTTTATTTCAACCAAATTTGAAGCTGAAATAGCTTGTTCTATTACTTGTATCTTTCCCATAAAATCTATTCCACTTGCTTCAGTTTTTTCAAAGCGCACTGTTTCTCCGACTAGTTGCTTTTCACTTACTATTAGCTTTCGATTAATTCTTTCAGAAAGACCTTCTTTTTGCTCAATAGGTAAATTTAACTTATCGAGTTCTTTTTTCATTTTTAATAAATGGGTATCGGTAATATCAATTGTTTTTTCTACATTTGTAGAGTAATCAATATTTAATGATTTTCTTTGTTGTAACTCTGCAAAAGATAATACATCTGGTTCTTTTACAACCGTTTTTGGAGCACCTATAAAATCTAGAGAACTTTTTTCAATGGCTTCCATCATATCTTCGCGACTTTCAAAATCGAAAATATATATACCTGGTGCAAGTATTTTTTTAATCCGCGGTGCTAAAGTAGTACTATTTTCTATTTGTACCGTTTTATCACTTGAAACTTGCAAAACATATCCATGATACAAAGAGGCTGAATTATATGTTTCATACCATTCTGTAATTGAAAAAGAAAGATTTTGTGATAGCTTGTTTCCTGATGCTTTTTCTAAATCTTCTAACAAGGTTTTTGCGTTTCCATTTTTATCAAAGTAACGCATACATGAAGAGCGTGTTATTTCAAAACGAGTTACCGTATCAAAAGATACAACATCCATGCAAGACACAAGAGGTAACATCCTTGTTAGTGGAACTGATGTTAAAAATGTTACTGAAAAACCAGCATTTATACTAATAAAAGGTATATTTTCTTCTGTACCCATTGCAATAGGAGGCTGAGAATTTCTTTGAACAAGAATATCCTTTCCTTCCTCATTCTTTCCCTTAACTTCTAATATTCCAAAAAACAACAATCTTTCAATGAGAGATTTTTCAGAAAAAGAGTCTTCTTCCTTATCGCCTGCGGTAGCCCTTTGCAAAACATTTGCAAAAAAGCCTGATTTTTGCGTGTTATTTTGAGTAGGTGTTAGAAAGAAGCGCAAACGCAATAACGTTTCTAATGTGTACCCCTCTGAAGGTATACAGTCAACAAGATTTTTTGAAAAGTGTGTATGCTTTAAAAGAGTATCCCTTTGAAAACGTCTAAATGAAGCTACGCAAATGTAATGTTGCTGCGTTTCTTTTGGTAATACGGCAAATGCATTCCATTTTTTTTCATTTATACACAAATTTGTACCATCGTGAAAAAAGAGTCCTAAATGTAAAAATGAAGTATTTAAAATTACTAAAAAATCAATTGATATTCCATAAAATACAGTTTCTATTATTTGCTGTGTTTTTTTCTTAAAGGTCCCGTCTGCTCTACAAGCATCTGGATTTTGCGCTATAAATGCATACCAAGAAGCAAAAAGAGATGAGTCCAATATTGGTTTTATTTCATTTTCAACTGCTGTAGTGCTTGCTTTTTCAAGAGGTAACAAAACAGAAAGATTAAAAAAAGGTGCTAATTGTTCTTCTAAAAGTGGATTTATAGCCAAACATTCTTTTTTGCTTTTTTCATCAACACTTCTGTATATTAGCAGCCTTTCCTCTAAGTTTGCAATATAGTCGTACAAATAAAAGGCTGTATATTCGCCACCAAAAAAGGCAAGCACCGTTTCATTTGTAGGGTTTTCAAGAAAATGTATGGCTGCCAAAAAAAGTATATCTTTTTTTGATAAAAGGTCAATAATATTTTTTTTATGTTCTTCTTTGTATAAAAACGATACAAGATCTCCTACAAGTTTTTCTTTATTGTATGGAGTTTTTATTATGCCAACATATAGACGCACAATATCAAGAAATTTATTTTCATTCAAACGGTAAAGAGAATTTTTCCAAGTCTCAAGCATTTTTATCTGATTATTCATTGTTTGCAGCCTCTTCCAAGTATTCTGGAATTTCTTCTACTGAGTTCACCATTCTATATGAATAACCTTGCTCTGCCAAAAATTTTTGCCTGTTTGCTCCAAAGATATCTTCTTCTGTATTTCTTGTTACCAGTGTTATAAAGCGAGCAATTTTTTTCTTTGGTCTAAGTATTCGGCCCAATCGTTGTGCCTCTTCTTGTCTACTTCCAAATGTACCAGATATTTGAATTGCCATTGATGCATCTGGTAAATCTATCGCAAAATTGGCCACTTTTGACACAAAAAGAACGCGAATTTCACCTTTTCTAAACGAATTGTAAATTTCATCTCTTTGTGAATTTGGTGTTTTCCCAGTAATTATTGGTGCTTTTTGCAGCGTTGCTAGCTCATGTAATTGATCTAAATATTGCCCAATAACCAAAATTTTATCATCAACAAATCGTTCTATGAGCGAAATAACTACAGGAATTTTAGCTGGATTTTCACAAGCTATTCTGTGCTTTTTTCGCAAAGATGCTGTTGCGTATTCGATTTGCTTTTCATCTGCCATATCAAGTCTCATCTCAATACATTCAGATTGTGCTATCCAGCCTGAACGTTCTAACTCTTTCCAAGGAACATCATATCGTTTTGGACCTACAAGACTAAAAACATGCTTTTCCAAACCATCTTCGCGAACTAGAGTTGCAGTAAGACCGACCCGTCTTATTGCTTGTATTTCCGCCGTAACCCGAAAAACTGGAGCTGGTAATAAATGCACTTCATCATAAATTATTAATCCCCAATTCCTTTCATTAAACACATGAAAATGGGGAAAAGGGCCTTCTTTTTCAGGCCTCCAAGTAAGTATTTGATAGGTTGCAATAGTTACAGGTTTAATGAGTTTTTTTTCGCCAGTATATTCGCCTATTTGATCTTCTGTTAATTCTGTTTTGTCTAATAGCTCTGCTTTCCACTGATGTACAGCTGAAATATTTGTTGTAACAATAAGGGTGCTCATTTGTAGCTTTGCCATAATGGCTATACCCACTACAGTTTTACCAGCACCACAAGGTAGCACAATGGTACCATATCCTGTTCCTGCTCCTTCATCACCTAAAAAAGCTCTAACGGATTCTTTTTGATAGGAGCGTATTTCCAAAGGCTTATTTTGCAATGTTTTTTCACGCATTGTAACAGTAAGTTTTTCTCCGTCTCTAAGCGGTACTTCATCTTTTACTGGCCACAACTGAGTAATAAGTTCTTGCTTAATTATACCTCTGTTTGTTAATAAAAGTCTAAATCCAAATTCTCCAGAAGGCAATTCTTCTTCGCTTACAGGAGTTAAATATTTTGAAAGCTTTTTGTGCGAAACTATCTCTTTAAATACAATTAATTCATCACAAACTAATAAAAGTGTTTTTTCTTTTATTACAGTTTCTTTGTCTTCATTTTCTTCTTTTTTTGATAGCTCTTGTTCTTCTTCGAAGATGCTATCAGGTATAAGTCGAAGTTTTCCAAAACGTGAAGAGGTTTCCTTTACCCAAGCAATAACATTTTGAGGAATTGCAAATCTTGAATACTTTTCTAATACCTCTGCAACATCCTTGTCGGTAAAACCCGCGCTGGCTGCATTCCAAAGAGAAAGAGGAGATAAATTATATGTGTGCAAATGTTCAGGGGAGCTTTTTAACTCTGCAAAAGGAATAAGAGCGTCTCTGCATTCTTCAGCAAGAGCTGCGTGTACATCCAATAAAAGAGTTTTGTCACTTTGAACTATAAGCGGATTTGTTTGTTGCATAAAGTCCTATTTTAATCTATTAGGCTAAATTCTTCAAGCCGTCCAATTGTTTTTATTTTTTCAATTACATCAAAAATATCAATAGATGATGGAACCCGTACAGAAAACACTAATAAAAAATGTTTTTTTGTAAAATCCCTTGTTATATCCACGTTTGAAACTATTAAGCCATTTTCGCCTAAAATTTTTGTTAGTTTATCTATGTCGATTCGATTATTAGCAAACTGTAGTTCTAATTTTTTAGATCTTCCTGTTGTGAAAAACTTTTCTTCTACTTTTTCTACTAAAATTATTGCAGAAACTAGAAGTATAACCGTAGCTACTGTTGGAATAATAAAACCGGCTCCAATTCCTAAACCTATGGCAGCAGAACTCCAAATGACAGCAGAAGAAGTTAACCCTTTAACATTTAAGCCTTGCAAAACAATTGTTCCTGCACCTAGAAAACCAATCCCAGAAACAACTTGTGCTGCTATACGCGTTGGATCTCCAGTACTGCCAGGAAGCCTTGTTCCTGCGTAAATTGAAAGTAACATTAAAAGTGTTGATGAAACTGTTATTACAATTATAGTTCGAATACCAATAAAATTGTTTTTCTTTTGCCTTTCTAAACCTAAAATAACTCCACAGATAAAACTTATAAGTATTCTTATAAGAGATGAAGCCACTGTAATATCTGAATGAAATAGCTTTGTATATACTTCCATGAAAGTCATACATCTCTCCTACATTTAAACTATGCTTACATAGTTATTTTTTAAATAATTGCCAACCTGAAGAAGCCTTTGAACCAATTTGAAACCACTTTCCTGCAGCTTTTGCATCCACTATTGGTTTTTCAGAAGAACTTTCAACAAAAGGCAATAACCATGGGCATAATTGTGTTGCATCATTTGTGGCACTTGTACATTCTACAAGCTGTATTCCTACTGGGGCACCTGCATATTTTACGGCTATATTTTCTGCAAAAGAACGAAAAGCCGATGCTGCCGCGTCTACAAAAGGACTGGAAGGCGCATTTTCGGTTCTTTTTTGCTGTCGAACGGCTTCTAATAAGGATGAATGTGTTTTCAAAATAAAACAAATATTGCCCTCGCCTTTTTTTAAAAAGCGTTCAATTAATTCTATTGTTAAATACATATAACCAGCATAAAGAGTATCCATTCCTCGTGAAATTACTTCAATTCCCATTTTTTCAAACTCTTCTACATACAATGCAGTATCAAACATAATAAAAGCTGTGTCAATTTTTTTAAATGTAGTTTCAGCTTCTAATACCAAAGATCGGGCAGAAATGGGTGATGCTCTATTCCATGAAAAACTTGGTGTTGCTATAGTGGCTTTTTCTTTACTGTCTAAAAGGGTAACCATTATAGAATCCCCATTATTTGTTACATAGTTTGCAAAGTCTTCGCAAAAGGGATATTCTTTTCCTGCTAATAAATATGCTTTTTCCATATTTATAGTATACCACTCTATGCATTTTTTCTCAAGTAGCTTTACTTATCTCAGTAAGCATAAAAAAAGCATGCCTCATTTGGCATGCTTGATAACTAGATAAAACTTCTTGTAGGTTTTTCCTCTGTCATTTTTTCTCTATGTGCAATATAGTAGGTACAAAAAATACTTACTGCCACGTCAATTATAGTTGCAAAGGTACAGATTATAAAAGATACTGGTCGAAGCAATAAATATCCTGCTTCAAAGCCTCTTCCATAAAGAGAACATAGAACAGTTAAGGCTATAAAAGACCCTCCAACTGGCATTGTTCCCAAGAAAAATGAAGATGCAACACTTAAGGAAGTTATCCATA
>CAYJKA010000030.1:0-16110 GCA_964370655.1 uncultured Treponemataceae bacterium | reverse complement strand
GGAGAAAATATGACAATAACAGAAAAAATAGCAAAAATTGGTGTAGTGCCAGTTATTAAACTTGACCGCCCAACAGAAGATGCAGAGCCTTTAGCTAAAGCTTTAATAGATGGAGGCCTTCCTGTAGCTGAAGTTACATTTAGAGCCGCGGGAGCTGCAAGTGCAATTAAACTTATGAAAGAAGCCTATCCTGAAATGATAGTGGGAGCAGGAACAGTACTTACAACAGCGCAAGTGGATGAAGCAATTGCTGCAGGCGCTGAGTTTATCGTTTCCCCTGGTCTAAACCCTAAAACAGTAAAATATTGCCAAGAAAAAAATATACCTATTTTTCCAGGTTGTGTAACACCAACTGAAATAGAAATGGCATTAGAATTGGGTCTCACTACTCTTAAGTTTTTCCCTGCAGCTCAATATGGAGGATTAAAGACTATCAATGCTCTTTGTGCACCATACAACATGATAAAGTTTATGCCTACAGGTGGCGTATCGCTTGAAAACCTAGAAGAGTTTATTTCAAATAAAAACATTGTTGCTTGCGGTGGAAGCTTTATGGTAACAGCCGATTTAATTGATAATAAAAAATGGTCTGAAATTGCAGAGCTTAGTCAGAAATCAGCTGACATTGTTGCAAAGTACCGATAGTACCAAAAAGGCATTAGGAATTGTAAGACCGACCCCGAACATGGCAACATACGTGTTACCATGTTCGGGGTAATGCCCAATAATTGAAAACCCTCCACCTTGACATATTTTTGCTAGAAGAGTATTATAGAATACATATTATTCTAAGGAGTAAACAATGTCAGACAAAAAATACTTTAGCTACAACAAAATTCATGACACAGTAAAAACACTTTCACAAAAAATTATTGATGACAACTATGAACCAGAACTTATGGTTGCTATTGGATCTGGCGGATTTATTCCAGCTCGTATGATGAAAACCTTTATTGAAATACCTATTCTTGCAGTTGGTGTAAAATATTACACAGAAGGTGCTGACACCTTAGATGAGCCATGTAAAATTCAATGGATTGATGATGCTACAAAAAAACTAGAAGGGAAAAAAATACTCCTAGTAGACGAAGTTGACGATACACGTGCTACATTAGAATATTGCATTAGAGAGCTATTGCGGCATAACCCAAAAGAAATTGCTGTTGCAGTAATTCATCACAAAGAAAAAGAAAAAAAAGGTGTTATTCCAACAGAAGTAAAACGTTACTACGCAGGTGAAACATTTGAAGATGCATGGTGCTGTTATCCATGGGACGCAAAAGATATATTTGAACACGAACGTTTAAGTAATTCATAATTGTACACCTCTAAAAGCTTCAGTTTTTAGAGATGTACCTTAGGTTTAATTGCGATGTTTGTGATATAAATCCTTTTATCATCGAGATTTACGCCTCAAACTCGTCGGGAACTTCGAGAAACTAACAGGGTTTTAGAGGTTCCCAACTAGTTTATACTCTGTATACAGACCTTGAAAGCATTACTAGTTTATGTTATACTGTACTCGTAGATTAGTGTTTATTCGAGCTGTGTTTATACTTTTAGTGACGCTAATGTACATACCTATTTAAAAAAAAGTGGAAAATTATGCAGGAAAAATCAGAGCAAACTCAACAAAGAATTATAACTGTAGGAATTTCCTTTTTCCTTATAGCAATTACCATACTTGTATTTTTTAATAATGCCGTCGATACTATCCTCCGTGAAACAACTAGAGATACTTTAAATGAAGTAGCTGCCCAACAACAACTTTTAATAAATACTGACATAAATTACTCCCAAGAGTATGTTGTTAGTGTCGCAGAATCAATTTCAAGCTTAGGTTACAATGAAAAATCTCTAAAACAGTACTTGGTAACGCAAATTCAAAACAGCTCTTTTCAAGAGTTAGCTTTTTTTAGAACAGATGGATTTACAAGCTCTGCATACGGTAAAACTGAAGATATAAAACCTGAACCACATTTTGTAAAGCCTTATAGAAAACATGCCTCCACATCTCGTCCATACAACTGCCAGTATTCCGGTGGTAGAGTCATGGATATTGCAGCACCTGTGTATGATGGGAATGTCTTAGTTGGAGTTATTATTGCAAAATACTCCTTTTCAGTATTACAGTTTAACTTAAATAATATAATTAAAGGTAATGGTTACGCACTAGTTTCTGATGGTTTTGCGCTTCCAGCGTTTGCAACATCAAGCGAGTTTTATACTTTAGAGCAACTAAAAAATGCAAACCTACACGATAATGATACAACAGAAAATATAATGAAAAATATTAAGCGCCGAGTGGACGGTAATTTTTCATTTGATATACATAATAAAAATCATATTGCAATCTATAAGCAATTAGATATAAATGACTGGTATCTACTATTGGTATTAGACGAAGACAAAGTTACACAAAATACAAAGTTTTTAGCAAATACTATTGCATTTATTAGTGTTGGAGTTTTATTTATTCTTAGCTTTTTATTATGGTATGCACTTCATTCAAAAGTAGAAAGCATAAAAAAAATTGAAAAAATAGCCTACTACGATGATCTAACGGGGCTTCCAAATATCAATAAGTTTCGCTTATTTGTACTAGATACGCTGAAGCAGTATCCACATGATGAATTTGCAATGATTAAAATTGATATCTCAAATTTTAAGGCTATAAATGAAATGTTTGATTTTGAAGTGGGAAACAGTGTTTTAAGAGCTTTTCTTAAAACAAGTGAACTTGCAAATGAAAAAACATTTATCCTTGCACGTATTACAGGGGATGAATTTATAATGTTTGCTGGGAATGGATTCTTAGAAAACTTAGATGACATGACACATTTTTACGAAGAATATTTTAATAATGCTGTTCCACAACTTGAAAACTATCACTTACAGTTTAATTATGGAAGGTATTTTATAAAACCAGGTGAAACTGACGTAAATGACATGATAAATAAAACCACTATGACTCATGCAATTGCAAAAACTAAGAAAAAAGGCTCTATTTATAATTATGACAACAACTATAAAGAGCAAATTTTACAAATTGCTGATATTACAAATAAAATGCGAAAAGCTTTGAATAATAAGGAATTTATACCATTTTTACAACCAAAATATAATATAAATACAAAAAAAGTTGTGGGTGCAGAAGCCTTAGTTCGATGGGTAGATAAAGATGGAACGATAATGTTACCAAATTTATTTATTCCGCTTTTTGAAAAAAATGGATTTATTATTGACCTTGATTTATATATATTAAAGAACGTATGCAAAACTCTAAAGAATTGGATTGATAAGGGATATGAATGCGTTCCTATCTCGGTAAATGTTTCTAGAGCGCACTTAGAAAACAAACATTTTTTTAATCAAATTCTTAGTATCGTTGATAAAATTGAAATTCCTCATCACTATATTGAGCTTGAATTAACTGAAAGCATTGTGTTAGAGAATGAAGAAGTACTTGAGAATTTGCTTTCTGATTTGCATAGTAAAGGATTTTTAGTTTCAATTGACGATTTTGGCTCAGGCTATTCATCACTAGGCTTATTAAAAAACTTTAAAGTTAATAGTATTAAGCTAGATAGAAGCTTTTTCAATACAACAAAAGAACACAGTAGAGGCGAATTAGTTGTTGATGGGATTGTAAAGCTCGCAAACTCTCTCAATATACATGTAGTGGCAGAAGGTATTGAAGATGAATATCAAATTGCTATGTTACAGCGAGTACAGTGTAGTACTATTCAAGGGTTTTATTTTAACAAAGCGATTCCAATAGATGAATTTACTCAAAAATATATACAAAAATAAGTGTAACATTTTGGACAGATTATTTTTCTATGCAAAATGCTACACTAGAGTTCCCTATTAGTTACGTAAAGATTCTAAATCTTTTTTGCCTTGGTCAAGTCCTGTCCATAAAAAAGCATTAATGCCTAAAGCTACAGCAGCATCAATGTTTTCTTGTATGTCATCAAAAAATACTGCTTCATTTGCATTTATATCTAGTCCATTTAAAGTGTATTCATAGATTTCTCTTTCTGGTTTTATAAGCTTTACCCTACATGAAAAACACGCAAAGTCTGCTTGCATAAACGGTGGTATTTCTTTTTCATATGCATCTAAAAATTCATATGGCATATTTGAAAGTATACCAATTTTATATGTTTTTTGAAGTTCAGTAATCCAATCGCATACATCTTGCCTAATAGGTCTCCATGTTTCTAAGTCGCATCGTGCTATTTTTTCTAGTAATTCAGTGTTCATTGCTTGCTCAGTATATCCCTCTTCTAAAAGTAATTGACGATACATTTCTTCACCGTTTATTAAACCTCGGTCAAAATCGAAACGAAAACGATCATACACTGAATTAAAGACTTCAGCTGGTACTCCAGACATTTTTTTTAAGTCTTCACTTGCGTCCCCTGCTGCTGCATGAGAAATAACGTTCCCATAATCAAAAATAATTGCTTTTATCATGTTAGTAATACCTCCAGTTTTTCTCTAATAAAATCGCTTTTATGCTCTAAGTCTATTTTTCCCGTTTCAAATACAAGCACATTTGGGCTCATCGGATCAAGCTTCACCTTTCCTTCACTCATTTTTATAAGATGTAATATTTTTTCAACTGAAATATTTGAAACTCTTGAAAACTCAACGCGTACTTTACCCATGCGTTCTTTAAGTGTAGCTATGAAAAGTTTTTTACAAATAATGCGTATTTGTGCTAAGGCTAATAAGCTTTGTACTTCACTTGGTATTGGGCCAAATCTATCTTCAAGTTCTGCCAACACGGCTTGAAGTTCATCATTATCGCCAACTGATGCAATCTTTTTATAAATTTCCATCTTTGTTTGAGGAATTGAAACATAGGTTTCTGGAATGAAGCCTGAGTATTCGAGTTCCATAAGAACTTCATACTGTTCAACATAGGTTTCGTCACTCAAGCGCTCAACTGCTTCTTCAAGCAAACGCAAATACAAATCAAAGCCAACAGAATAAATATCGCCCGACTGATCTTTTCCAAGAAGGTTTCCAGCACCTCTAATTTCCATGTCCTTCATGGCAATTTTAAATCCACTTCCAAGCTCAGTAAAGTCACTAATAACTTGTAGGCGTTTCATTGCAACTTCACTTAAGGCCCTATTTTCTGGATATAAAAGGTATGCATAGGCTTTTCTGTCGCTCCTACCTACACGCCCTCTAAGTTGGTAAAGTTGAGAAACACCGTACATATCAGCCCTGTCTATAATAATAGTATTTACATTTGGAATATCAATACCATTTTCTATAATTGTTGTTGCAATAAGAATATGAAAACCACCCGATTTAAAACGTCTAAAAATATCGTCAAGTTCGTGTGGGCTCATTTGTCCATGCGCAACATCAATACTCATTTCAGGTAAGAGATTTTGAAGTTTTGACTGAACATCATACAAGCTTTCTACCCTATTATGAAGATAAAAAACTTGCCCACCTCTTTCAGCCTCTCGTCTTATTGCGGCTGAAACTCTATCATCATTATAGGCATCAATAACTGTTTCAATTTCTTGGCGGTTTTGAGGTGGTGTCGTTAAAAGACTCATATCTCGTATTTTTAGTAAGCTCATATGTAAGGTTCTGGGTATAGGGGTTGCACTCATTGCTAAAGAGTCAATATTAGCACGCATGGTCTTTAAGCGCTCTTTATCCTTTACTCCAAAACGCTGTTCTTCATCGATAATCATTAAGCCAAGGTCTTTAAATGCAACATCTTTTTGAATAATACGATGAGTACCAACAAGTACGTCTACGCTACCTTCTTTTACTTTTTCAAGAATTTTCTTTTGGTCAGCCTTAGTTACAAATCGAGACATATGAGCAATGGTAACAGGAAAATCTTGAAATCGCTCTAAACAAGATTCGTAGTGTTGTTCTGCCAAAATAGTTGTTGGTGCTAAAAAGGCTACTTGTTTTCCTCCCATTACGGCCTTAAATGCTGCCCTCATAGCCATTTCTGTTTTACCATATCCAACA
This sequence comes from uncultured Treponemataceae bacterium, assembly GCA_964370655.1. Taxonomy (GTDB): domain Bacteria; phylum Spirochaetota; class Spirochaetia; order Treponematales; family Treponemataceae; genus CAYJFX01. The sequence goes on along the minus strand of CAYJKA010000030.1, from coordinate 10,092 downwards.
TCACCACACACAAGCCTATCCATTGGAAGTGGTTTTTCCATATCGCGTTTAATATCTTCTGATACAGTAATTTGGTCTTCGGTTTCAGTGTATGGAAAGTTCGCCTCAAATGCTGTCATAAACTCACCATCTTCAGGGAAAGAAAATCCAACAGCTGCTTTACGTTTTGCATAAAGTTCAATAAGCTTCTCAGCAATATCTTCAACCGATTTTTTTACCTTGTTCTTTCTATTTTCCCAACTTTTAGAACCGAGCCTATCAAGCTTAGGAGCTTCTCCTTCATTACCAATATAACGTTGTACTAAGTTTACTTGTTCAATAGGAATAAAAACAGTTTCATTATCGTAGTATTCTAATTTTATATAATCCCGCTCATTTCCTGAAACCTTTACTCGTTCAATTCCCTTAAAAAGACCAATTCCATAGTTTACATGGACAACATAGTCGCCAGGGTTTAATTCAACAAAGGTATCAATAACGGCACTTTTTACAGATTTTACAGATTTCGGAGTATGCTTACGTCTTCCAAAAATTTCATTTTCTTGAATAACTAAAACTTTAAGCTCGGGTATTCCAAATCCTTCAGAAATACTTAAAGGCACAACGGTAAGTGGCTCTACATCATTTTCAGGGTTTACAAAATCTTTTAAAAGTTCAGAAATACGTAAGGACTGATTTATACTATCTGCATAAATGAAAATACGCCAACCATCATTTTGTAACTCAAGCAAATTTTCCTTAAGAAAGTTTATATTACCAAAAAAGCTTCTTGGTGCTTCGGTATCAATTATAATACGTTCATGTTCTGTTACATTATGGGCCTTTATACTTCTAAATAGAAGCCTCTTTGAGTGGCTCTGTGTAATTTCTTTAAATTGGAAAATTTGAGTCTCTGGTGGAGGAACAAAGGAATCATCCATTGCTCTTTTGTACAATGCAGCATACTCTCTTTCAAAGTTCTCTTGCATATTTGACTGACGGTCATAGTCAAAAAACATTACTGTTATGTTTTCGTTCACATAATCAAATATATTGGAATTATGTATTAGGGGATAGAAAAGTTCTTCACCTTCACTTTCCTTGTGGATATACAGTTCTGTTAATAATTTTTCAAGACTTTTGGTATAATATTCACGTTTTATTTCAGGAATATCATCTAAAAACGGTGTTGCAGCTTTTTCTAAAGTTTGAACAATTTCATCTGTCCAAATAATTTCTTTCATTGGATATAAAAGCAGCGACTCAAGCTTTTGTATAGAAGATTGTGTTTCTGTATCAAACGATTTTATGCTTTCTATTTCATCAAAATTAAAAACTATGCGATGAGCATATTGTTCACCAGGCATAAAAATATCTAACACTTCACCTCTAACAGTGAACTCACCACGAACAGTTACTCTAGGCACACGAACATATCCTTGCTCAGCCAACTGCGATCCAAGTGAAGTAGGATCAAAATTCTGACCAACTTTTACTGAAAATAATAGCGACTGAATATAACTAGGCTCAGGAAGGGCTGTGAGTGCGGCTCTTTGCGTTAAAATAAATATATTTTTTTTCCCATCGCTGGTAGAAGAAAAAGATGAATCTACAAGCTTTGCAAGAACACCTGCACGTTCACCAAAAACTCTTGCCCCTTTTGCACAAGAACGATAAGGAACTATGCCCCACCATGGAAGTTGATATATATTTGCGCTATATCCATCATTTCCATCATCAAAAATACTTTGTAAATCAATTAAGAGATTTTTAGCATCTTTTTCGTCTGGCACAATAATAACTACAGATTCGTTTGATGTTTCAACATAGCTTTTTACAAAAAAGCCATGCATACCACCTTGTAAACCTTCAATCTCACGTGGAAAAATTGCATTAGAACTACAAAGTTCTTGCATTGAGTCATCTATCTTTTTCCATGAATGTATGATATAATCTAAGGAAATCATATAAATTGTCCGATAATGAAGTAATATTCAATGAAAAAATGATATCCATATCACTTTTTCATTTGCAGTGGCACAGCAACTGCATAAACGAGCCTTCCATGGCTCATCGCAAACGCGAAGTTTTTATAGGGAGAACACGGTTTTGAAACGAATTCTTATTAACATTATAGCAGTTTTTATATTGTTTGCACAGACCCTTTTTGCACAAAGCACAGAAAATATTATTCAGGGAAGCGCAACAACAAATGTAGATGGTTTAGAAGTGTCTATTTCTTATCACAACAAAACAATGTATTTCCCATCAAACACAGAAAATAATCCTATATTTATAAATGTTTCTATAGCAAATATTGGTTCTGAAACTATACGTTTTAAAATTGCAGATGACAGGGCCTTTAGTTTAGACATAGATGCTTTTACAATTAGGAATGAAAAACTAACATCAACAGATACCCTTATTAGAAAACGTACTACAAGTTCAACTGTGTATTTTCGAGAACTTGCTTTAGAACCAGGGGAAACATACGGTTTTACAATTGATGTTAAAGACTTCATTACAATTATAGACCCATCAGTTTACTATATTGAATTAAATCTCTATCCAGAGCTCTTTAAGTCCAAAATGAACATCATATCATCAAACAGACTTGCACTAGAAATAAATCCAGACCCAATTCTTGGAGGCGCTACATTTGTACCTGTTGATTTTGACACAGCCTCTATTTTACAACCGGAATTTTTACCTCCAGATCAAGTTATAGAACACACTATCATAGCACGTCAAAGAAGCTTGTGGGATCAGTTCTTTTTATACATGGATATAGAGTCCATATATTTTAAGAACCCTCAAAATAAAATTAGATATAATAATTCATCAGAAAATGAAAGACAAAAAATTATTCAAAATTATAAGCTTTCTCTAATGAATGAAAGAATTGATAATGAAATTGCAGCAATTCCTGAACAGTTTGAAATTGAAAAAACAACCTATACACAAACAGAAGGTACTGTTTCAGTAATTGAGTGGTTTAAATATCCAAATTATCGTGAGAAAAAAAGATACACATATTACTTACGTTTGCGTAACAATATTTGGCAAATTTATGACTATACTGTGGATAATATTGGGACTGAAGAATGAAAATACTGATTATTTCTGAATCTAACTCTGTACTAGACTCTTGTAATGATTTTTTTACAAAGAATGGCTTTGATACAATTTGCTATTCATGGCTATTAAAGGCATTAGATAATATAACAGAAATAAAGCCAGACGTAGTTGTAATAAACTCAGTAGACTACCCTCGCCATTGGAAAACCCTCGTTCAATATGCACGTTCAGTACAAGGAAGCATTAAAACAGTGTTTCTCATTGTACCTAATGAAATTGACACTGATGAGAAGAAAAAAATGGAAGCCCTAAAAGTATTTTATATCCAAGAAGATTTTGTTAATACTGATGTAGGATTAGAAGTACTTGAAATACTTAGTGGAGATGGGTCCGAAAACTTTGAAACAACACTTTCCGATGAAGAATTCAGCGTTTTAGATACACTTGAAAGAACACAACATTCAGTCGAAGAAAATAGTGGCAGTATTGAAGCAATCGACGACTCAATAAACCTAACTAAACAAAGCACAGACATTTTTGAAGTAGAAGCAGATGATATTTCAGAAGAAGCAAGTATTACACTAGAGGAAACAACAGAAGATTCATTTCCTATACGGAAATTTTCTATCGATGATATTGAAGAGGAGATGAGTAAAAGCACCTCTGCAATGATATTGGAAGATAGCGATGCAGATATCGAACTCGATTTTAGTGATACACTAGAAGAGATACAAGGTAACAATGAAGAAAACGATTTCGAAGATAGCAGCAACATAGAAGAAGATGATATTCATGCTATTAATGAAGCAAATGACATCGAGTTTGATGCAGTTTTTGAAAATCTATCTCAAGAAGATACATTAGAGATGAATGAACTACCGAATGTACCTGATATTACAGAAACTGATAATGTATCGATGAAAAAAACAAATGAAAACGAAGAATCAGATATAGACATAGATTTTGATGATGATTTTGATAGTTTCTCACAGGAAGATACACTTGATGAAACATTTAATAGTTTTAATACTAATCAAAGTGAATCATTACCATCAATATTTGAAGAAGAGTCTGACATTGAAATTGACTTTGATGATAATGTTGAAAACTACAATAATACAGATGAATTAGATACAAGTACTGCTGAAGTTTTTTCTTTGAATAACACAGAAGTGAACAATGAGGAAATCTCAAGCGAATCCTATGAAAACAATATTACTCCATCTATGAGTATAAACAATGAAGTTTCAAATGACTTTAAAACTGATAATAGTAATTATGCAATTGAAAACTTCGACAACGACAATGAACAACTACTACAAATTACAGATAGTGACTTAGATGAAGTTGAAATTGGATTAACCGATGATACTACGGTTTATGAAGATTTTGACTACAATAAAGAATTAGAAAATGAAATTGAAAGCCAAGCTATAGAATCACCTTTACTAGACTCCCCTATCAATAATGAAATTGCTTTTAATACTGAAAATGTACAAGAAAGAACCGAAGACTCTTTTTATGATGATATTTCAGAAGAATGCGATGACAGTTCTTATGAAGATGATATTAATGTAAATAGCACTGAAGAAGATGTAATTGTTTACGAGGATATTGAAGAAAACGCTGTAGAAATTATTGAGGAAGATTCATTAGTAAATGAAATCGAAGTGCCTGTAATACATGAAGAAAGTGTCATAGATGAATACACAGAAGAAGACCCTATTGAGATTATCGAAGATGAATCATCCAACAATAATAATGTAGTGTCTGTAATGCATGAAGATACAATTATAGATGAAAAAATAGATGAGAACGTTTCAGAGATAATTGGTGAATCTATAGACTTTAATACTAATACGTATGAAATTGAAGACAGCAATGAAGCAGAAGTAATTCAAGAGAGCCTACAAGATGAGCATACTTATGAAAATGTTGTTGCAGAAAATCCAAATGTAATAGAAGAAAGTAAGGAAACCCTATATTTTGAAGAAACTGCAGAGGAAGAAGATATCTTTCAAGACGAAAGCATCTTTAATGATGAGCCACTTTCTCCAAATTATAGTTCAGCATTATCTTGCCCTGTAGCCGAGAGTATTACTGTTTTTGGCGAAGTATTAAGCTATGAACACCCAATTATTATGTTCAAACCAGAAAGTGAAGCAGATATGCAATACTTTACATTTGGGAAAAAGATTCTATCATGCACACTTACCGACGATGGGTATCCAACAACTATAAACGTTCAAGTTCAAGGCTTAGAAGACCATAGTGTAGAGCTATGCGTTGTTCGATAATACTTTAAGATAGTTGATTTTATCACAATCTTAAAGTATACTAAATGTATGAGTAATATATCAGATTATATAGCATGGAGAGGTGACATTCCTTTTGGCGTTAGTGCTTTTAATCACATAGATAGTCTTGTTCTATGCCAAATATTATATGCTAAGCTTGAAAAAGTTGTTTCTTCCAATATAAAATCTTCACAAAAAATTTCACGCATTGCAAAAGATTATTACAATAAAGGATTGCACACTCAGAAGCTAGGTGCCTTATTAAATAATAATACAGCAGAATTATTAGACCAAGTTGGTAAGTCAGTACGTTTTGCCGATGTAAAATTATTTGCATTTGAAAGCATATATGATATTGAAAAAGAAATTCAATTCGCTGCTATGTCTGCCTTACTTCCTACTGGTGAAATTTGCGTTGTGTATCGAGGAACAGATGATACCCTTATAGGATGGAAAGAGGATTTTAATATGACTTTTTTAATTCCAATTCCATCACAAAACTATGCAAAAGACTACATTAACAGAGTTTGTTCAAAAATTAAAAGAAAAATATTTGTTATGGGGCATTCAAAGGGTGGTAATCTCGCAGTATATGCATCAAGTTTTTGCGAACCATCAATTTCAAAAAGAATAAAGGAAGTATATGATAATGATGGACCTGGTTTTCCAAAAGAAATATGTGAAAGAAAAGAATACATAGAAAACTCAAAACGAGTGCATACAATAATTCCTGAGGCCTCCATTGTTGGGATTTTACTAAATCGCATTTCTACACCAGCATATATACAAAGTTCTGAAAAATCTGCTATAGGGCAACATGATATTTTTACATGGGAAGTAAAAGGCACAAAAATACTAGTAGCTGAAAAGCAAAACCCTTCAAGTATTTTAACAGAAAACACAGTTGACTTGTGGTTAAAAGAAGTTGACTTGGATAAGCGTAAAAAATTTGTAAATGAACTGTTTAATGTTCTCTTTGCAAGTGGTGCAACTACCCTATTAGACCTAACAACAGACTGGATGAAAAGTTCTGTTGCGATTATAAAGAAACTGAATGAAATGGACAAAAAAACTAAGGATACAATTTACGACATTGTAAAAATATTTTTTAAAGCAATAAAAATAAATCTTCCTCCAATAAAGGACTTTTTAACGCATGGATAACAATAAATCTCCTAGAAATAAAACAATTGATTTTAACATAGAAGATGGTAAAATCTATATAGATAGGTGCATTAGAGACACAAGTAACACCTATACACTTAATGCTATTCAGAATAAAACAATAATATCAGATACATTTCTAGCACTTGAAAAAATGCCACAGAGTTTTGTTGACCTAGCAATTGTGGACCCACCATATAACTTACAAAAAGATTACCATGGCAATATTTTTAAAAGTACGGATGATAATGAATATGCTTTATACACTGAAAAATGGCTAGATGCACTTATTCCAACATTAAAGCAAAATGCAAGCATTTATGTATGCTGCGATTGGAAAAGCAGCTTAGTTATTGGCCCAGTTTTGTGCAGCAAACTCAAAGTCAGAAATAGAATTACATGGCAACGAGAGAAAGGTCGTGGAGCAAATGCTAACTGGAAAAATGGAATGGAAGACATATGGTTTGCCACCGTTAGTGATGACTATACTTTTAATATTGATGCAGTAAAGGTTCGTAAGAAGGTTATTGCTCCATACAGGGAAAATGGAAAGCCTAAGGATTGGGAACATACAGAAGAGGGGAAATTTAGAAACACCTACCCTTCAAACTTTTGGGCAGATATTTCAATTCCTTATTGGTCAATGCCTGAAAACACTGCACACCCTACTCAAAAAAGCGAAAAATTATTAGCTAAGCTTATACTTGCTAGCACAAATGAGAATGATGTAATTTTAGATCCATTTTCAGGGTCTGGCAGTACATCTGTTACTTCTAAAAAATTAGGTAGAAACTTTGTAGGAATAGAACAAAATGAATTGTATTGTGCTTGGGCAGAATACCGTCTTGAAAAAGCTGAAACCGATAAACGTATTCAAGGCTTCGAAGACGGCATTTTTTACGAAAGAAATTCTGGTATATAAAACCTATCCTTTTACTGCACCAGCAACAAGACCTTTTACCATATACTTTTGAAAAAAGAAAAACACTAAAACCATTGGTAATGCACCTACTACAGATATTGCGTTAATGAGCGACCAATCATAGGAAAGCTCGCCTAGATAGCGCAGAGCAATACCAACAGAAAGTGTTCTTAAGTCATCATTCTGTATAAGTGTGGCAGCATGAAGGTAATCATCCCATGTTTGTAAAAAAGAATAAATTCCTACTGCAAGAATACCAGGAGTTACCAAAGGTGTAACGATTTTCATAAGAATTCCTGTTCTACCTGCACCATCAACATAGGCAGCTTCTTCAATTTCGCGCGGAATGTTAGCAAAAAAACTAGACATAAGAATAGCACAAAAAGGAACTTGGGCTGCAACTATAGCGAATATTAATCCAAAATGAGTGTTTATAATTCCAATACTCCCCATAAGTGAATATAGAGAAATCATTCTACTTATTATAGGAAACATCTGTGATGAAAGTAGAATAGCAATTACAAGCATTATCCATTTTGTCCTAAAACGAGCTATGGCATATCCTGTAAAAATTGCTACTGCACAGGTAAATATAGCCGACATCATAGATACAAAAAAGTTATTTCCATAATAAACAAAGAACTGATTATTAACAGTAAATAAATCTACATACGCATCAAAGACAAAATTTTCAGGAAATAATGTTGGTGGGTATAAATAAGATTCCATATTTGTTTTAAAGGAGCTAACTAGCATCCAATAAATAGGGAAAAGTAAAAACAATAAAATTATGCAAAAAATTAAGATTTTTATATATTTAGAAAATGTGTTTTTCATATATTCTCCAACTTTATAAGCCTTAGCTCATGTCTTGTGTTTTAAAAACACGATTATATACTGCAATTACAATTACCATAAGTAGCATCCAAACAGTTGTAACAGCTGCACCAGAGCCTAAGTTTAAACTTACAAAGGCTTCACGATAACTTAAAATTGCTAAATTTGTTGTTGACCCATTCGGACCACCACCAGTCATTGTCCAAAACAATGGAAATTGTTTAAAATTTTCTATAATTGCCATTGAAACTGAAACCTTGATAACCGGACTTAAATATGGCAATACAATGTGTATAAATTGTTTAACTTTTCCTGCGCCGTCTATTTTAGCTGCTTCCAATACATCTGTTGGAATATTTTGTAATCCGGCTAGCAACAATAAAGTCATAAGCGGAATTTGCTTCCATAGCGCAGCAATACTAATACCAAACAAAGCAGTGTCTGGATTATTTAACATTGCAAAGTCGTCAATTCTACCACCAGTTACTACTGAAACTAGATAACGAATAAAACCGTACTGTGGCTGAAATAACCACATCCAAATTAAAGCCGAAATTACAGTAGGTACAACCCATGGCGTCATCATAATACTGCGAAAGAATCTTGCACCTTTAATATTCGAATTGATAATAAGCGCTAACGCCATACCTAAAACTAATTGAAATAAAATTACAAATAGTACAAAAGTAAAAGTATTTACAGAAGCTGAAAGAAGTGAGTTTGTCTGAAATAAACGTGTATAATTTTCAAAGTCATTCCATACACCAGGCTTCCCGCTGATAATGTTTTTTACTCCATACTCTAAAAAGCTTTTTATTATAGAATCTACAATTGGAACTATAATAAAAAGTATAGCTAATAAAACTGCAGGAATAGTAAGAGCCATAGCATACTGTGCATCAGCCTTTTCTCGCGTTAATTTTTTCATTAACTCCTCCTTAATTTTTTTACTTAAAAAAAGTAGGCACAATAAAAAACTATTGCACCTACTTAAAGAAAATTATTGCTAGTTTCCTAGCTTTGCTGACATTGCTGTTTCAAACTTTGCTATAGCACTATCAACATCTTCATCACTAACAGTTACTGCTTGAGCTAATGTACATAACTCTAAGTTTAGATCATTTAACTGAGGGATAAATGTTTGTTTTTTTACATTACTTGCAGCTGTAGCTGCACCCTTTAATACATTATTTTCAAGTAAACCTGCCATATTTGCCATAGATTTTTTAGCAGGGTATGCAGGAGTAACATTAGTCATAAAATCGCCAAGTACTTCTTCTGTAATTAAAAACTCAATAAACTTTGCAGTTGCTTGTGCACGTGCGTCACCGTTATCAACAAGAATCATACAGTGAGATTGCAAAATGCTTTGTCCACTACCGTTTCCTCCAACAAGAGGAGCTGCAGATGCAGTAAAGTTCTTTGCTTCAGGATTAATTGCAGAAATACCATTAAATCCCCAAGATTGATCATAGTACATACCAAGTTGTCCTAGTGCAAAAAGGTTACGTAAATCTTTTAATTTTGCATTTTGCGGATTATAACCTTTATCATCTAAAAGTTTTACCATTTCAAATGCCTGTTTAAAGCCATCATTGTCTATTGATAAATTACCATTTTCATCTAAAACGGTACCATCAAAATTGAAAATCATTCCAGTCAATGAAGCTCCAGATACAGGTACTGAACCTGTTGTTTGACCAAATGCATACACTTTGTTACCATTAGCATCTTTTAATGTAGAAAGAGATTCTGCAGCAACAAGCATTTCATCATATGTTTTTGGTGGATTTTCAGGGTCTAAACCTGCTTGTT
>CAYJKA010000029.1:0-16221 GCA_964370655.1 uncultured Treponemataceae bacterium | reverse complement strand
AATTGTAACTAAGTTTTTTTCTTCCATATGCAAAACTCTATCCGTAAACAAAACATTACCAACCTAATGTTATTTTTATCTAACATAGTTAATATACTGGATTTTCCCTCTTTTGTCAATAAAAAAAAATATAAAAATTTTCGATTTTTTTATACACCACGAAGGGTCGCTCTAACTTACACCCCCTTTAGGGGGTGGGGGCACGAAGTGACGAAAGGGGCGAACGTCCTTGAGTCTACTACAACCCCTTCGCATCTCTCTTCATTTTTCTTCTATAAATTATTATAACAAAAATTGCAGTCATAAATTCTGCAAAAGGAATAGAAAGCCAGATCCCATTCATATGGAATAAACTTGTCATAACAATCACCCCTATAAGAATAAAAACAAAGGTCCTTGAAAAAGAAATAAGCGCAGAAGTTTTCCCATCTGATAAAGCAGTAAAATGGCTGGATGCAAATATATTTATCCCTGAAAATAAAAAACCAAAAGAAAATAATCTCATACCATACGAAATAAGGTCGTTAACATTCGTTCCTTTTTCTGCAAAAGCATTTGCCACAAGGACAGAACCAAAGAAAGCCATTAAAAAGACTACGATTGAAGTCACTACAACAAAGAAAAAACACATACCTTGCAGTTTTTTAAGATATTGCTTATTATCCGCCCCAAAATGATAGCTTATAACAGGCGCAACTCCCATAGAAAATCCTAGAAAAAGAGCCACAAAAACAAACTGAGCATACAAAACTGCCGTTAAAGATGCTACCCCATCAGACCCTGCATATCTCATCATCAATAGATTAAAGACAAGAGTTGTAACCGCACCAGAAAGATTTGTTACCATTTCAGAAGACCCATTAGTACAGGTTTTCTTTATTGCCCAAGGGGCTACCATAGGCACCTGAAAATGCAAGCCTGTTTTATTATTAAAAAAGAATATTGTTCCAGCTACTGCAGGAATACAGCCACCAAGTCCTGTAGCAAGCGCAGCTCCCTCTATTCCTAAATCAAACATTACGATAAAAACATAGTCAAAAACAATATTAAAAGCCCCAGCTGCCAACGTAGTAACAAGCCCTAACGTTGGTTTTCCTGCCGTAATAAAAAAACTTTGATAAATGAATTGCAAAACTTGAAAGGGAGAAAACATTAAAAAAATACGTATGTATGCTACTCCGTATGGTAACAAAATATCATTTGCCCCTAAAAGACGTACTAAAGGCTCTGCAAAAATATATACAAAAATTGAGGCAATAACTATAAAAGAAAGTACTGTCACCGTTATCAGGCTAAAAACCCTACTCGCTTCTCTGTCTTTTTTTTGTCCGAGCAGAGCACCAACAAGAGCACTTCCTCCAGTTGCAAACATAAATCCTATTGAACCAAACAATTGTTGTAAAGGGTAAATAATATTTAATGCTGATAGAGCATCTGTATTTACAAAGCGGGCAACAAAGAGACCATCTACAATTGTGTATGATGATATAAAAATCATCATAACAACTGAAGGGAATGCATAACGCAATAATCCTGTAAAATTAAATTCTGTTGCAATTTTATTATTGCTCATTATTTGACTCCTCTTTTTCGAGTTTAAGATTATCGTTTTCCTTTTCAAGTTCCTTTGTAAAAAAGCTTAAAACCTTAAAAAAACAATTAAGCTCTGTATCTGAAAATTTTTTTTCACATTTTGAAGTTATTTTTTCAAAAATTGCATCACTCTCTTCCCAAGCATCCTTAACAATCTGAGGAACTCGTATATAATACACTCTCTTATCTTTTTCAGACTGCTCCCTAATAATTAAGCCTTGTTTTTCAAGCTCATTCATTTTCAATGTCACTGCGGCCTTTGTTAAACCAAGCATTTTTGCTATATCACTTATTGTGTTGTGTTCTGAAAAAGAAAGAATTGTAAGGTACTTTCTTGTGCTATAGGAAAGCTTTGAAAGAAAATAACTCTGTGTTTGAATTTTATAATCATGAATTTCTATTTCTTTTATATACTTTAAAATTGCCTTTTCATGCTTACTCATAGCGATTCCTTATGTTTAGTTTAAAAAACTAAACTAATTAGTTAATTTTACTTAACTAATTTAATGATTTTAACATATTTTGTCAAGCGGATTCATCAAGCAGCTATATTTCTTTTAAGCAATTGACAGGAAAACCCCTCTCTAATATAATCATGTATTACATTTTCTTTGAGGATAAAATATGTTTATTTGGATAAATTTTTTAGTATACGCGATAGTAACATCTATTACTCCAGGGCCGAACAATATTATGTCCATGTCTAACGGAAAGTATCTTGGTGTAAAGAATTCCATATCCTTTAACTTTGGTGTAGGCATAGGCGTCTTTATTATTCTAATTGTATGCGCAGCACTTGGAAGCAGCATCAGCGCCTTTCTCCCTTCTATTAAAACCCCTATGACAATCCTCGGCTCACTATATATACTATACCTAGCTTTTAAAACCTTTACAAGCAAAGGAATTATAAAAGAAAATTTCAGAAAAACAAATCTTCTCATTGGGGCTGCTCTGCAATTTATAAACCCCAAAGCATATATTTATAGTATTGTTTCAATGGAAATTTACATCTTGCCCTATTTTCAAAACGATATAGTCTCTATAATTTTTTTAGCATTATGTTTAACATCAATAAGCGTATTGGCAACTTTATGCTGGACAATATTTGGAAGCATATTTGAAAAAATTTTTTCCAAATATGCTAAAATAACAAACACTATAATGGCTATGCTTTTAGTATACTGCGCAGTTTCTTTATATCTTTAATTTATTTACATAAAATGTATGTTTTTATGCATTTCTACTTGCTAATTTCAAAATAGAATGGTATTATAAAGTCTTAAAAAATCTTACCTCGGTTACGATTTTAGTATATTAGGAGAAATGTGTGAACAAAGCATCCTTTGATCTAGGAAAGAAAGTTTTCTTTCTAAACCCACCAAAATCATTTCAAGACTCAATAATCCCTCTCTTATCTACATCTGGGTATGAAATTTACTGCATCCCTACATATAAACAGGCAAAACCTATTTTACGCAAAAATCCGAACTCTGTTTTTTACGTATATATAGATGCCGAGCTCAACAAAGACCAATGGTATAATTTTATTTCTAGCTTTTCCGATGATGAAGCTTTTTCTCAAATTATCATCGGCATAATGTCTACCCATGCAGACCAAAATGAAGTAGACCATTTTTTGCTCAATGCTTCTATCCCTGGAGGATTTATCTCTCTTTCACAGCTAGATGTCATTATACATGATTACATTCACAGCATCCTTCATTTAAATGATGCAAAAGGAAAACGAAATTTTGTAAGAGCAAACTGCCAAGATGAAAAAAGTCTTTCAGCAGAAAATTATATAAAAGGAAGAAAACACTCGTTTAAAGTTATAAATATTAGCTCAGCGGGATTACTCTGTTCTACAAGTAGCAAACTTGAGCCTCTTTTTCCAGCAAACAAAGTTCTAAATGACATATTGATAAACTTAAATGGAAGAAAAATCTTATGCAATATGCTAACCTTCAAAACCTATGTTGAAGGAGACTCTCTTTTTCTTGTACTTCTATTTGCAACCGATATTCCATTTGATGTTAAACTAACAATTGATATGTATGTAAGAAGCTTGTTGCAAAGACGAATAGAAGAAATAATCAAAACCCTTCCCCTTGATACAGACGATTATATTGTTAGGCAAAAATCTGCTATTGGACAAGATACAAACGATGCCTTTCTTATTTCAGTTGAAGATAAGAGCACTGATACCTAATTATAACAATTTTACAAACATTATTTTTGTCAACTCATAATCAAAAAAAAGCTGCTTACACACGATAAGCAGCTTTTTCATATTATTTTTTAGAATGTATAAGGTAATTCAATTATAAACTTCGTACCCTGATTGGGCGCGCTTTTAACTTTTATGCTTCCCTTAAATTCTTTTATGCGATCAGAAACCAAACTAAGTCCAATTCCTCGCCCAGCTTGCATTGAAAGACCCTTCGCTGTTGAAAATCCCGGTGAAAACAAAGTTTTAATAAGCACAGAAGGATTATTAGCATCAGCATTATCTGGAATAAGATTTTTCTCAATAGCACTGCGCTTTACTTGTTCAAAATCAATTCCGGAACCATCATCTGCGTATTCCATATGTATTTTCGAAGACTTTATATCGTTTACAATTTTTAAAGATATAATACCCTCTTCTGTCTTTCCTTTCCTTGCTCTCTCAGTAGGCTCTTCTATCCCATGAGCCAAAGAGTTTCTTGTTAATTGCATAATAATATCTTTTAAAACTCTTCGATATGTTGCATCAATTGAATCCCAGGCAACTTCTCCTGCTTTTAAAACAGCTCTTTTATTTGTCTCCGCCTTGCCTTTTGAAATAGTATTACGTATTGACTGGAACAAAATTTCTGTCGAAGACTGCATTTGGCGAGCAGACTCAGAAAAAGATTCCATTTTCTTTAATATATCTCTAAGAGTATCAGCAATTTCCATAACTCTTTCAAGCTCAAAAACAACTTCTAACATATTTTCATAAGAATAAGCACTATCTCGGATCATTGCTGAAATTTTATCCTCAAACTCATGAAACCTCTTAGCCGGAGACTCTAAACCAACAACAAGTGCATTAGACTTCATAGCGTGCAAGCCTTGATATAACTCGCGATATATTTGCTCTGCCTTTTTACCAGGATCTTTTAAGATGCTGTTCATTCTTTCGAACTCATAATCAAGCTCATCCAAGAACTCTGCGAGACTTTGTGGTGGCACGTGCATAACTTCAAACAACGACTTCATTTCTTGCTGTCTAAAAGCTTCTTCTGCAGCAAGTTTTCTTTCAAGTTCTTTAATACTTGTAACATCACGCGCAATACAAAGAATTACCTTTTGCTGATTTTGACGTTCAATCTGTGTAAAGTCTATTGAAAGAATTTTTTCTTGCCCTTCATCATTCTTATATGTAAACTCTTGAAGAGGATTTATATCCCTAAGAGTCTCTATATCATGCTGATTTTTTAGAATCATATCAAAATAATCTCTTAGAAGGTCTATGTCTTTTTTATTCAAAGAATTTGCTAAACATGCTAGGAAGTCTACGTTGTCGAGAGTGGTCTTTCCTAAAATATCTGGCAAAAACCGAGAATACCAAGGTTGTATTTCATATTTGTCATCAAGAAGGAATATACCAGCTCCGATATTATCCTTCATCATTTCAACCTCATTAAGCTCGTTTCTAAGCTGTTCTCGACTCAACATAAGCGCGTTGGCAAGAGAGGTCATTCTTTTATATGATAAACCAGCAAAAACAATTGTAAATGCAAAAATAATAGATGTTCTAAAAGCGAAGTCGTATGAATAAAAGCTAATCTCTACATCAAAGGCGTAAATCATTGCTGCAGAAACAATAACAGAGGGAATAATTCCCAAGTTACCCAATACATAGTAAGCCAAAGGAGGAAGCAAAAAAGACCAAAGTGCGCCACCTGCAACCCCACCACTAGGATGTTCTAGCAACATATAACAATTAAACAGTGTAAATATATATACCAATATGTTTGATGACACTGCAATATGAACTTTATGCCTATTCAAGAAGAACAAAGTCACCAACAAAATACTAAAAGAAGCATCAACTAAGATTACTGATATATCTAAAGTGGGGTCCATTCCAAGAAGCACAGTCATTGGAATGAATATCAACATCCCTACTAACAAGAAAGCATTTACAACGATATACCGTGTTGCTAAGTCAAGTTTATTAGCATCAGACATACCTGGCGTATAGTGCCCAGACGACAAAAACTCCAATACAAACTTACGTAAGTTTTTTGTTGTCGTCTCTATGGGCCTTATTTTTTTTTCATCTTCTCCCATGGTTGAAGATCTCCTTTTTTAAATAATAATTAGCTTTTCCTCAATGTTACCGTTAGCGAAAATGAATGGTTGTTTTGCAAAGTAAATGGTATACATATTCTTCGAGATTCTTGTGATCTTAACCAAACCATATTGTGATTTTGACCTTCAATAATTGTAGGCAGAGAAATTACGAGCTTGAACATTTCTTCTAATTCTTTTTTTACGTTTCCTGCTATAATATTAATTATCTCACCCACAGCATCAAAAACATCTTCATTTAAATCTTCTTGCTTGATATTGGTAAGTTTTTCTGTTATTTCGTAAGCAAGTTCTTTCTTCAAAGAAAGCACGACAGCACCTTGTGCTTCTCCCGCTAAACCAATTATACCTGAAATATCCCATTCATTTTTTGCTGTTGGCTCAATAAAGTATGGTGTTTCAGCTCTTATTTCTATTCCTACAAAATCGCGAAACACATCGTGGCAAGTTGTTATGAATGGTTGTACGTATTTATCCATTTTTAAATCTCCTTTGTACACGCCTCTATTGGTATACAGAAGGCTTGAGTATTAATTACATTGTAAACCTATTTTGAATTTTTTAGAACTCGATAGATGACAATGTTTTTTTGAATTTTTCTTCACTTACAGGTTTTACCAAGTAAGCAGTTACACCTGTTTTTAATGCTTCGATTACATTATAACGAGCAGATTCACTTGTTACCATTACTACTGGCAATGCGTGATTTTTTGCTGAAGATCTAACTTCTTTTAAGAAATCTAAACCTGACAGTTGTGGCATGTTCCAATCAAGAAAGCATAAATCAATCTCATTCTCATCAGCATATTTTAATGCTTCTTTTCCATTCGCAGCCTCAATAAATTCACATGGAATTTTCATTGAAGAAAACGTGTTCTTTACTATGTTGCGCATTATTCTTGAATCATCTACTACTAATACTTTTTTCATTCCTTTCTCCTATTTTGAAAGTCTACACATTATAACACGACTTTTTTTTACTGTCAAACGAAATATGTAAAAAAACAAAGAAAATTGCGTAAAATCGAGCGATTTTTCGTAATTTTATGCAAAAAAATATATATTTATTAAAATTTTTAAATATTTATACAACTCCCTATCTATCTTTATCAAAAAAAACGCTTGCTTTTAACAAGCAAGCGTTATCTTAAACAATAAAATTATTTTTTCTTTAGATATTTTACGCTATCTAAAGCTACAGCAGCTATAATAATCAATCCCTTAAAAACAAACTGCAAGTTTGTATCTATTCCAAGGAATGTTAAGCAATAAGTAAGACCCGTAAAAATAATAACACCAATTACAGCACCACCTATTTTACCAATACCACCACTGAAAGAAATACCACCAACAACACAAGCAGCAATTGCATCTAGCTCATAACCTTGTCCTGTCCCAGCACTTGCATTTGCTCTAAAAGCTTCAAAGAAAGCCCCGAAACCATAGAACACACTTGCCATGATAAAAACACCCATGGTTACTTTTGTAACACTAATACCACTTACGCTAGCAGCTTCGGCATTTCCTCCAACAGCATACATATTTTTACCAAAAATAGTTTTGTTCCAAATAAACCAGGCTACAACTACAGCGATTGCTGCAGGAACAATTAGTTTTGGAAAGGTTATAAGATCTCCATTTAAGACACCTAAAATCCAACGCCCACCTAATAAATCTTTGATACTACCATCTATTGAACCAACAGGAGTTCCACTAGTTCCAAAAAACAGAAGGCCATAAATAATAAGTTGTGTTGCAAGAGTAGAAATAAAAGGATGTATTTTTAACTTCGCTGAAAAAGCACCTGCAAAAGAGCTAAACATAACACATAGCCCTACTGAAATGCTAAGAGCCATTGCAACTCGTCCCGCCATTGGAATTCCTGAGAAATCCCAAGGACCCATACCAAAAACTGTAACAATATTTACACCTGGGTGTAAAATTAAGCCAGTTGTTACAGCTCCAAGAGCAACCATACGCCCAACACTTAAGTCTGTACCGGCTAGCAAGATAAGCCCCGCAACCCCTAACGCAAAGAACATACGTGTTGAAGATTGCTCTAGAATTGTAAAGATATTTGGTAATGAAAGAAGATTTCCTCTTCCTGACACAGGAGCCACTATAATACATACAATAAAGAAAATAAGAATAGCTAGATATAGCCCATTTTCAAGTAAAAATTTAGAACCCTTAAAATTATATACATAATCTTTCATATTAAGTTCGAAATCTTCTGCAAAGTTAGCTTTCCCGTTTCGCAAATTTCTATTTAATTGAACATGATCTAGAAATGCTTGTTTTTTTGCTGCTTTACAGTTTCCAATTTTTGTACCAAAATGATTTTTTGCATCAAAAAGACCAGACTGCACTTCATACTTATATGCCGCAATATCTTCCTTAAGTGCCTTTGCATCAACTTTTGTTGGATTGTTAACATAACCTGAACGTATTTTTTGAACGCCATCCGCACCAGATTTTTTAATATCTGCAATTTCTTTTTTGTATTCTGCTTTAATTTTTGCAATTGCTTCATTTTGTTCGGCAACTACATTAGCATTATATACTTTTGAAACTTTATTTGCGTAATCAACAGCTTCTTTTTCAATTCTTTTTATTTCAGCCTTGTTCTTTTTTGCAACTACTTTTGCCAAAGCAATATTGTCTATATGCTCAGAAACAATGTGTTGTCGTTGAACAGCATCGAGCATTTTATTCTTTTTTGCTATAAAAAGCTCTTGTTTTAATTCTAGAATTTTATTTTCACCATCTTTTCGAAGCTCATAAAGCTTATCACTGTACTCTTGTATTTTTGCATCGCTTTCAAGAGCGTTTAATATTTGATCTGACATATGCACTTTTCCTTTTTACAAGTATTTTGCTGAAAGTCTCAGCAATTCTTCTTGGTTTGTGTCTTTTGTATTGACAATTCCAGCTAGCTTTCTATTTGACATGACTGCAATTCTATTTGTTATTCCTAAGATTTCTGGCATTTCACTAGAAACAACTATTACAGTTTTGCCCTCTTTTGCCATTTTAATTATGAGTTGATATATCTCATATTTAGCCCCAACATCAATACCTCTTGTTGGTTCATCTAAAAGAAATACTTCTGGTTGTCTTTCTAGCCATTTCCCAATTATAACCTTTTGCTGATTTCCACCACTTAAAGAAGTAATAATATCCTCTACAGAAACACATTTAGTATGCATTACTTTTACTTCATGATTTGCAGCCTCTGTCATTTTCCGTTCAGACAACAGACCAAAGGATTTATAACTACCTAAATTTGTAATTGCAGTGTTGAATTTTATTGATGCTTTTCCAAACATTCCATTAAACTTCCTCTCTTCAGTTACAAGAGCAAAGCTATAATCCATAGCTTCTCTACTGTTTGAAAAACGCAACTTTTTACCATTAAGAATTAATTCCCCTGAAGCAATAGTTCTAATACCAAACATAGCTTCAAGAAGCTCGCTTCGCCCAGCCCCAACCAATCCGTACAATCCAAAAATTTCGCCTTTTTTTACACTAAAAGAGATTTCATTAAGAATAGGTTCAAATTTTGTTGTAAGATTTTTTACTTCTAGGTAGTTTTCCCCAGGATTATTATCCACTTCAGGGAATCGATTATCCAAAGAACGTCCAACCATTGCAGCTATGAGTTCATTCATATTTGTTTCTTTGGTTGGTTTTGCCATAATCATTTTGCCGTCTCTAAGAACAGCAACTTCATCACAAACTTCAAATATTTCATCCATTTTGTGAGATATGTATATAAAGGATACACCTTTATTTTTTAAGTCATTAACAATTGAAAACAATTTTTTAATTTCTACTTCTGTTAAAGAAGAAGTAGGTTCGTCAAGTACTATTATTTTTGCATCATAAGAAACCGCTTTTGCAATTTCTACCATTTGTCGTTGTGATACAGACATATTTCGCATAACAGTCTTAGGGTTAACATTCATATTTAAAGATGCAAAAAGTTTTGTTGTTTCTGTAAACATTCTGTTTTCATCAACAATACCACCCTTTGTAGGGTAACGCCCTAAAAAGATATTGTCTGTTACGGTTCTATCTAAACATTGATTAAGCTCTTGGTGCACCATAGCAACATGGTTTTCCAATGCTTCCTTAGGACTTTTAAAATTTATAACTTTATTTAAAAGTGTAAACTGCCCTTCATCTTTTGCATAAATACCAAAGAGGCACTTCATCATTGTTGACTTTCCGGCGCCATTTTCGCCCATAAGACCAACAACACTTCCTTTTTTGACGGTTACATTTATTCCGTCAAGAACTTTATTCTTTGCAAATGACTTTGAAAGATTTTTAATTTCTAATACTACATCATCCATCAGCTTTCCTTTTGTACGACAAAAACTATGGCGACTTTCGCCACCATAGTTTTATGTGAAATTTTTATTCTGGATTAACAGGACTCTTAGTACTTTAATTTGTCTGTGTAGTCAGCACCTGAGTTTGTTTTTACCATATTGATTGCAAAAGCATCAAAGTTATTTAGGTTAGTAAATTTGTCCAAAATAAGAGCTTCGTTTTGTCCGTCACCTTGTACAATTGTTAAGTCAATGTTCATAAGTGGTGCGTAGTATTCCAAAGCTGGAACGTAGTTAGATGAAAGGAAGTTATCCCCTGCATTGTAAATAGTTAAAAGAACTTTTTTTACAGGAGCTTCTGTTTGTTTAATACCAGAATCTCTTGTTCCTGCTGTGTAGTTTTTCCAGTTAGAAGCATTTACACCAGCATTTTCAGCTAATACAGCTTTTGTGTCTGCAATGTATTTTACAGGAGCTGTAATTTTGTTACCATATTGGTCAGCTTCTGTAATACCTTTTGTGTAAACATCATCACCAGTTAAACCGTCCATTAGGTTTCTAAGAACTTGAAGAGTACCTGCAGCTTGTGCATCTACGTTTTGTGATACTGTACCAGTTACGATACCTGCACCAATGTCTTCTGGTACACCAGGGTTTGCATCATAACCAAATACAGGAACACCTGCTGGGTAGTTTGATGCTTGAAGAGCACCTAATGCCATACCGTCATTGTTAGAAAGAACAAGGTCAATTTCTGTACCGTATTGGTTTGCCCAAAGACCCATAGCATCTGTTGCTGCATTTGCGTTCCATGTTGAACCATCTGTACCAGTCATAGCTTTACCTTCAAGTTCAACTACTTTGTATGTTTTTCCACCAACTGTTACTGAGCCTTCTTTTTTAGAATTAGGTTCTGTAGAACCATCCCATGTTCCTAATGCTCGGCGAACACCTTCTGTACGTGCTTTTGAGTCATTGTGACCAACGTCACCAATACAAAGAACATAACCAATAATTCCGTCGCCATTTCTGTCTAAGCTTGCATCTGCTGCTGCTAAGTAATCAGTAATAAGTTTACCTTGAACTGCTCCACCACCAGCTGCATCAAAACCTACATAGTAAGTTTTTTCATTCCAATTCATTGTATCCATGTCAATACCACCTGTTGTTGGATCAGATGGTTGTCTGTTAAAGAATACAACAGGTTTGTCTTTGTTAAGAACTACGTCGTCGCTACCGCTACCGCCGCAACTTACTAGAACAATCCCAGTTACCATAGCTAATACTAAAAGAATAGCAATACTTTTTTTCATTTTTTCCTCCTACTGAAAAAATGCCCACATTTAAACGTGGTCAAAGAGTTTTACGCGTTAATTCGCGATGTACTAATTATCACACGCTTTGTGTTGCTTGTCAATATCAAGTATTGCTAGACACAAAAAAATTCTTGACTTTTTCTTCTCTTCTTCCAATTATATTTAATAAATTAAGTATAATTAAAAAACCTTTCTAAATTTTGCTATCCTTTTCTAACAAATGCGAGATATCGTAAACAGATTGCACTATAGCAAAAGCACCTAAATCTTCTGTTCGCTCTGATTTATATTTTCCCTGTTGGTCAATCAATACACCCTTTCCCCCAATAGCTGCATAGCCTTTTATATACTTTAAATGGTCATCAAAAAACAGCGTTTCATCTACTGTAAAACCTTTTTCTTCGATAGCTTTTAAATAAGCATTTTTATGTGGCTTGCCTAAAAAATTGTTATCCTCTAAATCATACACGCCATCAAACAAATCATAAATTTGCAAATGGTTTAAAATGCAATCTGCATGTATTTTTGGAGCATTTGTAAGAACAGTCATATGGTATTTTTTTGAAAGTCCTTGCAAAAAAGGTCGCAAATTAGGATCAAAGGCTACTTCATCTTTTTCACATGGAGGATGTATATAGGAAAAGTATCCTTTTGTGTCGCTAAGCTTTTTTTCAGTAATTAACCATTCTAACGTTGTGCCATATCGAGAAAGCCCCTCTTGCCTACATACTGAGGCCTCCGAAAAGGAAACATTCAAAAAATCAGAGACAAACGAAACAATTCTGTGATTCATTTTTTTATCAATATCGCTAGACTCTGGATAAAGGGTATTATCCATATCAAAAAGTAAGTTCGTAATATTCATATATTTCAGCATAAAGCAAATCAATTATTTATTCAAGTTAATAGAGAATATATTAAAATTTTCTAAACTAAGCCTTTTTATATTGACAAATTTGCCAATTATGCTTTAGACTCTAGTATGAAAATTTTATTGATTGGTGGCAGTGGGACAATAAGTGCTCGCATCACCCAGCAACTGTTTAACAGTGGCAATGATGTTTTTGTTTTAAACAGAGGCAATAGAATTGAGTACTTAACAAAACTCTGTTCAAAAGAACGTACACAGGCAGGAACTTTAACGTTTCTTTCGGCTGATTCATACAATAAAAAAGAACTTTCTACGGTGGCTCTTTCTGTATTAGATTTAAACGAAAAATATGATGCGGTAATTGACTTTATTGCATACCTTCCAGAACACGTTCAAAAAGACTATGAAGTTTTTAAGGACAAAACAAAACAGTTTATTTTTATTAGCTCTGCATCAATTTACCAAAAACCTCTTTCCAACTACATAATTACTGAAAGCACACCTCTTTCTAATCCCCATTGGGAATACTCTCGAAATAAAATAGCTTGTGAAGAATATTTAATAGACAAATATAGAAAAGAAGGCTTTCCAATAACCATTGTACGACCAAGTCACACCTACGATGAAAGGTCTATTCCCTTGGGAGTACATGGAAAAAATGGAAGCTGGCAAATTGTAAAACGCATGCTTGAAGGAAAAGAAGTAATTATTCATGGAGATGGAACTTCACTATGGACAATGACACACGCTGAAGACTTTGCGAGAGCTTTTTGCGCCTTAGTAGGGAACATACATGCCCTTGGCGAATCTATCCAAATTATGGGCGATGAAACCCTCTCATGGAATCAAATTTATGAATGTTTTGCAAAGGCACTAGGAGTTTCTCTAAAAGCCGTCCATGTTTCATCCGAGTTTTTGGCATCTTGTAGCAACTTTGATTTACAAGGAAGCTTAATAGGAGATAAAGCAAATTCTGTTGTTTTTGATACTACAAAATTAAAAAGACTTGTACCGGGTTTCCATTCTACAATACGTTTTGACGAAGGAATAAAAAGAACTATAAACTACTTGCTTTCTCACCCAGAATTACAAAAAGAAGATCCAGAATTTGACAAATGGTGCGATGAGGTAATTAAGGCTCAAACTGATGCTATACAATCTGTAATTACAGCAATGAAAAGGAATGCATAATGAAAACTGAACACGAAAAACTGCAAAAAAAATGGACGATAACACTCAGCTTTTTGCGTCCTTTTTTAAAATGGCTGTATGGTTACTCTCATGATATAGCTCCAGAAATTGAAGGTAACTATTTAGTATTAGCAAATCACTGCAGCAATTTAGACCCATGGCTTTGTGGTTTAAGCTTTCGAAGGCAAATGTACTTTTTGGCAGGAGAAAATGTTTTTAGACTGGGTTTTCTTTCCTGGATTGTAAAAAAACTCTGGGCTCCTATTTCTAAAGTAAAAGGTAAAAGCGATGTAACTGCTATGATGAAGCTTATACGCCATTTAAAAGACGGTCACAACTGCAGCCTTTTTCCCGAAGGAAACAGGTCTTTTAACGGACGCACAGCACCTGTTGCAACGGCAATTGGAAAATTAGCAAAAACATCTGGAGCAAGCCTTGTAACGTTTAAGTTTGAAGGACTTTATTTTTCAACTCCAAGATGGGGCGATTTGGTTCGACGAGGAAAGACAAGTGGCCGTGTTATTAATGTTTATACAAAAGAACAATTAAAAAACATGAGTGCAGAAGAAATAACAAAGCATATAAACGACGATCTATACGAAGATGCTTATGAAACTCAAGACAAAAATCCTATAGCGTATAAAAATTCAAAAAGAGCAGAATGCATAGAATCAGCCCTTTATGTATGCCCTTCTTGCAATGCTTTAAGTAGTATTGCATCAAAAAAACACTCTCTTTGGTGCAAAAAATGCAATGCAAAGGCTGTATATTCAGAATATGGATATATAGAAGGAGATTTTAAATATAGAAAAGTTTCAGAATGGGATGAATGGCAAGAACAACAATTATACAAACATATTGATTCTTTTGTAGAAACAAATCCAACAATGCCAATTCTTAAAGATGACTATGTACAACTAAAACTTGTAGATATAGACCATAATGAAACATTAATATGCGAAGGCAAGCTTGAAATGTATAAGGACAAAATAAAGGTAGGGAACGTAGAACACTCTTTTGAGAACATAAATAACTTTGAAATGTTTTTTAGAAGAACACTAGTATTTACTACTAAAAACAACGAAATTTATCAAGTTTTTTCAAAACAGTTTCCATGTGCAAGAATTTATATTCTAACATACAGATACTTAATGGGAAAAAAGGTCTAAAACATCCACATAAAAGGAGAATATATGGAAATAACCGCAGAAAACACAGAGCTTTGGAGCTTCATAGCTCAACTTGGAGTAGTAAGCATTTTATTATTGGTTTCTAACACCATTCGAACAAGAATTAAGTTTATAAAAAAATGGTTGATGCCAACAGCAGTTTTAGCAGGGTTTTTACTTCTTTTCTTAAGAAGCACAGGTTTGCTAA
The DNA here is from genome assembly GCA_964370655.1 of uncultured Treponemataceae bacterium. GTDB lineage: Bacteria > Spirochaetota > Spirochaetia > Treponematales > Treponemataceae > CAYJFX01. The sequence continues at coordinate 1,195 of CAYJKA010000029.1, read as the reverse complement.
ACATTGAAACAAAGTTTCTAGAAACACTAACATACCACGGGATTGGACTAGGTTTTATAGCCCTTTCTCTACGTGTTAAGAAAAAGTCTGGTATAAAAGAAGCCGGAGAAGGATTATTAGCCGTTAAAAATGGTGCTGTAATTGTGGGATCGTACATAGTACAAGCAATTACAGGTCTTATAATTACAATTGGGCTTTCTTACACATTTATGCCAGATATGTTTAGAGCAGCTGGTGTTCTTCTTCCCATGGCATATGGACAAGGACCAGGACAAGCAAACAACATTGGATCTTCTTACGAATCTCTAGGATTTGTAGGAGGAAGGTCGTTTGGACTAGCACTAGCTGCTGCAGGCTTCCTCTGTGCTTGTATAGTTGGTGTATGTTACCTAAATATACTAAAAAAGAAAAGCGAAAAAAATAAAACTGACTTTACACACAAGGTAACAGAAATAACAACAGATACATTCCAATGTGAAGGTGAAATCCCAATTGCAGAATCTGTTGACAAATTTTCAGTTCAAATGGGATTGGTATTATCAGTATACGCCGTAACATATGGCATAATGTATGCTGCAACAACAAATATCACAAAATATGCGCCAAGCATGGAATCTTTATTAAACCCACTAATTATGGGATTCAACTTCATGATTGGTATAGGTGTTGCTATGTTGGTTGCTACAATTTTCGCAAAATTACGTGAAAAAAAAGTGATAAAATATCAATACCAAAACAACTACCTTCTAAACAGAATATCTGGGTATGCATTTGACTTAATGATAATAGCAGGTATTGGTTCTATAAATATTGGTGAAATTCAAGGGCTGTGGGTACCATTTTTGCTAATCAGTATTCTAGGAGGTGTAACAACCTTTATTTTCCTTCGCCTAGTAAGTAAAAGCCTTTATAAAGGATACGAAGAACAAGGTTTTGTATCAATGTTTGGGATGATGACTGGAACGGTAAGCTCTGGTATATTGTTACTTCGAGAAATTGACCCTCTATACGAATCTCCTGCTGCAAACAACCTTATAACAGGATCAGGAACAGGTATTCTCCTCGCATTACCAGTATTATTACTTGTTGGAATGGCTCCTCGCTCTCCAATGATGCCGTTAGCTGTAGTTGGTCTTGCAGCAATATATTTGGCAATTTTATGTGTGTTAATATTTAAAGTGGGAAAGAAAAAAGG
>CAYJKA010000028.1:0-16279 GCA_964370655.1 uncultured Treponemataceae bacterium | reverse complement strand
TTCTAACTTGGTGTCGAAAACCCTCTTTTATAGTACAACTCACCTTTACACAATTCTTTTCAAAAGGCATCGAAACATCTTCAATACTCACAATGTTTGTAGTGTATAGTTTGCTACCTGCTTTTTTTTGAGCAGCCCTACCTGAGTGTTCAAATACTGGCTCAACTTTTTTTCTGCCTTCTCCTAAAAATCGAAAACGAGAAGCTACGGTTAATGGTGGACTTTTAAAATGTGATACCCCTTCTCGCTTATCTATGCAATAGGCAGTATAGTATTTTACAAACTCACCATTGAGCTGCTGGGCAATAATTGCATCATAAAAACACTGTGTTTTTGCTATAAGTAAAAGGCCTCGAGTATCGTTATCAATACGATGAACAAGCCCGCCTTCAATTACCTTTTTACCAATCACATTTTTCACATTAGGAAAATCTTTTGAGGCGATACTAAACGCATTTTTTGTATCATATTCAGTCAATGGCGCAGACGGTAGCCCAGAAGGCTTATCAATTATGAGAAAATCTTCATCATTGTAAATTATATGTATGTTTATCATGCCTTCCTTCTAAAATATGCGCTTCTTTATGCTACAAAAAAGATACCTCGACTACGCTCGGTATGACACCACACACCTATCTGAAATTATTAATTATTCATTATTAATTAATAATTGGCAAACTGGCTACGCTCAAACTTCTCTTTTAAACCCCTTAGTACGTCCATAAAATGCTTTGGAGTACTAGATGTAAAAAAGATAAAATCTTCAATTCGCTGCGACTTGTACACAGGACTTGTTATTTTTCCAAAAATATCATCACTAGGTTTTGAATTTGGAGGAAGCCTAATTCCTAATCTTCTTGCGTGGAGTTTTAACGTAGCATTTGGAAACACTACATCTTTTTTACCGTATAATGGGTCTCCTAAAATTGGACATCCAAGGTGCTTTAAGTGAACACGTATTTGGTGCGTTCTCCCCGTTTTAATATTTAGTCGTAGGAGAGAATATGGACCATAAATACCAACACAGCGATATTTTGTATGGGCAAACTTACCACGGGTTTTGTCATCTGTTACGGTAAATAATTTTCTATTTTTTGGAGAACGTTCAATTTGTGTTTTAATGGAGCCAGAATGCTGAGGTGGATGACCTTGCACAATTGCAATGTATTCCTTTTGTGTCCTTCTATTCTTAAATTGCTCTTGTAAAAAAACTTCAGAGTCTCTATCTTTAGCTGTAATAAGTACACCAGAAGTGTCCTTATCTAGTCTGTGTACAATTCCAGAACGCAGAGAAACTTCAGCATTTTCTTCATTTAGTTCAATATCATCTTGCCCTCGGTGATACATAAGTGCGTTAACAAGTGTTCCTGACATATTTCCAGCGCCAGGATGAGTTACCATTCCTTGCTCTTTATCAATAACACAAACATAGTCATCTTCGTAAATAATAGATAGAGGTATATTTTGCGCTTCAATTCTATCGGGAACAGGATCATCCCATTCCAAGAAGACACTTTCGCCTCCCGTAAGTTTGAGTGATAGTTTTGCACTCTTCCCATTAACCGTTAGTGTTTTTAAACCATTTTTTAATCTTGAACGACTAATTCCCTGTGCCGTAGCTGCATAAGAATCAAGTCTTACAGGTTCTATATTTTCTGCGATAAATGTTATTGAACTCATTTGCTTTTTAATTCCCTTGTTTGTATTATTACGCGTTCATCTTGCTCTCGCTGTTTATTTTCAGCTTCCCTATTTTCCTTTGTTTTAACAACAATAAAATCTGCAATACCAATTGCTAAACTTAAACAAGCTGCTGTTATTAATATTCCAATTTGCTCGTCACTGTTGAGTTTTGCCGCAGTTGAAGAAGTTGGAAAAGGATTTGGAATATAATCAGCATTAAAGTCATTTGCAGCATAACGAAATACAGAATAACCTAACGTTGTAGCTAAGGTTGTAAACGGTAAAGAACCTAGTGAAACAATACTCATACGCCTTGTATCTTTAGCCCAAGATGGTATATTATCTTGAGTATATGGCTCAATTTCAATTACCGTTTGAGAAAATATATTTGTAAGAAAACAGCTTAGTAGTAAAATACAAACTATTCTTTTTTTAAGCAAAATATCTCCTCATATTATCTGTTTGCAAATATAGCTGTTCCTACCCTTACTAATGTAGCACCTTCTTCAATTGCAATTTCAAAATCGTTTGACATACCCATTGACAATTCTGATAAGCACAGCTTTGGGAATGTCTCTTTCATAATATTAGAAACATCTCTTAATTGAATAAAAGACTTTCGTATTGCCTTTGTATCATCGGTAAAAGGTGCCATTGTCATAAAACCAGTTACATTTAAACCATTATCTGTAGCATACCGAATAGCGTTCTCTACGTCAAGTACAGAAGAAAAACCGCTTTTAGATTCTTCTCCAGTATGAACCTCTAATAAAAGTTTTATATTTTTAAAATCTTCATACTTTGCAATTTCTTGTAATAATTCAATTCTATCAACAGATTGAATACAACTAACTATTGGTAAAATTTTTTTTACTTTGTTGCGCTGTAATGAGCCAATTAGGTGTAATTCTAAATCAGATAAATTGGCATCACCAAATTTTTGCACAGCTTCTTGTACTCTATTTTCTCCAAAATAGCGTAAACCACAGTTGTAGGCCTCTAACACTGATTCAAGAGGATGAAACTTGCTTACAGCCAATAATTTAACAGCATCTGTTTTTCGTCCACTTTTGTAGCAGGCATTATGAATCTTCTCTTGTAACTGTTCTATATTGTCTTTTATACTCATAGTTCTCCGAACAAATCAAAACTTACATCGCTCAAATGCAGTAAAGTTTCAACATTAAGTTTTTCAGCTCTTACACTTACATCAATTCCAGCTTTTTGAAGTACTTCCTCAGCTTTGTCTGAACTTGAATAAAACTTACTTAAATTGTTTTTTATTGTCTTTCTTCTTGAAACAAAAAGAGAACGCTGAAGTTTCATAAAATGCTTTGGGCTTTTACAGTTTGGAAAATTTTCTTTTTTTGTAAATAGCACTGATCTAGAATCTACATTGGGTCTCGGCCAAAAGCTTCCTCCTGACAAGTCCATTATAGGAGAAATGTCATAGGCCCATTGGCAAAGAACAGAAAAAGATGAGTAGTCGCTTGTTCCAGGTAATGCAGCCATACGTAAAGCTACTTCTTTTTGAACGGTAAAAACGCAACGATCAAAGCGAATACCTTCAGTTATTGTATCTGCGATTATTGTCGCAGCAATATTGTAAGGGAGGTTTCCACATAGCCTCTCTGGCAAGCCATTTTTGCATTCATTTTTCCATGTTTTAAGAACATCACCTAGTACTAAGGAAAACTTTTTTTCATTTTCATAGTCTTCAAAAATGTCATGCAATGCTAAAGCAAAACCTCTATCAATTTCAAATACGGTAAGATTTGCTCCTCGTTCTAGCACACCCTCACTCAAGGCACCAAGCCCTGGACCAATTTCCCACACTTTCATACCGTCAGTAACTTCTAGCACATTAGAAAGTTTTTCCCTTGCACTTGCATTCACTAAAAAATTCTGACCAAACTTTTTTTGCATCGCCATATCGCGACTTTCTAAAAATGTTTTTAAAGCTTGAGGTGAATTATAATCTATTTTAATACTCATATACACATATCCTTATTATCAAAACAAAATTGGTGGAAATTGCGCAAACCACAACACAATCCATTCTAAAAACCAATATATACCGCTTATTATATCACCAATTGGATATAAAAGAAAGGGGATAGCAATACATATTAGTATACAAAAAATACCAATCACTAAAAAAGCAAGTGCAATTGGCGAAACAATTACTGAAGATAGAATTCCAATTGGCATTAATGTCCCGAAAAGCGAAATTGTTACAGGACTGGTACAAAGCTGCGCCCCAATGGCTGCAGAAAGAGGACTTGTTAAAAATTGTGGAAGAAAACGAACAATGTATGGTTTTATAAGATATTCAGAAAGTGCAATTCCTACAAGAGCTCCGTAGGATAACATAAAAGCGGGAGTAAACATATCTTGAGGAAAAAGACACACATGAATAATAAACGAAAGCGACAAAATTCTCAAAAGTCGAATACTTGTAAATGATGGACTAATAAACCGATATATTACTTCTGTATTTCCAGAAACACCTGGTAGAGAACAATAACTCAATAACAGTGCTATACTGTTGCATACAAATGCTCTAAACAAGGATGGTGAAAGTCCTGCAAACCACACAAAAACTATTACTGCAAAAAAAGAAAAAATAGTACCTACCCTTTTACCAGCTATTAGTTTACCTCCACCAAGTGCCAGGCCAGCAAATAAAGACAAATGCATACCAGAAAGTGCAAGTATATGAGAAAGACCAGCTTTTCTAAAACCCTCTGCAATGTCTACATTGGTATATTCTCGTGCACCAGAAAGTAATGCAAGCAAAAGACCACCTGCATCCCCCCAAGCATATAAAAGGCGCTTAAACTCAAGTCTCATAATGGTACGAATATAAGCAAAATTATTCACCCACCCCATTTGATAGATATTTTTTACAATGTAAAGTGGGTATGATTGCCTTTTTTGCGAACTGTCTTCATAGCTGTTTATATTCTGAACATCTGCCTTGAATAATAATCCATTTTCAATAATAGGTACTATTTGTCCAGCTTCATTGTATTGACTTGAGTACAATTTACCTGGATATAAAGCTTCTACCATTTCCGTAGGTATCAAAAGCTGTACTGTTCCTTCTGCTTCTGAAACAGCCTTTTTATTACTAGTTAAGGTTGTATTAGCTTGTACTGAGTAATATGTACCATTTGATGTTTTAGTTGGATTATTTCTAATAACACCTTCAATTTTTTCAACTTCGTTTATGGGAAGAAACGACACTAATCTATCGCGCTGTGATACAGGTAGTAGACCTGAATATACTAATAATGATATTGTAAGCGCTACTAAAAAGCTCGGAGAGAAAAATAAACTGTTTTTTGTTTTTACCACTTCAATGCAACAAGCGCATCTCTTGCTGCTAAAATAATGTTCTCAGGATACTCTAAGTACGTTGTGTACAACAAAGCATCAAAAGCAACTTTATCACCTAACAAGCCAAGAGATTGAATAACAGAAAGTACTACAGACTCACTGTAGGCGATATTCTCCTCTTGAAGCTTATTTATTTCTTCAAGATATGCTGCTAGATGCTGTCCTGCATTACTAGAAGATAAAGCAGTGAAAGCTTGTATAACTTCTACAAAAGATACTTCATCCAAGAATCCTGCTTCAAATTGTTTTTTTGCAACAATATAATAGTCTGTAATTAAACTTGCAGAACGCGTCCATGATATTCGCTGCAATTCTCGCATTGCTTCCATTTGCAAGTTTACTGTAAAGTCATCAACAGTGGAAACATCGTCTGTAAGTATTATAGTACTTGCCAGCGCTTTTTCTGACATTTCTGCCTTAAAAAAATCAGAATTTTTTGAATTTTTTAAAACAATTTGTAGTGTATAGTATTTTTCACTTGGGTTACCATTTTCTATTAGAGAGCGTATTTGATTTTCGTTTCCGCTTTCTAACTGTATTAGAGATGATAATGCAATATCAGATATTTCTTTATCATTGCCATAGGCATACGCTTGAAACAAAACAGGAAAAGATAATGGGCTTGCAAAATTACCTAGTACTTCCAAAGTTAGGTACAGCATATCCTTATTTGTATCACTACCTTGCTCTAATAAACTTAAAGCATAGCTATTCACTAGTATAACTATTTCATCATTTTCAACAGTTATAGAGGAAAAGACAGCAAGTAAATCTAAAATTATTGCAGGCTCATCTGTAATTGTAAATAAATTTTTAATAGGTTCAAGTAAGCTATCTAAATTATTTAGGCTACTCTTTTGCACAACAGTTCTGGCCAAAGTAATAAAATCTTCTGAGTCTGATAAGAGATTGTAATTTGTATTTATAAATGAAAAGGCTTGATTCCACAATTCAGTATGAACTTCTCCATCTTCATTTGCAGAACTAATCAATTGAGTTTTTTCAATAATGTTACCCATTACGAAAAGCTTTTCAAGTGAGTCATTACTTTGTGAAAAAGCCTGTGTTGATAAAAAAGTACATAATACTATAATCCAAGTTACTATATTCCGTTTCATATTTTTCCCCAATCATATTTTCAGTATGTGATCACATGCCAGTGTTTAACATTGACTCTACAGCCATCTTCTTTTCTGCAACTTCAGATGAACTAAACGATGGTGTCTTAGCTGCCTTTGGAGCAACACTAACACCTGTAGTATAACCATTTTGATTAGATTGTGCAACACCGTCTCGGTTCTCTACTAAAAAAGTATACACATACGTTAAAATTGAATTGCGAGATTCATCATCTAAGCTTAGTGATTGAAAATGAAGACGTGATACATTCATTTCTTCATTGTACTCAACCGAACGTACAACACCATTCATGCTTATAACATCATTATTAAGTAAAAATTCAAGGCGTAATTTAAGATTTTTCTTGCCCTTCCCGCCAATTCGTATAGAAGCTCCTTCTTCAGAAATGTCTTCAACCAAACATTTTAATCCAGGAAGACTTGCTTCGTCAATTGAGTCTACCTCTAAAGCTTGCACAAATAAAAAGCCTCGTATGTTGCACTCACATCGGATTACCGCCCTTTTTTGAGTCCTTAAAACCTTATCAGTATGAGGTAAGTACAAACTTACATAACTTCCAAATTGCATAGAGTTTCTAACTTTAGCATCAAACACATATGAAGCATCGTCATGACGATAAAAATAAACTGAAATATCTTTTTTTACCCAGTCACTGCTAGCAACAACAACTTTTTTGTTACGTAATGGAAGCGAGATAGAAAGCTCTCTACCATTGTTAAGAACTTGTGAAGAAAAAATACCATAACCAGGAAGTAACACATGCAAACGTTGCCCAATGGCAATTGATTTTGTTGATTTTATACCTTTGTTTTTTCTAGGATCTAAGTCCACCTTTGTTCTATATTCATATAACTTTGATAAGAGTTTTTGCGTTTTTTTTGAGTCCATTGTATTTGCAATTTTTGCTTCTTTTTTAATCTGTGCAATACTTCTGTCTATGGCTCCAACAGAAATAAAAAGTGAGTTTGGATTCTCAATATCAACTGATGCACTCAATCTCCATAATAGATGAATATCAGACAAAGAAAACCCTGCATCCAAACCACATGCATAAAACGAAATAACAGATGAAAAAATAACTATTAAACGTATTATTACAAAGAGAAAAAATAATATAATTAATATGGGTATAAGTGTATACATAATCTTCCTTTTATTATACTATTATAGTACAGGTTATATGAAAAAAAAATACTTATTTCTTGATTTTTTTGAATTTTTTGCAGTTTTTTTCATTTTTGTTGCTCCTTCTTTGCTTGTTGAGCATGATACTGCTATAAATTTAGACTTATCCTATGATTTTTTCACAGTCTTCATACGCATACTGTTATCAATTTACCTAGTTTTGCGCCTTATAGATGAAGGAATATTAACGAATAACAATCAAATAACAATAAAGAGGAACAAAATACCACAATATATTGCGCAAGGTATACTTGTATATATAATTATAGTATGTATAGCTTTAGTCTTTAGTTTTTTAGCAAAATTCATTAACATTCGAGTTGCAGAGCTTACCGCCATACCCCCTCAAGGTTTTCTGGCATGGGCTTGGTTTTTATTCTCAATAATTGTTCTTGCTTGTTTTGAGGAAGTGCTATTTCGTTTATATCTACCATTAAAGTTACGCAATATTGTATTTAGTTTTTTTCAAAATAAGGTACTTTCAACTAGAAGCCAAAAAATTATTACACTTATATTAGAGTGTATAATTATATCATTCTTTGCAATTGGTCACTGTTACCTAGGGGTTGTTGCAATGATAACTGCTTTTTTTTCAGGTGTAGTATTTCGAATAGCAATTATTAAATATAAAAATATTTTCCCAACCTGTACAGCCCATGCAATAAATAATATAGTATCTTTTATAGTTGTGTTTTATACAAATTAACTGAAAAAGGAACTAGTAGCAAAAAATGCCCTTTTATAACTTCTAAATGAATTGGCTTTGAAAAGTTCTTTGCTCTATTACTTACGCTATATGCACCTTCATTCCATTTTAGTCCATCTAGCTGCCATTCTAGCCCATTTGAATGTATGCAACCTGTATCAAATACGGAAAAAACTGAGCAAGTATCATCCTTTTGTAGAAAAAAATCAATGGAACTATCTATACCTTCGCTAAGCAAAAACACAACCTGCTCTTTACACATCCAAATATTGGGATACACACTTCCCTTAAAAAGCTTTAATAATGCCAGTGTATGATCTAATCTTCCTCCATCTCCACCTACAAGAATTATATTTGTTGCTCCATGTTCTTGTGCTTCAAAAAGCGCAAGTTCTGTATCGGTAAAATCTTTGTCCGTATTAAAAGCCTTAACGTTACCTTTTGGTAGCTTTTTTAATATATCTTTTTGCACTATGCTATCCATGTCTCCAACTACTAGATCGCAGGAAATTCCAAAGGAAAGTGCTGTGTCAAAGCCAGAATCAGCTGCTATGACAAAATCAGGTTTATTAAAATTTAGCATACATGCTTCAAACTCTTTTTTTGAAGGATGCAATCCGCCAGTAAAAATTAAAACATTCATAGACAGTATTATAGCTTATTTTTAACGTTGAGAAAAGGCATCTTGTTCACAATAGTTTTAAAATATGTTATACTAAGAGTATGAAAAAAAAGCTAGCTGTTCCAGCTATTCTACAAAAGATGATTCCTTTTTTCACCAATGCAGGTTTTGAAGCTTGGCTTGTAGGTGGTGCCGTAAGAGATATGATTAGAGGGAAAACAGCGTCTGACTTTGATTTAGCAACAAATGCAAGCCCTCAAGAAGTAAGTTCTCTATTTTCACACGTTATAGAAACAGGAATAGATCATGGTACGGTTACGGTTATCTTTATGGGCGAACACATTGAAGTCACTACATTTAGAACAGAAAGTACCTACACAGACGGAAGACATCCTGATAGCATTCATTATACGTCTAGTATTGAAGAAGACTTATCGAGACGCGACTTTACTATAAATGCCATTGCACTTAACTTAGAAACAGGAAATATTTACGACCCTTTTAATGGACAAAAAGACATACAAAAAAAATGCATTCAAACAGTTGGTAAAGCTGAAGAAAGGTTTTCTGAAGATGGTCTTCGCCCTATTCGTGCAATAAGATTCTCAAGCCAATTGGGTTTTGATATCGAAAAAAACACTCTCAATGCAATACCAAAAACCCTGTCTATTACAAAGCAAATTAGCATTGAGCGATTTAGAGATGAGTTTATAAAAATACTCTCTTCACCTACTCCATCAATTGGATTAAAGCTTATGGAAAGCACTGGCATTTTAGACTTGTTTTTGCCAGAGTTTACAAAAGCGCGAGGTGTTACACAAGCAGACAAAAGAGGGTTTCATCAATTTGATGTATTAGACCATTTATTTTATGCATGCGATTATGCACGTATAAACAACGATAAAGAAATATACATACGCCTTGCAGCTCTTTTTCACGATATAGGCAAAGTAGATACAAGAAGAATAGAGGAAGAAAAAATAACTTTTTTTAATCACGAAAAGGTATCAAGTGAGTATTCATACAATATATTAAAGCGACTGCGTTTTTCAAAAAACACTTGCAGGTATGTTAGTCACCTTGTCGAACATCATATGTTTCACTATGAATCAAGTTGGACAAATGCAGCTATCAGACGTTTCATTGTTCGTATAACTCCAGTAGACGGACTAGGTAAAACAGTTGAAGATGTAATTAGAGATTTATTTGATTTAAGAATAGCCGATGTATCAGGGATGACTAATAGCGCAGCGCTCATACAAAAAGGACCATGGAGTGAAAACCTCCTTGAGTTTAAGGAAAGGATTGACAAAGTAATTGCAGAACCAAGTGTTTTTAGCCTTAAGGATTTAAAAGTTAATGGTCAAGATTTAATTGCTGAAGGGATCCCAAAAGGGAAAGAAGTTGGTTTTGTTTTATCTGAACTATTAAAAATGACTATAGATGATCCATCTATGAATGACAAAGAAAATCTATTAAGAGTTGCCAAAAATATTATTAAAAGATAAAATTGAAAATACAATTTTTTTCTTGACTTTTGATGTAAGCACGGTTATCTTTAAATGTAGGAGTAAAAAATGAAAAAGAATACCTTGTACAACGGACTTGAAATACCATCAGTTGGTTTAGGCGTGTTTAAATCAAATGATGGTTCTGAAACTGAAAATGCAGTTACATGGGGATTAGAAAGCGGCTATGGACATATAGACACTGCTATGATTTACAATAACGAAAAGGGTGTTGGTGTTGGAATAAAAAATAGTAATATTGATAGAAAGGACGTATTTCTTACTACAAAATTATGGAATGAAGATATTCGACAAAGACGTGGAGAAGAAGCATTTTATGAAAGTCTAGAAAGACTTGATACAGATTATGTTGACCTATATCTTATTCACTGGCCTGTTGATGGAAGACTTGAAGCTTGGAAAGTACTAGAAAAGCTATATGAAGAAAAAAAAGTAAAGGCAATTGGTGTTTGTAATTTTCAAATTCATCATTTAGAAGAGCTTTTAAAAGTTGCTACAATAAAACCAATGATAAATCAAATTGAGTGTCATCCTTATTTGACTAACCAAGAATTGATTGATTTCAGCCAATTAAACGGTATTGCAGTACAAGCTTGGAGTCCACTAGGTGGAGAAGGAGCTCCTATTCTTAAAGATGAAGCGCTCATTGAGTTATCAAAAAAATATAAGAAGACAGTGGCCCAGATTATTATTAGATGGAACCTTCAAAGAGATATAATTGTATTACCCAAATCTGTAAATAAAGATAGAATTGCATCTAACTTTGACGTATTTGATTTTGAACTGAGCGCTGACGATATGAATCTTATTAGTAGCCTTAATAAAAATAAGCGATACGGGGCAGACCCTGATAATTTTAATTTCTAAGCTTTTATACTAAAAACTGAAAAAGGGATATCCAAACCGTTTTGGATATCCCTTTTTTTTACATAAACTGTCTACAACAATAGACAGTTTAAGATTATTTCTAAGTTCTATTTAACTTTTATATATTGTAAACCATCCCAAGAGAAACTTTTTTTATCACTTTCTTCAAAAGTGAAATTAAGTTTTCCTGGATTAATGTATGGAGATGTACCATCTAATGAAATTTCATTGCCATTTACTGTAACAAGAGTTTCATTTAAGTACAGAGTTTTACTATCTCCTACTTGAAAATCTTCTGGCGCATCTTGAGTTGCTTCTGTTAATGTTAATTGAACTTCAAGAAAAACAGAATCTTCCATTGATCCTTTTGTTACAATAAATACATCTTTAGCTTTCCCATATATAACACCATCTTCTTTATAGGTAAACTCATTTTGAAGTTCCCATGTTCCCAATATATCACTTGGGAGCAAAGTAAGTGTATCAGTTGCATCAGGTGTAGATTCACATCCAGTAAAAATCACACATAATAAAAATGCTAGTAGTACAATTTTTTTCATAATTTCTTCCTTTTTATTCTAGATTTTCAATACCGGCTAATGTTTCTGCATCAAGAAGTTTTGCAATTCCATCTTTATTTGTAACCATTATTCCTAAGTCAGTAATAGTTATTGGAGTTTGCGGTAAAACATCTACATCAGATTTTAACACTTGGTTAAGTTCTGAGTCATATTTTGCTACTACTTTCTTTGAACCATCTTCAACTACTACATAATAAAAATCGCCATCTTTTACAAGGACAGAATCTATTGCAAGTTTTTCTTCAGATTGATCAATAATATCCATATCCAAGCTATCTAGCTTAACAAGACGAACAGCAGCATTACCACCTGTAGTTCCTGCAACAGCTATATAATCTTCTCCAGAAGAATAAACTGTTCTGTTTCTAATAACATTCACTGGTGATTCTTTAACTTCAATTCCAGACTTGGTATCAATGAGTACTAATGTTGAAAGAAGGCTTCCTTCATCAACAATTTTTAGCCCATGAGTTAATACTAAAATTTCATCGCCTGAAGCTGCACGTTCTCGAATAATTTGCTGTTGATCCTCGGCAATTTCTACCCTATCACTTTGTGCATCAGTTCTTTTTGTGTCTGCAATTTCTTGTTGTTCTTCAGCTTCATCTTGTAACACTATTACTTTTTCTTCAGCTTGTTCAACAACCTTTTCTTGTTCTTCTACTTCTTCTTTTGCTTCTTCAGCTTCTTTTTGAGCAACAGGATCATCTGGTTTTTCTTCAGCTATTTGTTGCTTTTCTTCAGCTACTTCTTTCTTTTCTTCTAAAACTTTTTTTTCTTCAACAACTTCTTGCTTAGCAACAGTTGCTTCTTTTTGAGCTTCTTGAGCCTTTTCTTCTGCAATTTGTGCTTCTTCTTCTTTAATTTCAACTAGGTCTTTTCGCTCTTCAATCCCCATTCCTGGATCTTCTTGCATAGACTCTACAACTTCTGGGTCGGAAATAATACTTGTGTCTACTGTTCCAAGGCCACCATCTAAAGAAGCTAGAGGGATAACAATTTGCGTATTTCCTGGCCAATCTTCATAATTTAACGATAGCCCTACTTTATTTGCAGTAAGATTTTCAATAACAACTGGTTTATATTTTTCTGTAAATACATCCATATCGCCACGGTAAACCGCATTATAAACTGTAGTAAAAACTGCAATAGTTTGCGCATCTTCTGCACTATAACTATATGCTGATTGCAAGTAAGATGCAATAATTCTTCTAACATTATCGATATGGTCTACATTAGCATTTTCTCCAAGAATAAGAATGTCAGCATCTAAACCATTTGGGGTATCTGGGTCGACAGCATGTATAACATAATATTTGCTTGCATCGCCTGTATTTTGTTGAACGGTGATATCTTCGCTAATAGGCAGAGCAAGACCAGATCCAATACTTTCAATTTCTTGAATTGTGTTTATAATATCGTGTGGTCCTTCATAGTTAACGAATATTACAGATGTTTCATCTCCTGCTGATTCAAGCTCTAAACGGTCTACTTCTAATGAAAACATTGGTAAACAGAGTAAAAGCATCAAAATAGATGAGCATATTTTCTTCATAATTCCTCCATGTTGTTGAACATAATTATATACTATAATGTGTAAAAAATCCAGTACTAATTTAATTTTCAAGCTCAATAAATTTATATAATGTTTCACTTACTTTTTGTTGCACAGTAGCATTGCTGTTAGTTATCATAATTTCTGATAGTATTTGTTTCCCTCTCTTTGTAAGAGCAGGTCGGCCCATGTAGCGGCAAATTTCATACACTGCATCGCATAGTGAAAATGCTGCATTAACATTAAGGCGAGATTTGTTTTTATTATAATAATTTTCAATAGCTTTTAACATAACTTCATTTGGGTCATAGGCAATGTTTGAAGCAACTTCAAATGCAAGTTGAATAAAATATGTGTCTTTTTCATTGTTCAGCAGCAATGGCACAACATAGGTATACTGAGATGTGTCAAACAATGATGCAACAAGATAAACCTGTGCTTTTTCTGCAATATTAGCATTATTTGAAAAGTTAAAATACTCTTCTCTGTACTCTCCAATATGCATATCTATAGTTCTTCTATATTCTGCTTCTTGTACACCATATTCGCCATTTTGTAAGGTTTCAGCTATTATAGGTAAACTTGTACCTCTTTGTCCACTTTTTGACCTAAAACCTTTGTAAGATACATTGCTTCTCGTAACATCTGCTTCCACTCCTGTAAATGTTACGTCCTCGCCTAATAAGTTGTATCCTGAAATGACCCAATTTGAATGGGAAAGAACTAAATACGCTGAATTGGTTACAACAGGGAAAAAAGACTTTGAGACAGGTTTTATGTGACGTTCCCATGCTAGCAAACCTCCTATATTTGAAGTTGTACTGTGATATGCAGCAACATATTCAGAACTTGCAAATACATATATACCATCAATAAATGAGACAGAAATTCCGATTTGTGTAAAAGCAGAGGGTAACTTTTCATTCCACAAAAGAGTTTGATCTTTAATTGAGTATTCAGCTACATAACCGTTTGAAAAAAGAACCGAAAAACCATCTTGTCCAATTACAATATTTCTTGGTATCCCTCCGCTTACAGAATGTGAAACTGAACCAGTTGTTTCTGTTACATTATCTATTACGGCACAACTGCCCACTAACCCATTTTGAAAACCAAGTATTACACCATTAGAATACTCTTCAAGTGTGGTAATAGTATCAATAAACTGGACATCTTCAAGCTTTTCGCCATAAGGAGAATAGCGAATGGCAACACTAGCATTATTTTTTGAAAAATCTAATACATACAGTAAGCTACCATCATTCATTTCTACAAGAGGAAGTCCACCAGATTGGGGAACTTCTGTTCGCCATTTTTTTATGCCTTTTGCACCATAACAACTAATCGCATTCTCTTCTAAAATAAATACTCTTCCATCTCTACCTGGTAAGGGGTCTTGGATAGCTGGTGACTCTAGTTCAACTTCCCACAAAAAAGAACCATCTGGGTTATATAATGAAAGTTTTTTTGCCTTATCTGTAGTAATATATACAAAATTCTCTTGTGTTACTGAAAAAAACTCAGATGGAAGCCCTTTAATATTTCTTCTCCAAATAATTGTTCCATTTTCAGTTGAAGCGTTCATAATGCGCCCTTCAGAAAGCGCAATAAAACCATAAGTTGTTCTTTTGGGGGGCGCAACAACATCTCCCCCCATTACGGATTGCCACTCTGATGTGATTAATTCTTCACAAAAAACTGAGTATAAAAGTATGAAAAAAAAGAAAACATATAATAGGCTTTTTTTTAACACTCACCACCACCTACAAGGGCTTTTTTGTCGCTATTGTGTGAAAAACATACAAGGCATTCTATGTGACTTGTGTGCGGATAGAAATCTAAAAAGTAAAATGAATCCATTGTATATCCAGCATCCAATAATTTTTTCGCATCACGCGCAAGAGTAGAGACATCGCATGAAAGATAGCGAACTGTTGGAATTTTTTCATTACATAGCCATTTCATAAATGCTTTTTCTATTCCACTTCGAGGTGGATCTATAATTAGGGCATCAAATTGTTTTTTTTGTGCTTTTTTTACCCATTGTTCACCAGTCATGGCAAATGCAGTAATAGAATTATTTGAATTAAAATTTTGCTTTGCATATTGCAATGCTTTTTTATTATGTTCAACTAAGGTAATTGTTTCAAATGAATCCTTGGCAAAAAGAGAAAGCGTACCTACACCAGAGTACATATCTAAAAGATGCGTTCCTTTTAAATTATTACACACAAGTGGAATAGTTTTTTCCAACATCGGAATATTTGATTGAAAAAAGCCGCGTACATCGAAGTTAATTTTTTTTCCCAAAATATCAATATACAATTCACTTTGTCCATCAATACCAAAAACAAGCGAAGATGAATCTGTTTTAGAAACTGCCGTTTCACTTGAAAACACTTGCAGTCTATCTCTAGACTGTAAAAATACTGATTTATCAGATTGTAAATAGCTACGTATTTCTTTTACCGCGCAAGGGCAATCTCCTAGCGGAATTACTTCGTTTGACCGTTTAGATTTTAATCCCCCGTTGGAAAACTGAAAGCGGCTTCGATACTCTATGTTTTTATCATTTACTATTTGAATCTCAGGCATTTCAATAACTTTATTTCGATTAAAACAATCAATGATAATTCCTTTTTTTTGTTCTAATTGATACTCATAGTTTGCGTGCTGCAAATCACATCCACCACATTCACTGTACACAGGACAAAAAGGTTGAACCCTACGAGGAGAAGGATTTATAACACGAGTAGTTATTGCCTTAGAATAATCTTTTTTTTCTTCAATAGTTTTTATTTCTACGGTTTCGTTAGGTAATGCGCCTTCAACAAAAACAGTTTTACCATCAATTTTTGTTAGACAACTTCCGCCAAAAACCATTTTTTCAACAGTACAAATCACAAGTAAAGTATACCAAATTATTTGAAAAATGTCTTACATTTTTGAGGTTGTTTTAATACATTTTTTATAAAAGCGTTCGACCGTTAAACCTTGAATAACTGTTGT